>CANFOZ010000001.1 GCA_947448795.1 Bacteroidota bacterium
AAAAGCAGTCGGGGTAAGCCCAGCTATCGATCACGAGGTAGTATGTCGTTCCGGCCGCAACTGAAATTGTCTTTGTGGCTATGTTGCCGTTAGCGCTGAAGGCGCTATCAACGAGCGTACCACCGCTTATCACTCCGTTTATTAAGGTAGGAGAACCACTAATCAAATAAAAGCCCACATCGCTATTGTTGGTAGGGTTCGTTCCTGTAACGGTAAAGCTGTATGGATTCGTAGCCACTAAATTCGTGAGTTGATACACAATGTCTTCTCCGCGTAAGTAATTGGGGTTGTATTGACCTGCATAGCTTAAGGAGGTGATGTCGTTGCCTTTTTCGCAGGTGGTGCCAGATGTGGTCCATGTTGAAGAACCGCATGCAGCCGAAAGGAAGTCATGCGCTATTGCATTGGTTAAGAGGTTACCCTTGCCTGCATCCACCTTTCGGATATCGATGTTGTAAAAGCAGTTCACCACCGGGCTGCGGCTATCTATGTAAAGGTAGTAATCGGTTCCAGCGGTTAAGCTAATCGAGGCTTTAGAGGCCTTATAGCAGAGGCCTGCTGTTGCTGCAGGTGTTCCCCAAGCACCGGTTGATAACGTATAACCCGGGGTGTAGGAGTCGATGACGTTGCTGGCAGTAAAAACCGCCGGACAGGTGCTATTCGTAAGCCACCAACCAACGTTGTCGGAGTTGCCAAGAGTATTGGCCGAAAAGTTATTGGTTTGACTCACCGAGATGTTATATTGCCCAGTGATGGTTGGGGTTATTTTGTAAACACGGTCTTCACCGGTGATATTTAAATTGGCTGTAGTGCAGGTTGTGTTTTGAGTGGACGATACCGTGTACGTACCAGCTCCACCGTTGCCACTCAGGTAGCCAGTGATGGTGGTTCCTGATACAACCGTTCCGCCGGTGAGCACCATGCCAGGCTGCAAGGGCTGACCCGTTACAGCGCCTCCAACGGTCAACGTTGTACCCGCGATGGCGCTAGCAGCAAAGGTGCTGGCCGCGTAATAGGTAACCACATCGGCATTGGTACAGTTTGTACTGTTGGCTTCGCTGAAGCCGGTGCCGCTTACCGATGGAGAGCCTGTAGCCGTAGCCGCCGCACTCATAACGTATGAGCCATCAGCGCCTGATGTTCCCGATGTTTGAGAAACAATGGTGGCGCCCGTAGGAATACCAACGCCGCTGATGCTCGCTCCAACGGCCACCCTGCCTACCACAGGACTGGCGATTTGGATGGTCGTGGAGCCATTCGTAGTGGCTGCAGTGGCTGCAGTATACCCTAAGGTAAGTACCGGATTGGTATAACTCGAGCAGCTTGCACCACTGGCGCCAGAGCCGTAAACGGCGATGTCGAAACTACCTACTGTCATATTATCCCCGGTGACTCGGATGTAGTAGGTGAATGAGGAAGATGTAAGCCCAGAGAGTGTAACTATGCAGTTGTTAACGTTGATTGTTCCGTTGTTGTCTGCACCGGCAATTGGGTTGCCCCCGCACCCATCGTATACTGCTACTGCGGTGGCGAAACTGTTACACGAAGGACTCGTGTGGTCCGTGGATACAGAGAAGGCAGTGATGCCTGCCGGCTTTGTGATCGAAAACCAAACATCGGTGTATAGGATTGTAGTGCCAACCCCTCCTGTGCCTAAGGAAGGTGAATCTTGGTTAGGCGTTGTCCAATAGTGCGTGGCACCATTGATAGGGTCTCCCAAAAACTCATCATCCGTTGCACCAGCATTGGTATAGGATGAAAAAACATAGGGCGCACAGGTTTGGAAAGGCAAGGCAATGGCCTGAATACACAGGTCGTTGGTAGTAACCGAAGGGCTCCAGGTATAGGTTTGGCCTTCTGCAGGGCGACACTCGACGCCTGTACTGGCTTCCGTGCGGCCGATGTTGTAGGTTTCGGTTACGTTACTCACGGCAGGAGCCGAGCCGCAATCGGACAGGGAAAGAAAGATGTTGTCAGACGAGCAGTAGTAAGAGTTAATGCCAATACTGGCGCCGAAGTAAGAGGCGGCGTCGGTGTATTGAACGGTTGTGGATGCGCCGATTCGGTGATAGATAAATTGCGCCACGCCGCCTTGTTCGTAAACTTTAATCTGGAAGGAGATGGCTGGTGTTTGACTCGGGTAGTGCCAACATACTTGGTTCCACTCGATGGTGCAAATACGATTACCAACAGGGCCGGATGTATAGTAGTAAATATCGCTGCCGCCCGCGTTCGAGTTAACGAGCATAAAGTCATCCCAAAGCGGGGAAAGCACTCCGTTACACACCGGGCCGTCAATACCGTATTGATTTTGCGGAGCACCGCTAAATGCGGGTGATTCGTTATACCAGCTGAAGCCACCCACACAACCTGCAGATGCAGCGAGATCCATCTTTACCATGCCGTTGGTATTTACCATAAAGCTTGGGTAAAGGTGTCCGTCGAAAGGGAAGGTGAACCCGAAGTTGATGACCCCTGTCCAACCGTCATCTCGGTTACCGCTCGCAATCGGCGCTACTGTACCTAAGCCATTACCACCAGAGGCAACGGTCGAGATGGACTGCCATGTGCCCACAGAGGCGGTCATCGTATAGTTCAATTCCGCACGGCTTGCTTGGGCTGCAAGAACAAGAAGGCCTGCAAGTGCGAGTTGGCGCGTGAATTTTTTCAAGGAGGTAAAGATTTGGTTCATAGCGGGTAGTATTGTAAAAAATGGATAGCTCGTTGTAATGGTTTTTTGGAGGGTGTAGAACAAACAAAAATACCCTTTTCGGCTGAATTCAACAAAAAGCGGCATTCTGTATAAAAAACAAGGTTTCTGTTATTTATACTTGCAAAATACCATTTCGGATGAAATTCGGCAAGTGAATTTATTAAATGGCAATTTTCTCCGATTAAGTGGTTCGTTAGGTGGTATTTATGCCTCTCCAATCGGTTTTTTCTTGCTACTTTTGTGACCGTATGAAAAAACTCGTATTGCTCTTCCTTCTGGCTGTCTGCTGCTCCTTTGCCCAAGGGCAAAACGACCCTTCGCTAGACTACTTCAACAAAGGCCTGGAGAACTATTACGCCGGCAACCACATGTATGCCCGTGAGCTCTTTACCCTTTCGCTGAAAACCGATGCTAAAAACGAGCTCGCCTACTACAACCGCGGCATGTGCAGTTACGCCCTCCAAAACTACCGCGATGCCCTGCACGATTTTAGCCGTGCTACCAAGTTAAAAAAACAGTACACCAACGGCTACATCGGCCAGGCGGTAACCTACATCGGCATGAAGCAGTATGCCAAGGCTGTAAAGCTTGCTAACAAAGCCCTGCAGGTTGATCCTGCATCCTACTTGGCGCATTATAACAAGGGGCTTGCCTTGTATAATCTGGAGCAGTATCCAGCGGCCATGAACGAGTTCGATAATGTGCTCATGATTCGCTCGGGCTATGCCGATGCTTTTGTTTACAAAGGCCTCATCAATTACAGCACAGGCAACGATAAAATGGCGGTAGATAATTTCACCCAAGCCATCAACAACAGTCCGGAAAACGCCCTGGCCTATTACAACCGAGCATTGGCTCGCCTTCGGATGGACTACAAAGCGGCCGCCTGCGAAGATCTTAGCAAGTCGGCTGAGTTAGGGTATGAGAGCGCTGCGGTGCTGCTCAAGGTGCATTGTAAACCGGCGAATCCCGCCCCCGCAAAAGAGAACAAATGAAAAACGAATCCATCCACTCCTCCAAAGCCCCCGAACCAGTTGGTTTGTACCCGCACGCCAAACGCGTGGGTAACTTGCTTTTTCTGTCTGGTGTAGGTCCGCGTGAAAAAGGTACGAAAATAATTCCTGGCGTCACGCTCGACGAGCAGGGCAAGATACAAGCTTACGATATCGAAAAGCAATGCCGCAGCGTGTTTCAGAATGTGCGTAACATCCTGGAAGAGTCGGGCAGCAGCTGGGATAAGATTGTCGATGTGACCGTTTTTTTAACCAACATGAAAGCTGATTTCCCTATTTACAACAGCCTTTGGGCCGAGTATTTCGCGGGCAACCCACCCTGCCGCACCACGCTCGAAATCAACTGCCTGCCTACGCCCATCGCGATTGAACTCAAGGTGATCGCCACTATCGACTGAATTTTGCCTTACGAATACATGAAAAAATACACCGAATACAAACACCTCGACCTGCCCGCTATCGGTTCGGATATGCTGAACTTCTGGGAGCACGCGCATATTTTCGATAAAAGCGTATCCAGCCGTGAGGATAGCGTGCCTTTTGTGTTTTACGAAGGCCCGCCTTCGGCCAACGGCATGCCGGGCATACACCATGTGATGGCACGTGCCATCAAGGATATTTTTTGCCGCTACCAAACCTTGCAAGGCAAACTCGTGAAGCGGAAAGCCGGCTGGGACACACACGGTTTGCCCATCGAACTAGCGGTGGAAAAAACACTCGGCATCACCAAGGAGGATATCGGTAAAAAAATATCCATCGAAGACTACAACAAGGCCTGCCGCAAGGAGGTTCTTAAATACCAAGATCGATGGGAAGAGCTTACTCGACTCATGGGTTATTGGGTGGATATGAAGCATCCGTATGTGACCTTCGACAACACCTACATGGAGAGCGTATGGTGGCTTCTCAAACAGCTGTATAGCAAGGATCTGTTATACAAAGGATATACTATTCAGCCCTATTCGCCAGCCGCGGGCACTGGCCTCAGTAGCCACGAGATCAATCAGCCGGGCTGCTACCGGAATGTCAAAGACACCTCCGCCGTGGCGATGTTTAAGCTAGCGGATGCCCTTTCTAAACTGCCTGGCGCCGAAGCCCTCGACACCTACTTCCTCGCTTGGACCACCACGCCGTGGACCTTGCCTTCCAACACCGCCTTAGCCGTTGGTGCTGAAATCGAGTATGTGGTGGTAAAAACCTATCACCCCTCAACCCATCAGGCCGTGCAGGTTGTTTTGGCGAAAGACTTGCTGAGCACCCATTTTCCTGAAAAAAATGCGGACCTCGAATTTGCAGCATACAAAGCCGGCGATAAGGCCATCCCCTTCCAAGTAGTGGCTTCGCATCTCGGCAAAGCATTGGCTGGCTTGCGTTACGAGCAGCTCTTGCCCTTCGCACAGCCCGAAGACGGCGATGCGTTCCGCGTCATTACAGGCGATTTTGTGACTACCTCCGACGGCACCGGCATCGTACACATCGCACCTAGCTTTGGTGCGGATGACTTTCGAGCCGCGAAACAAAACGGCATCGGCTCCCTAACGTTGGTGGATAAACGCGGTCGTTTTTTACCGCAGGTGCAAGACGGCACTTTCCTCTACGGCGAAGAATATGTGAAAGAAGCTTACCTCGACGAAGCCGAGAAAGCAGCATCCCTGGAAAAGCAACGCGTGGCCCTGCAAGGCATCATTGCCGACACCAGTAAAATACAATACCTCAGTGTCGATGAACGCATCGTACTTAAACTGCAACAAGAAGGCAAGCTGTTCAAGAAAGAGAAATACGAACACAGCTACCCACACTGTTGGCGCACCGATAAGCCAATCCTTTATTATCCGCTCGATTCGTGGTTTGTGAAGGTGACGGCCAAGAAAGACCGCATGATCGAGCTCAACAAGACGATCAATTGGAAGCCCGAGCATACCGGCACCGGTCGCTTTGGCGAATGGCTCAACAACTTGCAGGACTGGAATCTCTCACGCTCTCGGTTTTGGGGCATCCCGCTGCCAATCTGGCGCAGCGAAGATGGCACCGAAGAAAAGTGTATCGGATCGGTGGAAGAGCTGAAGCGTGAAATTGAAAAAGCTACCCAAGCGGGCTATCCTTCCGAATTTCCAATGGATGAAACGCTGGATTTACATAAGCCCTATATCGATCGTGTGGTGCTGCTTTCCGATAGCGGCAAGGTCATGCATCGGGAGAGCGATCTGATTGATGTTTGGTTTGACAGTGGCGCTATGCCTTTCGCCCAGATGCATTATCCTTTTGAGAACAAAGCAGAGATTGACGACCGCACCAACTACCCGGCCGATTTCATTGCCGAAGGGGTAGATCAAACCCGCGGCTGGTTCTACACGCTGCACGCCATTTCGGTGCTGCTTTTTGATTCGGTGGCCTACAAAAATGTGGTGTCCAACGGCTTGGTGCTCGACAAAAACGGCAACAAGATGAGCAAGCGCCTAGGCAATGCAGTTGATCCCTTTGAAACCATCGCCAAGTACGGTGCTGACGCTACGCGTTGGTACATGATCACGAATGCTTCGCCTTGGGATAATTTGAAATTCGACCAAGAAGGCATCGCCGAGGTGCAACGCAAGTTCTTCGGAACACTCTACAACACCTACTCCTTTTTTGCTTTGTATGCCAACATCGACGGCTTTGCCTATGCCGAGGAGGAGATCCCGCTGGCGCAGCGTCCGGAAATTGATCGCTGGGTGCTGTCTGAGCTAAACTCCCTGATCGCCTTGGTGGATAACGCATACAGCGAATATGAACCTACAAAAGCCGGTCGTGCTATCGAGTACTTTGTGGCCGAGCACCTCAGCAACTGGTATGTGCGTTTGTGCCGCCGTCGTTTTTGGAAAGGATCCTATACTAGCGACAAAATAGCCGCCTACCAAACCCTATACACGTGTCTTGAAACGATTGCTCACTTGGCATCGCCTATAGCGCCCTTCTTTAGCGATCGCTTGTTCAAAGACTTGAACGCCGTTGCAGGTCGCAACACCTCCGAAAGTGTGCATTTGAGCCGTTTTCCGAAGGTGCAGGAAGCCCATATCGACAAAGCTTTGGAAGAACGCATGGAGCTGGCACAGAAGATTTGTTCGATGGTGCTTTCTATTCGTAAGAAGGAAAACATCCGCGTCCGTCAGCCGCTAAACACGATTCAAATACCGATAACGGGGAGTGGCTTAAAAGAAAAAATAGAAGCTGTTAAAGAGCTGATACTTTCGGAACTCAATGTAAAGAAGATCGAGTTTGTGGATGAGTCGCAAACGCGCATCGTGAAGAACCTGAAGCTGAACTTCAAAACCTTAGGGAAAAAGTGCGGCAAGGACATGAAAGAGGTGCAGGCCTATGCAGCAGCTAACAGCAAGGAGATCATCGGGCAGATCGAGGCCGAAGGTAAAGCCATGGTGCACATTGCAGGAAACAATTACCAATTGGATCCTGAGGATGTGGATATTATTCCTGTGGATATTCCAGGCTGGAAGGTGGCTAATGCGGGTGCTATTACCGTAGCCTTAGATACGGTCATCACGCCCGAATTGAAAGAAGAGGGCCTTGCTCGCGAGCTTGTCAACCGCATCCAGAACCTACGCAAAGAAAAGTTCTTGGAGGTAACCGACAAGATTACCTTACATATCGAAGACCACGAACAGATGCGGACTGCGATTTTAAATAATTTAAATTATATTTGCACCGAAACGCTGGCTGTTTCCCTCGTGTCGGAAGGCCCGATTGACCCTGCTGGCGCGGATCTTGTGGATGTCGACGAGGAAATCCGAATACTTATTAAAATCAATAAAGCATAGCATGAAAAAGACTACAAAAGCCAAGCCGAAACCGGCTGCCAAGAAAGTAGCCAAAGCGGCTGCTAAACCAGCCAAAAAAGCGGTAACAAAAGTTGCTGCGAAGAAAGTGGTAGCAAAGGTTGCCGCGAAGAAAGTGGTAGCTAAAGTTGCTGCGAAGAAAGTGGTAGCTAAAGTTGCTGCTAAAAAAGTAGTGAGCAAGCCAGCTCCTAAGCCGGCGGCCAAGCCCGTTGCCAAACCAGTCGTTAAAGCTGCTGTGCAAGCAGTTACCAAAGGCAAGTCTGTAGAAAAAGAGCAGGCTCGTTATACCGATAAAGACCTCAAAGAATTCAAAGCGATCATTCTGCATAAAAAAGAGGATGCCAAGGCAGAGCTTCTAATGTTGGCTGCCGTGCTCAACCATTCGGGCGAGCATGGAACGGACGACACCGCGAGTACTTTCAAAATGATGGAAGATGGCTCTGAGTCGAACGCCAAGGAGGAAGCCGCACAACAAGCCGCTCGTCAAAAGAAATTCATCGAGCAGCTAGATGCCGCGTTGGTTCGTATCGAGAACAAAACCTACGGTGTTTGTCGTGTTACGGGTAAACTCATTCCGAAAGAAAGGCTGCGTGCCGTGCCGCACACCACGCAAAGCATGGAAGCGAAGCTCAAACAATACCGCGACTAACTATTTGAACAAACTACGTAAAGGTGAAGTGGGCTTGTGCCAGCTTCACCTTTTTTTTAAACAACAATCCCCGCTATCGTGAAACGCGCATTATCTGTTATCTTCCTTGTTTTATTGCTTGATCAAGCATTAAAGTGCTATATTAAAACACACTTTTATTTAGGCGAAGAGGTGCATGTGCTTGGTAATTGGTTTATCCTGCATTTCACCGAGAACCCAGGTATGGCTTTTGGGATGGAGCTGGGCGGTGATTTAGGTAAAATCGCGCTCTCCCTTTTTCGTATTGTAGTGGCCGGTATTGGCGCGGTGTATTTGATGAAGCTGATTCGCGACAAGGTGCATCCTGGTCTTATCGTATGTGCCTCCATGATCTTGGCAGGGGCAATCGGCAATATCCTAGACAGTATTTTTTATGGAAAGATATTTTCCGACAGCATGAATTCATTGGCCACCTTTATGCCAGCCAACGGCGGCTATGCGGCTTGGCTGCACGGTCGTGTGGTGGATATGTTTTACTTTCCGATGATTCAAACGCACATCCCGTCTTGGTTTCCTTTTTGGAAAAACGAGGAGTTCGTTTTCTTCCGTCCCGTGTTTAATGTGGCGGATGCCTCGATCACGCTTGGTATTTCCTTTATCATGCTTTTCCAAAGACGCTTCTTCCCCAATACAGAAGAGGGCCAAACGATGGATTTAGAAGGAAAAGCAAGCAGTACCGCGAGCGATTCGAAAGCGGCTTAAACGGGCTTTTTAAAGCGGGAAGTTTCTCGATATCGAGAAGCTGAAGCGCATGTCTTCCAAGATGTTTCCTTTGGTGGTGGTATTTGGGATGAAATCACTCTCCATCAACCCAGCAGAATTGCTAAACATAATTGCGAAGACGTGACCTCCTGTTTCCACTTCCCAGCCTAAACCGATAGGGGGTGCGAAGGTTGGTTTTGAATAGGTATACGACACCTTGCTTTTGCGGAAGTTGGAGAAGGTTTGAAAGTAATCGAAGATGATGGCGGAGCGCTTGGTAATCTTCACTCGGCCACCCATTCCTACGGATAGCAGATCATTTTCGTCGTCGTGGTAGCTCACAAAGTTGCGATGCACCCATGTTGGCATAACCTGAAGCGAGAGTCCGGAGGAGAACTTGCGGGCAATTATAGCCTGCGTGCAGTAGTTTAAGCGATGCGCATAATTGCTATAGCGGGTGTCAGGGGCTTTTTCAGCCATAAGTCCTGCATCTGCGTAAAGCGTGATAGCCAAAGGCACTTTGCCATCGGTGGTTTGTTGAAGCAGGCGATACTTGATAAGTCCTTGGAGTGTTTCACGGCTTTTGCACCTTGCCAAGCCAACCGTGAGTTTCTCGTTGATGCCGTATTCGAAGGCCAATCGAATGTCCGATGAAGCGTCGAAGCCGTAAAGCGTGTGTTTACCCCCACCATTGGTTCCAATAGGGCCGAAACGGTGTGCAATACGAAAGTCAAGCGTCCGTTTTTTTACGGTCTCCACCGACTGCGCATTGATGATACGCGTGGTTTTAAAGGTGGCTATGACAGGTTCGCCTTTCACGGCTTTTGTCTGCTCTTCCATTAGTTTAGAGAGATCGTCTTGGGCTTTCGCAGGCGCGAAGGCGAATAGCAGTGCGCAGGCACTTGCAATGGTTAGAATAAATTTCTTGTTCATGCCTTTAACTTCTAGGATTATTTTTTTTCTTCTTTAACGTAAGGAACAAAGGGGATATCAACCTTTACCGCAATCACTTCGGCGATATTGGTGACAACGAGCTTTGGAATTTCGATTTTGTAATCGGCTAGCCGCACCATCATTTCGCAATGTATGAGGATGTTTTTTCCTCCACCACTAATGGTTAGCGTGCCTTTTTCAGTGATATCGCGTTCCACGCCGTGGATGTTCATTTTTCCTGTGGTGGTTACAGGATACGCGCCATCTTTGGTAAAATCGATGGTTTCGTTAACCTTGCCTTTGTAGGTGGCGTCAGGGAATTTATCGCTTTCTAAGTAATTCTCATTGAAGTGCTCCTTCATGAGTTGATCTTTGAAGTCGAAGGATTTTATTTTGGCGGTAAACATCATGTCGCGACTGCTCGTATTGAAGAGGCTCATGATGGTTTTGCTCTTTCCGTCGATGTCTTCTAATGGGCTATCGGAGTGGAAGGAGATTTCTCCGTTTTTTGCCATATAAATTTGGGCTTTTGCTCCAACTATACTAGCTGCGAGGAGAAGAAGGAGGAGGATGTTTTTTTTCATGCCTGATGGTTATTTATTTATGTCCTGTGTTAAGCCACTCTGTTAAAGTTGCGATATCAGCAGCGCTAAGTGGAGCGGATGCCGGCATGTCCTGGTTTAGAATAACCCGTTGATTAAATTTCCCATTTCCTAATACAGTGCTCAGGCCTGCAAGGGTTGTGAAGTCTCCTAAAAAGGTGGATCCAGCACTATGGCAGCCATTGTTGGTGCAATTGAGATCGATAATGGGTTTCACCTTGTTGCAATAAAGCACTTTGGTGCTGTCGCATACAGGTGCCACCACTACTGGCGTAGCTAAATCAGCCTTGTCTTTAGTACACTGCGATAGGCTTGTTAATAGGCATCCGCCGATAAAAAGTAAAGGGGCAATTTTCTTCATGTTGGTGTTGTTATAAAAACAAAGCGCCGACCAATGTATAATTAATTGATGGGCGCTTTGTTAGGAGTTCGTTAAAGACTCAAATATGCAAGATGAATGTTAGAGGATCAATTATTGAACCATCAGTTTGCGAACCGCGTGACTGTCTTTTGAGGCGATCATAAGGAGATATAAACCGCTGCTCAATTGGTTGTCTAAGTTGAAGTGTTCTTTCACAGCACCTGCTTCGCGATAGCCCATGAATAAAGGAGCAACCGCTTTGCCCGTTAGATCGAATACCGTGATGGAGAGCGTTCCACTAGTAAGCATGTTGTATTCAACATCGAAGGATCCGCTTGTTGGATTAGGGAATACCTTGGTGGTGATTGTTTCTGTTGTGATATCCGCGAGGGAGGTTGTGCTGCTAGGATCTGGTTGAACCGAAATGTTTGAGGTGTGCGTGAAGGCCGATGTACCGCTGTGTACCGCAGTATAAAATTTAACAGTGCCAGTGCTTGTTGCAGGCGCGGTCCAATTGGCTGTCCATGCCCCAGAGGACTTTGGAGTTGTATGCGTTACAGCTCCGTTTGAATTGCAAAGTTTAGTGCCGGAGCCAGAAATGATTGTCCAAGTACCGGTTTTTGCGTTGGCGGAATTTTCACAAGTAAGTTCAAAGCCACTGGTGCCTGCACCCGGAGTAACCGTGATAGTATATATAGTGTCCTTTTTGTATCCTGCAGCAGGGATGTTGGTAGTTATAAGTCCAGTTGCCGAGGTTGACGTTTGGTGGCAGTTTTGGCAATTTCTAGCGTCACCAACAGATCCAGAGTATTTCCCTGGTGAACCGTTGCTCTTCGATTGGCTTGTATTATTGATTGCGCTGAACATAATAAGGAGCAGTGCGCCCGCAAAAATTGAGTAAAGTAGTTTCATTTTTTATCTTTTAAAATGGATACAACATATTTTTTGTCAAAATTATGTAAATTTTGATGAAGTTCGGATGAATTCCTTAATCTGTAACCTTTTCAATACCTTTGCGCAACAAAAAAAAAGCCATGTCTAAAGATAAATTCCAAGCCCCCGATTATTACTTGCTCGATGAGCTTCTCACCGAAGAACATAAACTCATCCGTGATTCCGCCCGTGAGTGGGTGAAGCGTGAGGTTTCACCAATCATTGAAGAGGCTTGCCAAAAAGCGGAGTTCCCAAAGCATCTGCTTAAAGGTCTTGCTAGTGTCGGCGCATTCGGTCCGTATATCCCTGTCGAATATGGTGGTGGTGGTTTGGATCAAATTTCTTATGGATTAATCATGCAAGAGCTAGAACGCGGCGATTCAGGTATTCGTTCTACGGCATCTGTGCAGAGCTCATTGGTGATGTATCCTATTTACACCTATGGCAGCGAAGAGCAGCGCATGAAATACCTGCCAAAGCTTGCTACTGGCGAGTGGATGGGCTGTTTCGGTCTCACTGAGCCCGATCACGGTTCTGATCCGGGTGGCATGACTACCAACATCAAAAAGCAAGGCGACCACTATGTGCTTAACGGTGCAAAGATGTGGATCTCCAATTCTCCTTTTGCTGACATCGCTGTGGTGTGGGCAAAAGATGAGGAAGGTATCATCCGCGGACTCGTTGTGGAGCGTGGTATGAAGGGCTTCACTACCCCTGAAACGCATAACAAATGGTCGCTGCGTGCAAGCTCTACTGGTGAACTCGTGTTTGACAATGTCATCATCCCTGCAGAAAATATTTTTCCTAATGTAAAAGGGCTAAAAGGTCCATTGGGATGTTTGAACTCCGCTCGTTACGGCATCGCTTGGGGCGCAATAGGCGCTGCGATGGATTGCTACGATTCGGCTTTGCGTTATTCCAAAGAGCGTATTCAATTCGGACGACCGATTGCGGGCTTCCAATTGACCCAGAAGAAGCTTGCTGAGATGATCACCGAGATCACCAAGGCGCAGTTGATGGTATGGCGCTTGGGTGTATTGAAGAACGAGAACCGCGCTACACCTGCACAGATTTCTATGGCCAAGCGAAACAGCGTGAACACGGCTTTGCAGATTGCGCGTGAGGCACGTCAGATTCACGGCGGCATGGGCATTACGGGGGAGTACCCGATCATGCGTCACATGATGAACTTGGAGTCGGTGATAACCTACGAAGGAACGCACGACATCCACCTGCTCATCACGGGAATGGATATCACCGGAGAGAACGCTTTTAGTTAGTTTCGGAAGCGTTACGCTTTTTTATTCCCAGTTGTTTAAATACATTCGGGTCTTGCTCGTCGCGCAGGATTGCGTCTAGCTGCTTTTGAAGTGAATTCGAGCGAGCAGCTGCCTCGTTGCGCGCTGTTAGTGCGTTGGGTTCAGAGCTGCTTGCCAGTTGTTTTACGCGGCTGCTATAATGCGTTTGCAGACTATCCAAGGCTTTGATTGCCGCTGCTTTAAGCCAATATGCTTTTTCAGTTCGCGCCAGCTTGTCGAGGCGCTCGATACCTTCGTTTAGATGCATGGAATCGCAGCGTAGCAGGAAGTTACCGAAGTGCCGGATGAAGGTATATCGTTCACCGGCTTTGCGGCTGTCTAGTGCTTGCGTAAAAAAAGAAAACTGCTCGCTATTACCGAGGGCTGCATAGGTAAGGCCGAGCGCATTGTATAGTTCAGGCACATCCTCGTTTTGAAGAACAAGAGCCGCTTGCAATGCCGCTATCGGTTCGGTCTTCGTCATTTTTTCTAGCGCAGCAGCTGCAACTTTGTACGAACTGTCGCTTATGGCTTTGCGGTAGAGTGCAGCCAGTGTGCTGTCGCCGAAGTACTTGCTGCAGGCCTCCAAAGCTAGCAATCGCACGCGCGACTTTGGGTCGGTACTCGCTAGGTTGATTAAGCGCTCGCGCAGAACAACTGTTTGCGCTATTTTCTTTGTTAAACTTTGAATGGCTTCCGCCCGAATGTTCCACTGTTTGTCATTCAATGCATCGACGACTAGCCTCGCCGATAAAGAGTCTTTTTGAACATACTTAGCGCACTCCGTAAGTCCTTCGTAACGATCTAAGTAAAGCGGAGCGTGATAATACATATATTGCCATTCACGCGGTGTGTGGTGGTCTTTTTTAGTGCCGAGTAAAATCTTGTCGGCATCCACATTAACGAGACTTGGCTTGTTCTCAAGGGGAAATTTAAACTCTTGTTGCAGCTCTGAAAGCACACTGTTTTTTCGGACGACAGTGCCATTGGATGTGTAGATATCGATGGCTAATGGCAAGCGGTAAAGCGGCGCTACACCAAGGTCTTGGGTTTGTTTTATAGTCACCACTTCCAACTTGAGTGAATCGTTGAAGTTGTAGGTGATATCAAGCTGCGGATGACCAGGATGGAAGAACCATTGGTCGAAGAACCAATGCATGTCTTGTCCGGTGACATGCTCAAAGGCAAGTCGCAGATCGTGGATCTCAACGGCAGTGAAAACGTGGCTCTTGAGGTAGTATTGAAGCGATGCGAAGAAAGCACTGTCGCCCACCGCATTGCGCAGCAGATGTAGGATTCGGCCTCCTTTTTGGTAGGAGTTATCATCGAACATATCCTCCTTGTCTTCGTATTGATAACGAATCATTTCTACTTGATCCTCGGCTGTGCTGCGCAGGTATGCTTTTAAATCTTGCTGCAAGCGAAGGTCGGCCTCTTCGCGGCCGTATTTATGCTCGTCCCAGAGGTATTCGCCATAGGTGGCGAAGGATTCGTTGAGCGGCAGGTTGCTCCACGATTCGCAGGTGACTAGGTCGCCAAACCATTGGTGGAAGAGCTCGTGAGCGATAAAGTCTTCGTGCGTTTCGTCGATGAGTTGTCTTTCGTTGCGCTGCATAAAACTGCCGTGCACCACCGCGGAGCTGTTTTCCATGGCGCCCGAAACGAAATCGCGAACGGCCACTTGTGCGAATTTTTCCCAGGGATAATCGACACCTAAACGGGTGGAGAAAAACTCCAGCATTTCAGGGGTGTTCCCGAAAATCTTAGCAGCCACATGTTTGTATTTTTTCTCTACCAGATAATCCACATCGATGTTTCGCCAATGATCTTTGATGGTTTCGAATTCACCCACCGTAATCATCGAAAGATAGGGTGCTGCTGGAAGTGATTGGCGCCAACAGTCCGTTTTGGTGCCATCGGGATTGATCAAAGAGAACTCGAGGATGCCGTTCGAGAGCGTGACGAAGTTGGTATCGGTGGTGATGCGAATCTCTTGCGTCATGCGTTGGTTGGGCGAGTCGAGGGTTGGAAACCAGCATGAAGCGGATTCGGTTTCGCCTTGGCTCCATATTTCCCTTGGCTTGTCGGGGTTCAAGCTGTCGGGTTTAATGAAGTAGATACCGCGCGCATCGGTGATGGCTTCGGAGGATTTAAAATGCAGCAGCTTAGGCCGTGCAACATAGTCAATCTGCAAGCGTAGCGTGTCGGTGCGACTAAACAAATGAGGCAGTCCAATATGCAGTTGCATACTGTCGTAGGTAAAGTTCAATGCGCTTTGTTTATTTTGTTCGTTGATGAGGATGCTTTTTATGTCCATGCCCTTGGCATCGAGGAGCAAGGAGTCGGTAGCATAGCAATGGGGATGCAGGGTGATGCTGGCTGAGCCGATTAGCTCTTCGCTATTCCAATTAAAGCTCACATCGAGCTTGGTGTGCACCAGATCAAAGAGCATTGGCACAGAGGCGCGATAAATGCCCAAGGCTTCGTTGGGGCGAATGCTTACTGTATCGAGGTTGATGGTTGGGATAATTGCCGTATTTTTGCTTGTGTGGCAAGAAAAAAGCAAGAGGCTGGAGGCGACGAGCGCGCAAAAGAAGAGACTAATTTTCATGCCTTGAGGATATCCAACAAAAGTAACCAGAAAATACTAACCCTTCGGGGATTAAGAATAAATTTGCAGCATGCTAAAACTAACCGTTAACAATCGCTTGAAGCTGGAGGCCGACGCGTCCACTTCGATGCTTGATGGAAAACCTTTCATCTTCGACTTGGCCGAGGTCAAGAAAGGTGTTTTTCACATTTTGATGGATAACAAATCTTTTTTGGCCGAGGTGCTTGAGGCCAATACGGCCGAGAAACGTTTTGTGATTCGCGTCAATGGCAATCGCTACGAAGTAGAGGCACGTGATCGCTTCGACGCGCTTTTACATCAGCTCGGGATGGATAAGGTTGGAAGCGCACATGCTGGTGATCTGAAGGCGCCGATGCCTGGTCTGGTGCTCGAGGTAAAGGTGAAAGAGGGTGATACAATCAACAAGGGCGATGCTGTGCTTGTGCTGGAAGCCATGAAAATGGAAAACATACTCAAGGCGGTTGGTAATGCTGTCGTGAAAAAAGTGCTGGTAAAAAAAGGGGACAAGGTTGAGAAAGGCCAAGTGATGGTGGAGATGAGTCTTTAAGCGCTAGTGTTTATTATTTATTAAATTATTTCCTAATGAACTTTTGTAAAAACTCGCTGCTCCTCCTGGTTCTTTTTGCATGTTCTTTCTTGGGTGCATGTGCACAAGACACCTATCCAGTGAATGGTGTTGCCGACCAAAAACATGTTGCTTTTGTATTCACTAATGCGCGCATTTATATCGATTATAAAACACGTATTGATACAGCCATGCTCGTGGTTAGAGAGGGTAAAATTGAGGCGGTTGGCAAGGCCTTGAAAGTGCCTGTTGATGCTGTGATGATTGATCTCAAAGGAAAGTTTGTCTATCCATCTTTCATTGATGTGTATGCTGACTGTGGAATGCCGGAGGCTCGTAAAGCGCGTGTTGGTGAAGATGGCTATCCGCAGTTTCTCTCGAACACCCGTGGTGCCTATAATTGGAACCAAGCGATTCGTCCAGAGACCGATGCTTACAAACTATTTAGCAACGACGATAAGAAGGCCGATGAGCTGCGCAAGCTTGGTTTTGGCGCTGCCCTCACGCATCAGAAAGATGGCATTGCTCGAGGCACCGGGGTTTTCGTGGTGTTAAGCGATGAGAAGGAAAACAAGTGTATTCTCAAGGACCGTGCATCAGCGCACTATTCTTTCGAGAAAGGAAGCTCAACGCAGGATTATCCTTCTTCCTTGATGGGCTCCATAGCTCTCTTGCGCCAAACCTATTACGATGCGCGCTGGTATCAGCAAGCAAGCACCAACCCTTTGGACGCGGAATACAACATCAGTTTAGATGCTTTCAACAAGGAACAGTCCTTGCCACAGGTTTTTGAAGTGTGCGACAAATATGCGGTGCTGCGTGCCGACCGCCTTGCGAAGGAGTTTGGTGTGCAGTACATCATCAAAGGCAATGGCGATGAATACCAGCGGGTGCAAGAGATAGCTGCAACTAAGATGCCCCTGATTTTGCCCGTTAATTTTCCTGCATCTTTCGACATGGAAGACATCTACGACGGTGCTCAGCCCACCCTTGGCGAGATGAAGCATTGGGAGCTTGCGTCATACAATCCTTGGTATCTGCAACAGGCAGGAGTACCCTTCGCTTTTACAACATCCGACTTGAAGGATAAAAAAGATTTTATCAAGAATGTGCGTAAAGCCATAGAGCATGGTTTGACCGAAGAGCAAGCATTACGGGCATTGACTGAAACGCCCGCTGCCTTGCTTCTTATGCAAAATCAGGTGGGTGCGCTGCGACCTGGTATGGTGGCTAATTTTACGATAAGTACGAAGCCTATTTTTGACAAGGATAATATCTTGATGGAGAACTGGGTGGCCGGCAAGCAATTTATTATCAACGATACTGAACCTAAAGATCTACGCGGCATTTACGAGTTTCATGTAGCCTCACTGCCAGTTCTTAAAGCAAGCATTACAGGCGAATTGAACGATCCGAAATTGCTATTAGACGACGATACGGCGAAAGCAAAAGGAAGCATCAGTCGCAACGGGAAGTTTATGAATATTTCGTTTGAGCTTATGCGTCGCGAGCCGAAAGGTATCCTGCGCTTGTCTTCCGACCCCGACCGCATGGGTAGCTTGTCGGGGAAAGCCCAGTTGCCGGATGGAACGTGGGTTCCATGGAACGCAGTAAAAGTGTCGGAGCTTGTTGCTGAAGCAAAAAAAGACACGGTGAAGAAAGTCAAAGAAACGCCTGGTGATGTGACTTTTCCGAATCGTGCTTATGGATGGCATACCAAACCGACAGCGGAATCTATTTTAATCAAAAACGCTACGGTTTGGACAAACGAGCAGGAGGGGATATTGCAAAACACGGATGTATATATTTCTGGTGGTAAGATTGTTAAAGTAGGCAAAGATCTGGCAAGCTCACCTGAACTCAAAGTCGCTTTAGCTGCAGGAAAGACGCGCATGCTCGATGGCACAGGTAAGCATCTTGCGGCAGGAATCATCGACGAACATTCGCACATCGCCATTACGCGCGGTGTCAATGAAGGCACACAAGCGGTAACTTCAGAAGTGCGCATCGGCGATGTAGTAACGGCCGACGATATAAACATTTATCGTGCCTTGTCTGGCGGTGTTACTTCAGCTCATCTTTTGCATGGTTCATCAAATCCGATCGGTGGACAAACGCAGTTGATTAAATTGCGCTGGGGACTCACTCCTGAGCAGATGAAGTTTGAGCAATGGCCGGGTTTTATCAAGTTCGCCTTGGGCGAAAATGTTAAGCAGTCTAATTGGGGCGACAAGCAGACCAGTCGCTTTCCGCAAACAAGGATGGGTGTTGAGCAGGTATTTGTTGATGCTTTCATCCGTGCAAAAGAATATGAGCAGACATGGAAAAAGTATGAAGGCAGCAAAGGCAAAGGGGTCATCCTTGCGCCGCGTCGCGATCTAGAGCTCGATGCGCTTGTTGAGATACTGAATAATAAACGTTTCATCACCTGTCATTCCTATGTGCAAAGCGAAATAAATATGCTGATGCATGTATCCGACAGCTTGGGTTTCAAGGTCAACACCTTCACGCATATTTTGGAAGGATACAAGGTTGCCGACAAGATGAAAGCACATGGCGTTGGTGCTTCTACTTTTGCGGATTGGTGGGCATACAAAAACGAGGTGATGGAAGCGATCCCATATAATGCAGCTATATTACACGATGAAGGCGTTCTGGTAGCCATCAACTCCGATGACCCGGAGATGGGAAGACGCCTCAATCAAGAGGCTGCGAAGGCAGTCAAGTATGGCGGTGTAACAGAGGAGGAGGCCTGGAAGTTTGTGACTTTGAATCCAGCGAAATTGTTACATATAGACAGCCGTGTTGGAAGTATAAAAGCAGGCAAAGATGCCGACTTGGTGCTCTGGAGCGACAATCCTCTTTCTATCTATGCAAAAGCACTGACAACCCTGGTGGACGGTGTTGTATACTTCGACATTGATCAGGATATCAAGCTGCGCGAAGAGATAAAATCAGAGAAAGCGCGGCTAACTCGCTTGATGTTGGATGCCAAGAAGAATGGCGATAAAACACAAAAAGCGGGCGTCTCGTTCGAAGAGCTTTACAAGTGCGATACCATGTTGAAAAATTATTAAAATCGGCACCATGTTAAACCTAAATAAAAACACTCTTTTTTCTATTCTTGTGCTGTGTTGTGCCAGCTCCTTGTTTGCCCAACAACCGATACCTGCAAAGCCACAAGCCAAGCCGATATTGCTCTTGAATGGAACAGCACACCTTGGCGATGGGAAGGTGATTGCCAACGCAGCGATTGGTTTTGAGAACGGACGCTTATCGCTCGTGGCAGATGCCACAACCATTCGCTTGGATAAGTCCAAATTTGAGATTATCGATTGCAGTGGCAAGCAGATTTATCCCGGATTTATTGCACCCAACACCACGCTTGGTTTAGTTGAAGTGGAGGCCATTCGTGCCACCCTAGATAATGCTGAAACGGGATCTTTGAATCCGAATGTGCGCTCCATTATTTCATACAACACCGACTCCAAAGTTACGCCAACCGTGCGTTCAAACGGTATTCTAACAGCACAGATAGTGCCGCAGGGCGGCATGCTTTCCGGTCAGTCTTCGGTAGTTATGCTTGATGCATGGAATTGGGAAGATGCAGCTTATAAAACCGACGACGGAGTGCATTTGAACTGGCCTCGCATGGTCTTTGCTCGCGGCGGTGGACCAGAGGCCGAGGATGCGCAGCGTCAGGCCCAAGAGAAAGGCATTCAGAAATTACGCGCCCTTTTTAATGAGGCACAGGCCTATGCACAGTCGAAGCCCGAGGAAGTTAACCTGCGCTTGCAGGCTATGTCCGAGCTCTTTGCATCCGGTGTTAATCAGCAGCGGCTCTTTGTGCATTGTGACGATGCGCGAGAGATTGTTTCAGCTGTAAAATTTGCCGATGATTTTGGTATGAAGATTATTTTGGTTGGCGGTGCTGATGCTTGGAAAGTAGCTGATCTATTGAAGTCGAAAAACATCCCTGTCATCTTAGGCAGATTGCATGCTTTGCCGATGCGTGAAGACGAGCAGGTTGATCAATTTTATCAATTGCCTGCGCGACTGAAGCAGGCGGGTGTTCTTTTTTGTTTGGGTGTGGATGGTTTCTGGCAAGTGCGTAACTTGCCTTTCATGGCGGGTACTGCAGCGACTTATGGGCTTACAAAAGAGGAGGCTCTTGCGAGCATCACCTCTAGCACCGCGAAAATACTCGGCCTCGACGCTCGTCTTGGAACGCTTGAAGTGGATAAGGATGCTACGCTTTTTGTCTCTTCTGGCGATGCTCTTGATATGCGCAGCAATCAGCTTAGCATGGCCTTCATTCAGGGTCGCAAAATCGATTTGAACAACATCCAAACGGACTTGAATCAGCGCTATCGGAACAAGTACGGTTTAAAGTAGTAAATCTATTTGACGGATTAGTCGAGCTTCGGCTCTACCCAATCGCCGTGGTCTTGGATCAGCTGGATGAGTGCATCAACAGCCTGTTCAGCAGCGATGCTTTTTGTAACCACTTCCCTGCCTTTGTAAAGGGTTATTTTACCCGGCCCCGATCCAACATACCCATAGTCTGCATCGGCCATTTCTCCCGGACCATTCACGATGCAACCCATAATGCCAATCTTGACGCCTTTGAGATGATTGGTGCGCGAACGGATTTTTGCGGTGGTTTCTTGCAGGTCGAATAAGGTTCTTCCGCACGAAGGGCAGGAGATGTATTCGGTTTTTGAGATGCGTGTGCGCGTGGCTTGTAAAGCTCCAAAAACGGTGCTGTTAATGAGCTGTCGATTCAGCCCTTCGCTATGCATCCAAAGCCCTTCTCCAAAACCATCAATTAACAAAGCGCCAGCATCGGTAGACGCAAAGAGTTGAAAATCGTCTTGCGTCACATTATCATACAAACGCTGAATAATTACAGGCGTTGTTGCCTCTGCGTTTAGGAGTTCAAAAAACAAGCTGCGCTGTGCAGCCATACCATGTTCAGAGTGCGTCTGAGCAACGAGTACAACATTTTTTGAGCTTGCTATTTTTTGAATTAATGCTGTATACGGGTGGTCAACATCGACTGTCACAAAATTCAGTACAGCATGGGTATTCGTGGCGTTGATGAATTCACTTGCACTGAATAAGGGATAGTGCTTATCCTTGCCTGGTGCTGTTTCCCAAGCCGAAGCATTTTGAATAATACTGAGGGTGCCAGGCAAACCGAATTCGATCTGCCTGTCGCCGGTGTAAACGAAGTCACACGCTTGATCACTGATGTTCCACTTATCCAGCGTTGGCGAATAGGTATAACCAACTGCAAAAAACGAAGCAGCGGTTATTTGTGAAGCTGTGCTGAAATCCGCAATCACGCGTGGCACTTGTTGTCCACTATCGCTGCCACCGATATTTAGTACTTGATGCGAAGTCCTTTTTTTGTAATCGAAAGGGGAGAAGTTAGTTGGAATTATCAGGTCTTGAATCCTGCTGACAGCCTTGCGTGTCGCATAGCGTTTCACCAAATTGTGTGCAACAGGGATCTCGAATTCCGGATCTTCGGTGAGAGAAACGCGCACGGTGTCTCCCAAGCCGTCTTCGAGCAAGGTGCCGATGCCTGCAGCCGACTTGATGCGGCCATCTTCGCCTTCGCCCGCCTCGGTAACGCCAAGGTGCAGTGGATAGTTGCGGCTCGTCTCGATCATTCGATTTAGCAGAAGGCGATACGCTTGCACCATCACCTTTGGGTTGCTCGACTTCATCGAGAGCACGATGTTGTGGTAATTGAGATCTTCGCAGATACGCAAGAATTCCAAGGCCGATTCAACCATGCCTTCTGGTGAGTCGCCATAGCGGCTCATGATACGGTCGGACAAGGAGCCGTGGTTGGTTCCGATGCGCATCGCGGTACCATACTCTTTGCAGATCTTCACCAAGGGCGTGAAGCGTTCGCGGATTCGATCGAGCTCTGCATTGTATGTAGCGTCAGTGTATTCCAGTTCTTCGAAACGCTTTTTGTCGGCATAGTTACCCGGATTCACGCGCACTTTTTCGACGATGCGTGCCGCTGCCTCTGCCGCATTCGGGGTAAAATGAATGTCGGCGATGAGCGGCGTCTGGTAGCCGCGTTTGCGCAATTCATCTTTGATGTTTTGTAGGTTCTTGGCTTCGTTGATGCTTGGCGCAGTGATGCGCACGAGTTCGCAGCCCGCCTCAATCATCCGGATGCTTTGCTCCACCGTGGCAAGGGTGTTCATTGTATCCGTTGTGGTCATCGACTGCAGTCGAATGGGATTGGAGCCACCAATGCCAATGGAGCCAACTTTGACCTCCCTTGTTACAAAGCGACGATACTCGTTTAAAGAGCTGCAATACTGCTTGGGATGAGTGAGAAGGGAGGTTGCTTTATCCACGTTTTTTTCAATGATTTTCATTGCAAAATTAAACAAAAAAATAGCGAGGTCTAATTTTTTGTAGCAGTGCACAAAGCAGGTAAAAAGAGTTTTTATAAAGTGAAATTCATTCATTTATCTTTTTGCAAAAAAATAAACGATTTTATGGGTTCCATAATAGCCGTAATGCCTAGCTAGAAAAAGGCCTGCAGGATGATTATCAGCTTGGCTTTTTAAAATATTCATTTAAATATCCTGTAAAATGGCTGATTATATGAATAAATTTTATAAGTTTGAATAAATTTCCATAAATATATAATCATGAAAAAAATTACTTTTCTTTTTTACACGTTATTTTTATCGATGCTGCTAAGTGCTAACTCGCTTTCTGCGCAGTGTGTTCCTAGCTTTACATGGAGTGAAACAAGCGCAGGCGTAATTAGCTTTGTGTTTGCGAGCAATAACTGCCCTGCTCCTGTTAATGCTGTTTGGACCATGGGTGACGGTTCGTCTGCCACTGGCTTGAATCCGGTTCATACATACACCTCCTCTGGCGCATATGCGGTTTGCTGCATTGTAGGCGACTCTGTCAATCAATATACTTTTTGCGACTCCATCTATGTCAATGGTGGCGCTTTAGGCTGCACCATCGCGGCAACCATGTCGACTACTCCAGCTAGCTGTCCAGCCTGCATGGACGGTACTGCTACTGTATCTTTTACAGGCGCAGTAGGCAATGTAACGTTCAGCTGGTCTGATTCTTCAAGCTCTGGAGCTACTGATTTTCACCTTGCATCAGGAACTGTTAGTTGCTGCGTAACCGACGCAAACGGCTGCACTGCATGTGCTGACGCAACAGTTGGTGCTCAAGGCAATAGCAATAGCTGTTCGGCCGATTTCAGCTTGGTTGCCGATTCATTAACTGCCCATACCTACTGGATCATTCCAGTCCTTACAGGAACAGCTCCTTTCACATGCACATGGTCTTGGGGCGATGGCGCATCTAGCACAGGCATGTACCCAACACACACCTACAATGGCGCAGGCAGTTACGCTATTTGTTTAGATGCAATCGACGCGGATAGTTGCGTTAGCCATTTTTGTGGCACATTCAGTCTTCAGCGTTCCGCTACTTCTGGCCCTATCAACGTAGCGGTGGTGTCAACTATGAATGGTATTCAAAACACGAGCCCTCTCGGTGGTATCGAGTTGTATCCGAACCCAGTAAGCAATATGTTTACCTTGTCTTTAAACGGCCTCGCTATTCCTGCAGGTGGATTGGAATTCTCTATGTTCGACCAACAGGGCAAGAAAGTGATTTCCTGGAACCAAACAGCTCAGCAAATGAACATCGAGCGCCAAGGCCTTGCGAACGGTATTTACTTCGTTAAAACGCTCGTAAATGGTGCAGCGTGGAGCCGTAAAGTGGTGATTAACTAAGTTCGTTTTAAAGATTTTTAAAAGGGTGTCCAAAAAGACACCCTTTTTTTATAGCTTCGTTTTTGAATTTTTAAAAGAGCATGCGCAACATGGCTAAAAGAAAAAAAGACCGCGCCGAGTACACGGGTGACGAGAAGGCAAAGCAAGGACACGCAAAAAAGAAGCTGGATGCCATAGCACTTGTTTTTAGCAAGCCTTTTGCTTTGTTAATAGTATGCTTGCTCTCGCTTATCACATTCATCTTCTTCGACTTTCTAATCAATAATCGCTACTACCTTTTTCTCGACATTGGTTCGGATTCGGTGAATGTGTTCCTTCCTCAGCTGATGCATCTTTCGGATTACCTGCGTCAAACAGGTTTGCCGCAGTGGTCCTTCCGCGAAGGCATGGGGCAAAACTATTTCCCTTTCAGTTTCAACGATCCCTTCATGGTTTTTATGGCGCTTGTGCCTAAGTTCAGCATCCCAGCCTTCATCGTCTATGCAGAGTCTTTCAAGATTTTGCTAGCGGGCTACTTTTTCTTTCGTTTTTTAAAGGCGCTAAAATTAGATGCGGCTCCTGCTGTTATCGGAGCTGTGCTTTATGCCTTTTCTGGTTTTCTTTTTGTCGGTGGTCAATGGAATCAGTTTTCCTACGAGGCCGTCTACTTTGCGCTACTGCTTTGGTCCCTGGAGCTTTTTTTTCGCAATAAAGCGTGGATGCTTTTCACCTTAACGGTGATGATTATTGCAGCGCATCAGCCGTTCAACCTTTTCTTTGCGGCACTCCTTACTATGGGCTACACGCTTGTTCGCCACTTGCTGCTTGAGCCACAGCCAATACAAAAACTGTTTCTTGCTTTGTTTCGCCTTGGTTTATTGGGCTTTTTAGGAGCTGGTATGGCTGGTGTCTTGCTGCTCTCGAGCTTGCAGCAAATGCTCCAGAGTCCGCGTGGCGCAGGCGATGCATCGTATTTTCATAGCCTCTCATCCAAGCCTGTTTTTGGTTTTGCTGATGAGCTGCAATACCTCTCCATCGCAATGCGTGCTTTAGGGAATGACCTGATCGGCAATGGCAACGATTTCAAAGGGTTTCAAAACTACCTAGAAGCACCCACCGGCTACATCGGCTTGGTGAGTTTTATACTCGCTCCGCAAGTGTTTGTTTTTCTTGATTCACGCCGCAGGCGAATACTGGCAGCCATCTTGCTCATTGCTGTTCTTCCATTAATTTTCCCCTACTTCCGTAACGCCATTTGGTTGTTCTCTGGCGATTATTTCCGCGCCTTTTCATTGTTTCAAAGCATCCTGCTTTTGCTGATGGCGCTCTTCGCGATGCAGGCCATCTACAAACAAGGTAAACTCAGCCGCTCTGTTTTGGCCGTATCGCTCGTCCTGCTCTTGCTCTTGCTCTATTTTCCTTGGGAATTGAAGGACAGGCTCATCGACAGCGCTCTGTGTTTTTATTCGGCCTGCTTGCTCGTTTGCTATGCGGCAATTTCACTCATGCTAAGCAACAAGCTACAGCGCGATAAGGCCCTGGTGTTGCTCTTGCTCTTGCTTTTAGCTGAGGTTGGTCTCGGCGATCGATGGGCAATCATGCATCGAAAAACGATGTCAGCAAATGAATGGAAAGCCCGCGAGCACTATCAAGACCATACCCTTGAAGCCCTTTCATTTTTGAATAAAAGCGATAGCGGATTCTACCGTATCATCAAAGACTACAACAGCGGACCAGCCATGCATGGCAGTTTGAACGATGCGAAAGTGCAAGGATTCAATGGCACCAGCTCATACAATCCTTTCCCGCAAAAACACTACATCGAGTTTCTGCAAAAAACCGGTGTAATCGAGCAAGGCAATGAGGCGCAGGCGCGTTGGGCACCAGGCCTTTTTAACCGTACCCTTTTGCAACCCGTGACAACGGTCAAATATCTTTTGAGCACAAGACCCGAGCATTATCAAGCCGGCATGGGATACGATTCTATCGCCACTTTCGACGATGTAAACGTATTTAAGAATAGGTATTTTTTGCCGCTAGGGTATACCTATGACCGATACATTCCAGAGCACGCTTGGAAACAGTTGCCATTAATGGCCAAAGACAAAACAATGCTCACCGCACTCGTTACTTCGGATGATGATACTCCGCTCGGAATGCAAGAATATCTTCAAGCGGATACAAGCAGCTTCTTCAGTTTTCAGGGTTTTCAAACGCTTACCGATTCCTTAAAGAAAGACACGCTTTGTATCGAAGAACAAAGCCCGAATTATTTCAAAGGCCATATTCGTCTTGACAAAAAAAAGATGCTTTTCTTATCCATACCCTACGATGCTGGATGGACCGCTAGCGTTGATGGAAAGGCGCATTCTTTGCGTATAGGAAATATCGGTTTTATGTATTTGTCATTGGACTCTGGCATGCATCAGGTGGAGTTGAGCTATCGTTCGCCGCTGCTTAACAAAGGGGCTTTTTTAAGCGCTCTCTGTATAGCTATCTTTGCAATCCTATTTGTCATTAACAGGTTCGTTCGACCTATTCTTTAACAATCCTAAATTTAATAAAATGCCAAAACATATTTTCACCATTGTGCTCGGAATCTGCCTGGCTCTGACAGCAAAGGCTCAGGAGGCAGACTCCACCAATACGAAATCAAAGAAAGAAGCTACGCATTTTACCATTGGAAAGATGCGCGTAACCATTGAGGAAGCGGCCGACTCTCTGGATGCAGCTAACGAAGGCGACTCGCTTGCATCTAAAAGCACGGTGGTTATAAAAATGGATAAGGACTCGGCTCAAAGCCAGCGACCTCATGCTCGAAAGAAGCAGTATAGTATCCCCGAATACTGGGGCGGTCTGTGTATAGGCACCAACGGTTATTTAACAGCTGCTGGAGCTACTAAATTGCCTGCCGACTACAATTTCTTAGAGCTCAACCAAGGCAAGTCGGTAGCTATAGCCTTGAATTTCGAAGGACCTCGAATCAATCTTTACAAACGCCATCTTCATTTGGTTTCTGGTCTTGGTTTTGAATGGAACAATTATCGGTTCACTAGTGATTTAATCTTGAACAGCGATTCTAATGCGGTGTCTGCCTATCAAACAGGAATAAATTACAGAAAAAACAAAATCACGGCTAA
Source organism: Bacteroidota bacterium (assembly GCA_947448795.1). Lineage (GTDB taxonomy): Bacteria > Bacteroidota > Bacteroidia > AKYH767-A > JAHEYN01 > CANFOZ01. Next base: position 27,195 of record CANFOZ010000001.1, read on the forward strand.
CTACATCACAGCACCTTTGTTGATAGGTTATAATACCAATCCGTGCAGTAAAAAACATTTTTTTATTGCCGCAGGATTTATTGGCGGGCTTAATATCGGCGCTCATTCAAAGCAAGTATTTGACATGCATGGCCAGACCAATAAAAACAAGGTTGAGGATGATTTCAACCTGGAACCCTTTCGTTACGATGCCACGCTGCGCTTCGGCTTTAGGAGTTTCACCCTCTTTGCTAATTACTCGCTCTCGGAGCTTTTTCGCTCTGGAAGGGGGCCTGAATTGCATCCCTTCTCCTTTGGCATCAAGTTGATGTAAACAATGCATACTTCATCGGCATCCTTTCCGTTTTTCTGTTAAACCTACCTTCGTTTTCCTACCTTTGTTTAAATAGTCAATATGAAAAAACCACTGCATTACGCGAAATTACTGCTGCTCTACACTTGCCTTTTGATGGCAACGAACCTGCTTAAAGCACAAGATACCACGATGGCTGTAAAGCATGAGTCTGCCGCTTCGCACCTACAGATTTTTGCGGACCTCAACACCGATCATTGGTTGAATATGCCAGACAGCATCAAATACAAAATCATTCGTGCTCGCGGCGTTAATGTTTATATGCGCTACGACATTCCTTTTGGCAACAGTCGTTTCGGATTCACTCCTGCTATAGGCATCGGCTCTTTTAACATGGGCAGCAATGCTACCTTCAGCTGGGGAGGTGACGATACCACACGCATCACTGTTGTTAACAGCAGCTACAAAGTCAATAAATTGCTTGTTAACTACATTGAATCACCGCTGGAAATGTATTATTCCAACAAAGCAAAAACACCTCTGCGCATCGCATTAGGTGTAAAGGCTGGCTATCTGATTAGCAGTCACACCAAATACAAGAAAGACAGTTCTTTAAAAGAGAAAATTTACAATGTCAATAATTTATTGACTTATCGCGTAGGTCCAACGATTCGAGCGAGTTACGGATGGTTCGGCCTACAAGCTTTTTATTCGCTCACGCCGCTTTTTGAGAAAGGGCTAGGTCCAGATGCCACACCTTTCTCAATCGGCCTTACAATCGCTCCGTATTGATGAATCAAGGGCATATAAAAAAAGGGATCTGCTTGCAGATCCCTTTTTTATTGAACAGCACAGAGATTATTGAAAGTATTCCTTCATGCGTTCGAAGAAGTTCTTGTCTTTTTTGTCCGGATTTGGTTTGAAGTTCTCAGATGTTCGGAACTTCTCGAGCATCGCGATTTCTTCTTTGTTGAGTTTTTGCGGTGTCCACACATTGATGCTCACCAGCAAGTCGCCTTTACCATAGCCGTTGACTTCGGGTAAGCCCTTGCCTTTCAGGCGAACAAGCTTTCCGCTCTGCGTACCTGCATCTATTTTTATGCGTGCTTTGCCGTCTACCGTTGGAATCTCGCATTGTGTTCCCAAGGCAGCATCAATGAAATTCAAATAGAGGTCGAACAATAAATTGATACCGTCGCGTTGCAAAAACTCATGCGCTTCTTCTTCAATGGCAATCAACAGATCGCCATTCATGCCGCCACGTTCGGCTGCGTTGCCTTTGCCGCTTACGGTAAGCTGCATGCCTTCGCCAACGCCAGCAGGTATGTTGATGCTAATAACTTCTTCGCCACGAACAACACCACTGCCATGACAGCTTTTGCATTTTATCGTTATTGTTTGGCCTTCTCCGCCGCAACTTGGGCAGGTAGAGCTGGTTTGCATTTGCCCTAAGATCGTATTCGTTACCCTACGCACCTGACCGCTACCATTACAGGTGCTGCAGGAATGGAACGAGGAGCCTTTTTCGGCGCCGCTGCCGGTGCATCCGGTACAAGGAACAAACTTGGTAACGCGAATCTTTTTTTCTACGCCTTCGGCGATTTCTTTCAGATTCAATTTTACTTTGATACGCAGGTTGCTACCCCGACGCACTTGGCGTTGGTTGCCTCTGCGTCCACCGCCAAAGAAACTTTCAAACGGATGAGCACCACCAAAAACATCACCGAAGTTTTGGAAGATGTCATCCATGTCCATGTTGTGGAAACCGCCGCCGCCCGCTGCACTGGTGGCTTGGTGGCCAAAGCGATCATACTTGGCGCGCTTCTCCGTATTGCTAAGCACCTCGTAAGCCGTGGCTGCTTCTTTGAATTTATCCTCGGCCTCTTTGTTACCCGGATTTTTGTCGGGGTGGTACTTGAGGGCCATTTGTCGGTACGACTTTTTAATCTCGTCCTGGGTCGCACTCTTGCTAACCCCTAATACCTCGTAATAGTCGCGCTGTGCCATATTAGTTGCCAACCACCACTTTCGCGTGGCGAATCACTTTATCGTTTAAATAATACCCTTTTTCCAATTCGTCAATCACTTTGCCTTTCATTTCTTCGGAAGGCGCAGGCGCCATTGTTAAGGCCTCGTGTATATCCGAGTCAAAGGTTTCTCCTTTGGAAACCATCTCTTTGAGCCCACGTTGCTGTAGGCTGTTTTTGAGTTTGTTGTAAATGAGGTTCACGCCTTCTGTCATGGAATCAACCAAGCCTGCCTCTTTGTTAGCTTTCAAGGCTCTTTCAAAATCATCGAGAACCGACAGCATGCTTATAACAACATCTGATCCGGCCATCTTTAAATATTCGACACGGTCGCGAGCTGCCCGCTTTTTGAAGTTGTCGAATTCAGAATAGACGCGTAAGTAACGATCCTTCCATTGCGCCAAATCGGCATGGAGTTGATCTACTTCATTTATTGGTTCAGCTTGTTCAGTGGCTTCCTGGCTTGGCTCTTGCGAATCCGCTTGTTCTGGCAAGGGCGTTTCTGTATTCTCGATTGGGTTCTCTTGGTTGGGGTCTTTCATCTTCTTTTTAAAAAAATTCACGGCAGCGGTTTAACAATAATATGGCCATCAAGCAATATGCGACAAGATGTCAGTGATGTAAAACAAAAACATCCGTGCTAAGCGCGGATGTTTCAATATAGGTAAAGGCTTTTTATTTCTTAACGGCAAAGTTGGCTAAGGCCTCATCCAGCGCAGATCCACGTAGGTTGCTAGCGACAATTACGCCATTGCCATCAATGAGGAAGTTTGTTGGGATGGAGCGAACCCCATAAATAGCAGCCGGTGCAGAGTTCCATCCACCCAAGTCACTAATTTGCTCCCAAGCTAGTTTGTCCTGCATGATTGCATTAATCCAAGCATCTTTGTTGGTATCAAGAGAAACACCAAGAACAACAAAACTGCTTCCGTTGGTGAATTTTGTTGATTTGTAAGTATTGTAGGCGGCTACTACATTCGGGTTCTCCATACGGCATGGGCGACACCAAGAAGCCCAAAAGTCGAGCAGCACGAGCTTGCCACGAAAAGAAGATAATTTCACCGTCTTGCCTTCGGGGTTATTAAAAGCTAAGTCAGGTGCAGTATTGCCAATAGCAGTGCCTACAGGGGCGCTTTCTTGAGTGGTTGCTTTTTTAGTTTTTGTTTTAACGGTTTTTTGAGATCCAAAAGTGAAGCTGAGTGCGATCAGTGATACGGCGATCAAGGATATCGCGAGGATTCTTTTTTTCATAGTTCTAGATTTTGTATTCATGGATAGGTAAACAAAGATACTAACAAAAATACATTGTAGATTTAGAGGGGTGTTACACGCGCTTGATTTGCGCACCAATGGCGTTTAAGCGACCTTCGATATCCTGATATCCACGGTCGATTTGTTCGATGTTGTGGATCACGCTCTTGCCTTCGGCGCTCATGGCTGCGATGAGCAAGGCCACGCCAGCACGAATGTCGGGTGAGGTCATGCTGATTCCGCGCAAAGCTACTTTTCTGTTAAGCCCAATAACGGTTGCACGGTGCGGATCGCAAAGAATGATTTGGGCGCCCATATCAATCAGTTTATCCACAAAGAACAATCTGCTTTCGAACATCTTCTGATGAATCAGCACGGTGCCATTGGCTTGGGTTGCAGTAACAAGCACGATGCTCAACAAATCGGGGGTAAAGCCAGGCCAGATGGCGTCAGCTATAGTTAGGATAGAACCGTCAATGAAGGTGTCGATTTCGTAGCTGTCTTGTTTGGGAATGTACAAATCGTCGCCTCGTAATTCCATCTTGATGCCGAGTCGCTGGAAGGTGTTTGGAATGATTCCGAGCTCGTTGTAACAAACATCTTTAATCGTGATCTCGGATTTGGTCATGGCGGCTAGGCCGATGAAACTTCCGATCTCAATCATATCAGGGAGCATGCGGTGCTTGGTGCCGCCAAGAGCATCTACGCCATCAATGTATAATAAGTTCGAACCAATGCCAGTTATCTTGGCGCCCATGCGGTTGAGCATCTTGCAAAGTTGTTGTAGATACGGTTCGCAGGCCGCATTGTATATGGTTGTCTTGCCTTTTGCAAGCACAGCTGCCATAACAATGTTCGCTGTTCCGGTTACAGAGGCTTCGTCGAGGTGCATGAAAGCACCTTGCAAACGTTTAGAGGAAACGGTGAAGAAGTTTGTGGATGCATTGAAATCAAAAGTAGCGCCGAGATTTTGGAAGCCGATGAAGTGCGTGTCCAAACGTCGACGGCCAATTTTGTCGCCACCCGGCTTCGGTATGCAGGCCTTGCCAAAACGCGCAAGCAGCGGTCCTACTATCATGATGGAGCCACGAAGAGCCGCCGCCTGTTGAATGAAATCATCGGTGTTGAGGTATTCCATGTTGATGTCCGATGCCTTGAAACTGAACTCGCCGGTTCCGATTTTTTTAACATGCACACCAATGCTTTGTAAGAGCTCAATCAATTTGTTTACATCTCGGATATCGGGAATGTTGCTGATGATAACCTCTTCAGGCGTCAACAAAACTGCGGAGATAATCTGTAGGGCTTCGTTTTTTGCACCTTGTGGAACAAGCTCACCTTTTAGGGAGTGGCCGCCAATGATTTCAAAACTGTTCATGATAGTGTGTGGTCGTTATTTAGTATAGTATGTTGTTGATTATTTTCTGTTTCTGCGCTTGTTCTGCCTGTTCTTGTTGTTCTTTAGTGGCATTGGCTTTCTCGCTGTTTTTGCAAGGATGTCACTTGTAAGCTCAAGTTGTGTGTTGTCTTTGAGGTGCAGCTGGCCTTCTGATAGAATACGTAACTGCTCAATAATCTGTTGGTCGTCTACACTATCTCTGTTCCAACTAAGGTAAGACATCTTCATGAAGTTGGCGATCTTCTCCACCATGCTTTCTTTGATTGGCCCTTCTTCCATCTTGATGATTTCTTGAATCATCAGCTCGGTGGTTTTGCCGTAATGCTTATATTTTATGTTCTTAGATGGGTAAGGGATACGCTTTGGTTTTTCCATCAAGGTATCTGGTGATGGCATAGGATAGGGAGCTTCTACATCCAATTTAAAGTTGGAAATGATAAACAGGTGATCCCAGAGTTTGTGTTTGTAATCGGTGATCTCGCGCAGGTGCGGATTTAACAGCGCCATAATCGACACAATGGCATTGGCTGCCTTGCTGCGCTTCTCCCGATCCTCGATGGTTAAGGTATACTCAATCATCTTATGGACGTTCCGCCCGTATTCTGGGATCGGCATTATCTCTCGCTGGGTATTGTATTCCATGGCATCCCGAAATTGATCGAAGGGTTCAGTCCTTCGGCATTATTTAGCTCAAAAGTAAGCGTTTTTTAGAAACCGAAATATTCAGTAACTTTGATAGAAGGCGAAATGCGACATCTCATGAACCGAATTTTACTCCCTGTTTTCTTTTTAATCTTGCTTTTCTCGCCCTATATTCAGGCCAAAGAGAAAGCGCAATATACCGAAGCAAATACCTTTAAAGCCAATGCCGGACAGGTAATGGACCAAAACGGAAAAGAGAATCCGAGGGTGCTTTACCTCTATTCAGGCACAAGCATGAATGTGCAACTCCGTTCCACGGGCTGGAGTTATGATTTACATCAAAAAATCACAAAAGAAGAGGATGTTGAAGCATGCAATTTTCGTTTTCACCGCGTCGATGTGGAATTGCTTGGCGCAAACACAAAGGCCGAAATCGAAGCGGTCGAAGAGGATATGGCTCCGACATATAGCTATTCTGAGGGAAAAAAAGTCCGTGTTCTGCGCGCTTTTAGCAAAGTACTATACAAACACATTTATCCAGGTATCGACCTTGAGTTTTTAACCCGTTCGGATCGCGCTGAGCCCGTGAAATACAACTTTATTGTTCATGCGGGTGCTGATATTAATGCAATCCGCATGCGCTACAGCGGTGCAACCAAGAATCAACTTCTCGCTGGCGATGTCTCTCTTCAAACTTCTTTAGGCACCGTGCTTGAAAGCGTTCCTTACAGCGCTTATATAGATGCTAGCGGAAGTCGTCGCGAAGCGAATGTTTCTTTTTGTTCTTTGGGTAATGGTGTATATGGCTTTAGCTTGGCTAATGCCAAGCTACATGTCGATTTGCTCATCGACCCTATACCAGCTCAGAGCTGGGGAACCTATTTTGGCGGATCAGGTGTCGAAAATAACTGTACTATGACACTAACTGATAGTGGTCAAGTAATCCTGGCGGGAAACACTTCAAGCACCTCGAACATTGCAACCAGTGGGGTGTATCAAGGAACTTACGGGGGTAGTACAGATGCGTTTTTAGTGAAATACAGCCCTACAGGTGCTCGAATTTGGTCCACCTATTTTGGTGGTTCAGCAAATGACCAGGGCTTCTCTGTAAGAGCGGATCATCTAGGCAATATCTTTTTAGCTGGCACAACGTCTAGCTCTGGATTGGCCACTGTCGGTGTGTATCAAAACACACAGGCAGGTGGTTCAGATGCCTATCTTGCAAAATTCAATCCTAGTGGTAGTTTGCAGTGGATGAGTTATTTCGGGGGTTCCACTGGCGATTATGGCAACGGCGTGGCATTGGATGGAGCTGGCAATGCTTACCTTGTTGGGTACACTCAAAGTACGAACTCGCTTGCTACTGCAGGAGCACAGCAATCTATCTCTGGTGGTGCTTTTGATGGGTTTGTATCCAGCTGGACAAGCAGTGGATCGCTAAATTGGGCTACCTATCTTGGTGGCGCCGGTTTTGATTACGGGTATTCTGTAACCTTTTCTGAAGTTTCCAACAGATTGTTTGTTGGCGGTAGCACAACAAGTGCCGCAGGCATTGCAACGGCGAATGCCGCAGACTCAAGTTTCAATGGTGGAACGGATGCTTTTTTAGCGGCCTACACGCCTGCAGGTGCTTTGCAATGGTGCACCTACTATGGAGGTTCGGCTACCGATGATGGAAATGGAGTGGCAGATGACGTTGCTGGCGATGTATACATCACAGGGACAACAGCAAGCACCTCGGGCATTGCTAGTACAGGTGCCCCTCAAACAACCATGGCTGGCGTTAACGATGCCTTTTTAGCTAGGTTCACCCATAACGGGCAGTTTAAATGGGGCACCTATAAAGGTGGATCAGGAAATGATTATGGATGGAGTGTTAGCTGTGATCGGTATCGAAATGTATACCTTGCGGGAAGCACCGCAAGTGCCTCTGGAATGGGTACTTCAGGGGCCTATCAATCCATTTTCGGTGGCATCGAGGATGGTTTCGTAGCTCGTTTTGATAGCCTGGCCCATTTTTATAGTTGTACCTATATTGGTGGTGCCGCATCGGAGCGTGCCAAGTCAATACGTAACGATTCTATCGGTTCTGTTTTTATTGGAGGCTACACCCAGAGTAACGATTCCATTTCAAGCGCTGGTGCAGCTCAAATTGCGAACGGTGGTGCCTTGGATGGATTTGTTATGAAACTGGTCAATTGCAATGCTGCGCCAACAACACCAACCTCGATTATTGGCTCATCATCCGCCTGCTTAGGTAATACAGCAGCACCTTTCCTCGTGCATGATAATGGAACGGCAACCTTTTTTAGTTGGACGGTTAGCGGAGCAGGTAATATCATTACAGGTAACGATTCTTTGGCTCATGTTTCTTGGGATCCTTTATTCACCGGATATGCCCAGGTATGTGTTACCGCATACAACTCCTGCGGCAGTTCCGCCATGGTATGTAAAGACAGCATTGCTGCGCAAGTGCCTCCGACTGTGCAGCTTAATGCTCAAGGAGAAGCATGCTCCAATGCAGGTGCAATGGTGCTATCCGGTGGCTTACCTGCCGGAGGTGTTTTTAGCGGAAATCATGTTACTGCTGGCTTATTTAACGCGGCTGGCTTGTTGCCGGGTACACAAACAATCACCTACACCTATACAGATGGTTTTGGCTGCAGTGCCGCAGCGAGTCAGCCTATCGTTGTCCTGAGCCCTCCGCTTGTTGATATTACTAGTCTACCGTCTACTTGTTTTACCGCAAGCCCATTCAATCTGGGAGGAGGCACCCCGCTCGGAGGTACTTATTCTGGTCTTGGTGTTTCAGGGGGGGTATTAACACCAGCCACCGTAGGAATCGGTTTCAGCACGGTCTATTATACCTATTCCGATGGCCATTGCACCAATGTCGATAGCACCTTGCAGGAAATTTATGGACTTCCTGCAATACAAATAAATTCATTAAATAATCTTTGCCTTAATGATGACTCCGTGCATTTGGACGGCACCGCTACGCCTTTTGGAGGTGTTTTTACCGGACCAGGTGTTCAAAATGGCTATTTCAATCCAGAATTGGCCGGAGCTGGCCTGCATGCCTTGACCTACAGCTACATGGACGCAAATGCATGTGGTAATAGCGATAGCATTGCCATTGAAGTATACCCGCTTCCAAATGTGCACCTTAACGCTGGTGACTCTATTCTCTGTGCTGGAGAGACTACTATGCTCAGTGCATCTGGAGCGGCTAATTATGTATGGAGTCCAATTGTATTTTCTGGAACAGATACATTGGTTAGTCCTTTTAACGCAACTGAATTTACACTAATGGGCACGGATCTAAACGGCTGTAAGGGATACGACACACTTGCTATCGATGTGCTTCCGCTCCCTGCTGTTTCTGCTTCTATTACCTCACCAATTGTTTGCGCAGGATCGCTAGATACCCTAATCGCCCAAGGGGCGTTAAACTATACATGGAATCCTGTTGTAAGCGAGGTTGGCGGAGTCTTTGCAATCATTCCTATAGCTAACACAAGCTACCTATTAACAGGAACAGCTGCCAACGGCTGTTCTGATACGGCCTCTGTAGAAGTGAATGTGTTGTCGGTGCCATTGCTCAGCGCAACCCTTTCAGCTAGCAGTATTTGTGCGGGACAGTTAGACACGCTAGATGTAAGCGGTGGGATCAATTATAGTTGGCAGCCAGGATCACTTAGTGGTGCACAGCAGGTAATCAGCCCATCAAGCAACACGGTATACACCGTCAGCAGCACAGGTTTAAATGGCTGCGTTGGGATAGACTCGGTCTCCCTGATTGTTCACCCTTTGCCTACTGTTCAAGCTGGAGTAACCGCTGCAGCAATCTGTGTAGGCACTATGGATACGCTCACTGCGACAGGTGCTAGTAGCTATAGCTGGAGTCCGTCGGTTTCGTTTAACGGAGGATTTTATACAATTCAGCCAAGCAACCCAACAACCTATATTTTAACAGGAACGAATCAGTATGGATGCAGTGATACATCGAGTGTCTTCGTCACCGTAAATATGCTACCCGTGGTTACAGCTACGGCCTCCTCCGATATCGTTTGCTCGGGTGTTGCAGACACACTGCAAGCAACAGGAGCCCTGACGTATCAATGGCAGCCATTGGCTTTTAGCAGCGCGCAATGTATTGTATATCCTCCATTAACCACAACCTATACCGTGACGGGCTTTAGCGCTGATAACTGCGTCAGTAGTGATACGCTTACGATTCACGTGCTGCCCTCACCGGTGGTTACATTCACGAATCCGCTTGCAATTTGCGAGAATGCCACAAGCATGCAGTTAAACGCTTTGCCAGCTGGTGGCGTATTCTCTGGAGCCGGTGTGGCAGGTTCTGTTTTTGATCCACAGCAGGTTGGTGCAGGTACTCATGGAGTCGTTTATTCTGTTTCCGATGGCAACTGTACAACCGATACCCTAGAAGAGATTACGGTGCATCCTGTGCCAATTGTTAATGCTGGTTTGGACACGCTCATCTGTCAGGGGCAGTCGATCCTTCTAGGTAGCGACTCGCTTGCCGGTGCTAGCTATGCATGGTCGCCTGCTGCAAATCTCAACAACGTTGCTAACGCACGTCCTTTGTTCACGGCTGGAACGAGCGCCCTCTATCAATTAGTTGTGACCAATGCTTTCTTATGCAGCGATACCGATCGGGTGAGTGTAAATGTAGACCCCTGTTTGGGAGTTGTCGCCGTTGATCAGTCAAAACAAATCAAGGTATTTCCAGACCCCTTCAACAATCAGTTATTTATTGATTTTGAAAAGCTAGCCATCTACGATAACACGGTGTTTGAATTGTACGACGAATTGGGCAGATGCCTATTGCGCAAAGTTTTAGCTGATCGATTAACAACCTTAAATACGATCGACTTACCTGCGGGTATCTATGCCTTTAAAATACAAGGAGATGGTGTTTTGATTCGCCAAGGCAAGCTTATCGCTGTTAGGTAATGCTCAATCCTTAATAATCTGTAGCTTGGCGAATTTGAGCAGAATTTGCTTTACGCCTTGTCCATCAAATTGAATGGTTGCCTTGGTATCCGGCAGCGAACCTTCTAAAGTAATCACCTTTCCAGATCCAAACCGCAGGTGCTGCACAGCCATGCCTACTTGAATAAGCGACGCATCATCGGCTTTGAAATCGACTTCGTTGATCAGCTTTGGTGCGGCCTTGTTGATGGGCTTGAAGTTGCCAGCTGGCGCAGGACTTGGTTTTTGAGCAGGCGTGCCTCCATTCTGATTAGGTGTGCGTTGCGTATAACGCGTATTCGTATTGCCCCGCAACTGCTGTGCGAAACCAGCAGAACGCTGCTGCGTGCCTGTCGACTCGCTAGCACTACCGGCTGCTCTTGGCGTTACCACATCGAGGAAATTTTGGTCTATTTCTTTAACGAATCTGCTTGGCTCACATCCCACGAGCGAACCCCACCTATAGCGACTTAAGGCATAAGACAAAGTGAGTTTGTCTTCGGCGCGCGTGATAGCAACATAAAACAGGCGACGCTCTTCTTCCAATTCTTCACGCGAGTTAAGCGCAAATTGCGAAGGGAAGAGGTTTTCCTCGAGCCCAACAATGAATACATGTTTAAACTCTAGTCCCTTTGCAGCGTGAATCGTCATTAAACTAACCCGATCGGCATCGTCGTCTTCTTTTTCATCCGCGTCGGTGAGCAGCGCGATGTCTTGCATAAAAAGGTCAAGCGTCTTGATTGGTGCTTCTTCACCAGCCGCAGGAGCTGGCGCGGCGTCTTCTCCAAACAACGGAATGCTGCCACCGTTTTGTGTGCTCGACGGACTCTCGGTAAATTCTTTAATCGCATTAAGCAGCTCTTGCACATTCTCGTAGCGACTAACCCCTTCCGGCGACTTGTCGTTGAAGAGCTCCTTGAGCAATCCGCAAGAAGAAGCGATGGTGCTAGCCGCTTCAAAAGCGTTCTTGTTTTTTAACTCCACCGCAAAACTTTTGACCATGGTAGCAAAGTCGCCCAATTTGCTGCGGGTGTTGGATTGTATGTTAATCGGCACCGACTGAATTTTCTCGAGCACGCCCCAGAGGGATAGTTTTTGCTCGTCAGCAGCTACAATGATTTTATCGATGGTGGTGTCGCCAATGCCGCGTGGGGGGTAGTTGATGATGCGTTTAAGCGCTTCTTCATCAGCTTGGTTCATAGCGAGCCGGAAATACGCAAGCAGATCTTTGATTTCCTTCCTTTTATAAAAAGACAAACCGCCAAAGATGCGGTAGGGGATATTCATTTTACGAAGGGCCTCCTCCATCGAGCGACTCTGCGCATTGGTGCGGTAAAGGATAGCGAAATCAATATTTAGGCGTTGCAGGCTCATCTTCTCATAGAAGATGGATTGTGCTACTTGCGCACCCTCCTCATTGTCGGTGAGGGCGCGTTGTAATTTGATTTTATCTCCTTCTTTATTGGAGGTCCAAACTGTTTTTTTGATCTGCTTTCGGTTTTGTTCGATAATGCTATTCGCTGCATTCACAATGTTTTGTGTGGAGCGGTAGTTTTGTTCAAGCCGAAAAACCTGCAATTCTGGGTAGTCTTTTTCGAAGCTGAGGATGTTCTGGATATTGGCGCCACGAAAGGCATAGATGCTTTGCGCATCATCGCCTACAACACAGATGTTTTGAAAGCGAGCAGCTAACTTTTTAAGTATGCTGTACTGCAGAAAGTTGGTGTCCTGAAACTCATCCACCAAAATGTATTTGAACTTATTCTGATACTTGTAAAGCACCTCGGCATCATCGCGCAGCAATAAGTAAGTACGATAGAGCAGGTCGTCAAAATCCATCGCCGACGCCTTGAGGCAGCGTGTTTCGTAGGCCGAATAGATACTGCCCATCAAGGGACGGTTGGCTACTTTATCTTCGTTCTGCACATCGTGGTCGGCCATGTAGGCTTCGGCAGATAACAAGCTGTTTTTTGCAGAAGAGATGCGGTGTAGAACCTGACTTGGCTTGTAAAGTGTCTTTTCATCAAGGCTCATCGAGCGAATGATGTCTTTGATTAAATTAATGGAATCTTCGGTATCGTAAATGGTAAAGTTAGCGGGGTAATTGATCTTTTGGTGTTCGAAGCGAAGGATCTTAGCAAATACCGAGTGAAAGGTTCCCATCCACAGGTGTGCAGCTTCAGGGCCGGCGATACGCGCGATACGCTCCTTCATCTCCTTCGCCGCTTTGTTGGTAAAGGTTAGGGCTAAGATATTAAAGGGATCAGTGCCCTTTAAAATCGTATTTACAATACGGTAGGTAAGCACGCGCGTCTTGCCTGAGCCAGCGCCGGCAATGATCATTACAGGGCCTTCCGTGCATTCGACGGCATGGCGTTGTTCTTCGTTAAGGTCTTCTAGGAAATTCACATCACAAAGGTATGGGATTTCATGATGGGCTGCGCTTCTTTTTTCTATTTTTGCAAACAATATTCAGTACATAAAATCAAAATCACAACATGTTTAAAACCGTTCGCATTCTCCTTCTGATTCTTTTATTTGCTAGTCACTCGCTCTTTGCCCAAAAGGCCAAGCAGGTGCAAAATGATAGCCGTGCGGGACTGCTGTTATCGTATCGATTGGCTTTGCAAAATGCCGACGGCATGGCAGCGCGAGGCCTTGTTTATGCGCTTATCGCTGATGGAGCAGATCCCCTGACTTGGCAAGATACATTGGCACATTTATATTTCGCCGATCGCGACTATTTGCAATGCGTGCTCTCGGGCAAACAGGTTATTGCTTTAGCGCCCAGCAATCAAGCGGTGCTTGAGTTGGTTGCAGCATCGGAGTATGCGATGAATCAATACAAGGAATCGCTTGCCGACTATGAACAACTGTTTAAACTCAGCAGCTCCGCTTACCATGCTTATCAAATTGCTATCAACCAATACCTGCTGCAGCGTTTCGGGGAGTGTGGCACTACGATTGAGTTTCTTTTGGCTGACGAAGCGGCTGCAAAGCAGAAGGTAGTTATCGGCATTTCTGAAGGACGCGTGCAGGAGGTGCCATTGAAAGCGGCGGCCTGGAACCTGCGTGGGGTGTTGCTTAGGGATCTAGGAAAGCAAGCTCAAGCCGAGCAATGTTTTAAAGAAGCCTTGGCGCTTTATCCCGACTTCGCCCTTGCGATAGCGAATATGCAGACCTCCCAAGAGAAGTCTAAACCCGTGGAAGCAGAACCTAAAAAGAAGTAGTTGTTGTGCGGTTAACCAACGTGTTGGGCCACACTAATTAAGCTGTTTGCATGCGGCTTCGAAGATGGATGGGTCGTCCATGTGAATGTAGCAGCCATGAACTCCTTTTTTAATATGAAAACCCGCTTGGCTTTGGCTCGATAATTCGAAAAAGCGAGCTACTTGCTCTAAAGACACACCGACCTCTGAGGCGATTTTTTTCATCGTTTCCTTCTCTAGTTGGTTTTTGACCAAGTCGAATTCCTCGAGGGTGAGTAGCATGGTTACTTTGTTTTCGTTGCGGCTCTAAAAGAGCGCGTTTAAAATGGTTTCTCAGGCGTTGAATCAGTTAATAAAGTGTTGCTCGGGATGCAGGATTGAACTCCGAATATACAAATTTATTATTTTAAATGCAAGAATAAATGATTTATAATTTCTTTGTAAAATAAGCAATAATGTCGAAAAAGCGCTGATTTTAATGGATTTAGACTATATAAAGCGAGCATAAACCGGTGTAATGAAGGCTTGCTTTAGGACGCGCAAAAAAAAAATATAGGGCAAAGTTGTTTTTGTATGAAAAATTAATATACCTTTGCACTCCCCAAAAATACGGGTTGTTGAAAACTTTTTAAAAACGCAGCAAATACAAGTATTACATGCCAACGATACAGCAATTAGTTAGAAAAGGTCGCTCGAAATTGGTGGACAAGAGTAAGTCTCCAGCATTGGATTCTTGTCCTCAGCGCAGAGGTGTATGCACCCGTGTTTACACTACTACGCCTAAGAAGCCGAACTCAGCGCTCCGCAAAGTAGCCCGTGTTCGTTTGACCAATACCAAAGAGGTCAATGCCTATATTCCAGGAGAAGGCCACAACTTGCAAGAGCACTCCATTGTACTGATTCGCGGTGGCAGGGTGAAAGATCTTCCGGGTGTTCGTTACCACATCGTTCGTGGTGCATTAGACACATCGGGTGTTGAAGGCAGAAACCAACGTCGTTCTAAATACGGAACTAAGAGGCCTAAGCCAGGTGCAGCACCAGCAGCAAAAGGAAAGGGTAAAAAATAATCGAAGCTAATCGTCTACTACCGATCATAACATGAGAAAGAATAAAGCCAAAAAGAGAATCCTACTTCCTGATCCGAAGTTCAATGATGTCATGGTTACCCGTTTTGTAAACAACCTGATGTACAGTGGTAAAAAAGGAGCTTCCTATAAAATTTTCTACGATGCCCTTGACAGTGTTGAAAACCGCACCAAGGAGAATGGCTTGGAGCAGTGGAAAAAAGCCCTCTCTAATGTAATGCCTACCGTGGAAGTGAAAAGCCGCCGCGTAGGTGGTGCAAACTTCCAGATCCCAACAGAGATTCGTCCCGACCGTCGTATCGCAATGGGCATCAAATGGCTTATATCGTATTCTCGCAAGCGCAGCGAGAAATCAATGGCTGAGAAATTGGCTGGCGAAATCGTTTCTGCAGCAAAAGGTGAAGGCGCAGCTGTAAAGAAGAAAGAGGATACACACCGTATGGCTGAAGCCAACAAGGCATTCTCGCACTTCAAATTTTAATTAGACACACACTACAATACAAGCAATAAAAGATCATGGCGGATTTAAATTATACCCGTAATATAGGCATCGCAGCTCACATCGATGCCGGCAAGACCACCTGTACGGAGCGTATCCTGTACTACACGGGTGTGAATCACAAAATCGGTGAGGTACACGATGGTGCTGCAACAATGGACTGGATGGTTCAAGAGCAAGAGCGTGGTATCACAATCACTTCTGCTGCGACTACCTGTTTTTGGAATTACCGCGACAATACCTACAAAGTAAATATCATCGATACACCGGGTCACGTAGATTTCACGGTTGAGGTGAATCGTTCCCTGCGTATTCTGGATGGCCTTGTGTTTCTGTTCTCTGCCGTTGATGGTGTAGAGCCTCAGTCTGAAACAAACTGGCGTCTTGCTAATAACTACAACGTTACACGAATTGGTTTCGTGAACAAAATGGATCGCTCTGGTGCCGATTTTCTTGCTGTTGTTAAGCAAGTGAAAGAAGTGTTGGGTGGCAATCCAATTCCTTTGCAACTTCCTATTGGAGCCGAAGATAATTTCACGGGTGTTGTTGATCTTATCAACAACCGTGGTATCGTTTGGAACGAACACGACAAAGGCATGACTTTCAACATCGTACCTATTCCGGAAGAAATGAAGGAAGAGGTTTTGGAGTGGAGAGGAAAATTGCTTGAGGCAATCGCTGAGTTCGACGATACCTTGATGGAGAAATTCTTTGCCGATTCAGACTCTATCACGGAGGCTGAACTTATGGCTGCCTTGCGCAAAGCATGTATCGCGAACAAAGTGGTTCCGATGGTATGCGGCTCGGCATTCAAAAACAAGGGTGTTCAAACCATGCTTGATTATGTGATGGAGTTGATGCCTAGTCCGATGGACAAAGAAAGCATCTCCGGCATCAATCCTGATACAAACGAAATTGTTACTCGTAAGCCGAGTGTTACTGAACCTTTCACCGCGCTCGCATTTAAGATTGCAACCGATCCTTTCGTAGGTCGTTTGTGTTTCTTCCGTGCATATGCAGGTCGTTTGGACGCTGGTTCATATGTTCTGAATACCCGCAGTGGTAACAAAGAGCGTATCTCTCGTATTTTCCAGATGCATGCGAACAAACAAAACGCGATTGATTTTATCGAGGCGGGTGACATCGGTGCAGCTGTCGGTTTTAAAGATATTAAAACAGGCGACACATTGTGTGCTGAAAATGCACCGATTGTGCTTGAGGCCATGAACTTCCCTGAACCTGTAATCGGGATCGCTATCGAGCCTAAAACACAGGCTGATTTAGATAAATTGGGTAATGCGCTTGCAAAACTTTCTGAAGAGGATCCAACCTTCCGTGTGAAGACAGATGAAGACTCCGGTCAAACTATCATCAGCGGAATGGGTGAGCTTCACTTAGACATCATCGTTGACCGTCTGCGTCGCGAGTTTAAAGTAGAAGTGAACCAAGGTGCTCCTGAAGTTGCTTACAAAGAGGCAATCAAATCAAGCGTGTCTCACCGTGAGGTATACAAAAAACAAACTGGTGGTCGCGGTAAATTTGCAGACATCAACTTTACTATCGGACCTGTTGAAACAGACTTCGTGCCAGATGCTAAAAACGCTGGTCTGCAGTTTATCAACGAGATCAAAGGTGGTAACATCCCACGTGAATTTATCCCTGCAATTGAAAAAGGATTTCGTTCTTCCATGGTTAACGGTACACTTGCCGGCTATCCACTAGATACTATGAAAGTAGTTCTAAACGATGGTTCTTTCCATGCGGTCGATTCCGATGCACTGTCTTTTGAGTTATGTGCAAAAATTGCTTTCCGTGAAGCGCTTCCAAAAGCTAAGCCAGTATTGCTTGAGCCGATAATGAAAGTAGAAGTATTAACACCTGAACAAAACATGGGTGATGTGGTTGGTGACTTAAACAAACGTCGTGGCATGATCGAGGGTATGGACTCTCGTGCAGGTTCACAGGTTGTGAAATCAAAGGTGCCACTCTCTCAGATGTTTGGATACATCACACAGCTTCGTACAATCACTTCTGGTCGTGCATCTTCAACGATGGAGTTCTCGCACTACACAGAGGTTCCTAAGGCGCTGGCTGATGAGATCATCGCGAAAGTAAAAGGCAAATCAGAAAAAGTTTAATTGAATTATATCCTGTAATTCATTCCAAAATTTATAATTCCAACAATGAGTCAGAAAATCAGAATCAAGCTTAAGTCATACGACTTTAACCTCGTAGACAAATCAGCGGAGAAAATTGTGAAGACGGTTCGCAGCACTGGTGCAGTGGTAAGTGGTCCAATTCCGTTGCCGACTGAAAAGAGAATCTTCACGGTATTGCGTTCCCCGCATGCCAACAAGAAAGCTAGGGAGCAATTTCAACTTTGCTCATACAAGCGTCTGATGGACATCTACAGCACCACAGCAAAAACCGTGGATGCGCTCATGAAGCTGGAGCTTCCGAGTGGAGTGGATGTAGAGATCAAAGTGTAAGACTACCTTTGGATAGAAACTGAACAATAAAGAATAAACAATCAATAATAATTCCAATACAATGTCTGGAATAATAGGTAAGAAACTGGGAATGACAAGCATGTTCGACGCGGATGGAAAAAACATCCCATGCACTGTCATTGAAGCAGGTCCATGTGTAGTGACGCAAGTTCGCACGATGGAGAAAGATAAATACTCGGCGGTTCAATTGGCCTTTGGCGAGAAGAAAGACAAACACACTACCGGCGCACTTAAGGGTCACTTTGCGAAAGCAAACACAACTCCTAAACGCAAGTTGGTTGAGTTTAAAGGTTTTGAGCAAGAACTTAATCTTGGCGATATCGTTAAGGTAGATTTGTTTGCCGAAGGCGAGTTCATCGATGTAGTGGGCATCTCAAAAGGTAAGGGTTTTCAGGGTGTTGTAAAGCGCCACGGATTCTCTGGGGTGGGCTGGGCCACACACGGTCAGCATGACAGGCAGCGTGCGCCAGGTTCTTTGGGTGCATCATCCTTCCCAGCGCGTGTATTTAAAGGTATGCGCATGGCAGGTCACATGGGAGTAGATCGTGTGAAAGTGAAAAACTTGAAAGTAATGAAGGTGATCGCCGATAAGAACTTGATTCTTATTAAGGGCGCGGTCCCTGGCCCAAACGGCTCGATGTTGTTGCTTGAAAAATAATTGAATAACGAAAAGAGAAATAACCATCCATATCATGGAATTATCAGTATTAAACACAAAAGGCGAAGCAACAGGCCGCAAAGTAAGCCTTCCGAGTGAGGTTTTCGGTGTCGAGCCAAACGATCACGCCATTTATTTGGACGTAAAGCAATACCTTGCTAATCAGCGCCAGGGTACACACAAAGCAAAACAGAAGAACGAGATTTCAGGTTCTACTCGTAAGCTGCACAGACAAAAGGGTACTGGTGGGTCTCGTAAGGGCAGCATCAAAAGTCCATTGTTTCGTGGTGGTGGACGCGTATTTGGCCCGCAGCCTCGCGATTACAGCTTCAAGTTGAACAAGAAGCTTAAATCATTGGCTCGTGTTTCTGCACTTAGCTACAAGGCTAATCAGAAGAACATCACGGTTATCGAAGACTTCGTTATGGATACTCCGAAAACGAAACAGTTCAATGACATCATCAACGGACTCAAATTAACTGGTAAAAAAACATTGTTGGTGTTTGCTAAAATGGATCGCAATATCCACCTTTCAGCGCGCAACACAGTAACCAGAAAAACTGCTTCTGTAGCTGATCTTAACACGCACGATATCCTCAACGCAAACAACCTCGTGTTGTTGGAAAGTTCAATTCTAGAAATTTCAAATCAACTGTCCTAATGAATATCATCACCCATCCGGTCGTAACTGAAAAGATGAATGCGGCCAGCGAAAAGCAAAACTGCTTTGGCTTCATCGTCGATCCAAAGGCCAATAAAATCATGATCAAAGATGCCGTTGAAAAAGCGTACGGTGTAACTGTTGAATCAGTAAAGACCATGAATTACTATGGCAAGAAAAAGACACGTTTCACGAAGACTGGTGTAACATCCGGTAATAAAGTACGACGTAAGAAAGCGCTTGTATACCTGAAAGATGGCGACAAGATTGACTTCTTTAGCAATATTTAATCAAGAACCAATTACCGAGATTACTCGTTAAGCAATACACGCACTAACAATGGCCGTTAAAAAATTCAGACCGATTACCCCAGGTCAGCGATTCAAAGTCATCAGCACATTTGATGAGATAACGAAATCGACTCCTGAAAAAACCCTGCTCGCCCCGAGAAAGAAATCCGGTGGTCGTAACAAGGATGGTAAAATGACTATGCGCTATATCGGCGGTGGTCACAAACAGCAATATCGTCTCATCGATTTCAAGCGTGAGAAATTCGGTATACCAGCTACTGTTCACTCAGTAGAGTATGATCCGAACCGTACAGCTCGTATCGCGTTGCTTCACTATGTGGATGGCGAGAAACGTTATATCCTGGCACCAGCAGGTATAAAAGTTGGACAGCAAATCATGTCTGGCGAAGGCGTTGCTCCTGAAGTTGGTAACTGTCTCTTCTTAAAGGATATTCCTTTGGGAACGATGGTTCACAACATCGAGATGCGTCCGGGTCAAGGCGGTAAGATTGCTCGTAGTGCAGGTACGTATGCACAACTCACTAGCCGTGATGGAAAATACGCGGTAATTAAGTTGGGCTCTGGCGAGACACGTATGATTCTTACTTCTTGCTTGGCGACAATCGGAACGGTATCAAATGCCGATCATATTCTCGAAAGTCATGGTAAAGCAGGTCGTAAGCGTTGGTTGGGCGTTCGTCCAAGAACACGTGCTGTAGCGATGAATCCAGTGGATCACCCAATGGGTGGTGGTGAAGGACGTGCTTCAGGTGGACACCCACGCTCAAGAAAAGGCTTACTTGCTAAAGGGTACAAGACTCGTTACAAGAAGAAGGCTTCTGAGAAGTACATCATCAGCAGAAAGAACAAATAATAATCAGAACACATAAACACGATTAACGCATGAGCCGTTCGCTGAAAAAAGGACCATTCATTGACTGGAAACTCGACAAGAAGATTCTAGCCCTGAATGACAGCAATAAAAAAAATGTAGTAAAAACCTGGTCTCGTCGATCAATGATCTCTCCGGAGTTTGTTGGACACACGATAGCGGTTCACAACGGGAACAAATTTATCCCGGTTTATGTGACGGAGAACATGGTTGGTCACAAGCTTGGGGAGTTCTCTCCAACTCGTACCTTCCGCGGACACACCGGACCGAAGGATAATAAATCTGCAGGTAAAAAATAAGTTAATACATCTCAATATCACGCAATACAATGGGAGCAAGAAAAAGACTGGCAGCAGAGGCCCGCAAGGAAGCTAGAAAAAGCGTCTCTGATGCAAAGCTGAATAACGTACCAACTTCGCCGCGCAAAATGCGCTTAGTAGCTGATTTAGTACGTGGCAAGAATGTGGAGACCGCATTGGGTATCCTTCGCTTTAATCCAAGAGAAGCGTCTAACCGCTTGGAGAAACTTCTTCTTTCTGCCATCAACAACTGGCAGGCGAAGAACGAAGGTAAGCGCATGGAAGAGAGCAATCTCTTTGTTAAAGAGATCCATGTTGATGGTGGCCGTATGCTGAAGCGCCTGCGCCCAGCGCCACAAGGACGTGGCTACCGCGTTCGTAAGCGTTCTAATCACGTTACGTTGGTGGTTGACTCTCGCGTAGTGACCAACGCAGCAAGTGATAAAAAAGAAGTTACAGCATAAATATTATAATAGAACAAAAATAATGGGACAAAAAGCAAACCCGATAAGTAATCGCTTGGGTATCATCCGCGGATGGGATTCTAACTGGTATGGCGGTAACAAGTATGCCGAGAAACTGGTAGAAGACGATAAGATCCGTAAGTACCTTGAAGCGCGTCTTGCAAAAGGCAGTGTTTCTAAAATCGTAATCGAGCGTACTGTAAAATTGATTACGGTTACCATCAACACTGCCCGTCCGGGTATCGTGATTGGAAAAGGTGGCGCTGAGGTTGACAAAATCAAGGAAGAGCTGAAGAAGCTTACCAAGAAAGAAGTACAGATCAACATCTTTGAAATTAAGCGTCCAGAACTTGATGCAAAAATCGTGAGCGAAGGCATTGCTCGTCAAATCGAGGCTCGTATTTCGTTCCGTCGTGCAACAAAGATGGCTATCGCTTCAACCATGCGTATGGGTGCTGAAGGTATCAAGATCATCTGCTCCGGCCGACTTGGTGGTGCTGAGATTGCACGTAGCGAAGGTTACAAAGAAGGTCGTACTCCATTGCACACCTTTCGTGCAGATATCGATTATGCATTGTCTGAAGCCCTAACTACCTACGGAAAAATTGGTATCAAGGTTTGGATTTGCAAAGGCGAGGTGTTCGGTAAACGCGACTTGTCGCCAAACATCGGAATGACTAGTGCACCAGGTGCAAAACCTAGTGGTGGCCGTGGTGGCTTCAGCGATCGTCCTGATCGTGATCGTGACCGTGGTGGCTTCAAAGGTCGTCCAGGTGGAGCAGCTAAACCAAGAACAGAAAGATAATACAATTTCGAACGAACAGACTATAGTATATCATCATGTTACAACCTAAAAAAACCAAATTCCGCAAGCAGCAGAAGGGCAAGGGCACCTTTAAAGGGATTGCTCACAAAGGCGGCACCATGGAGTTCGGCTCCTTCGCGATTAAATCGCTGCAGCTGACCTGGATCAACAGTAAACAGATTGAAGCGGCTCGTGTTGCGGTAACCCGTTTCATGAAGCGTGAAGGTCAAATCTGGATCCGTATTTTTCCAGACAAACCAATTACTCGTAAGCCTGCTGAGGTAAGGATGGGTAAGGGTAAAGGAGCTCCTGAGTTTTGGGTAGCTACTGTAAAACCTGGAACCGTAATCATTGAAGCTGACGGTGTTCCATTGGCAACAGCGAAAGAGGCAATGCGTCTTGCGGCCCAAAAATTACCGGTGACCACCCGTTTCGTGGTTAGAAGAGACTACACTGAAGAATAATATATAACATCAGATCAATGAAACAATCCTTAATTGCAGAGCTGAGCACCGCAGAGGTGAAAGAAAAGCTTGCCGAAGAACGCGGCAACTACACCAAGCTGAAATCCAGCCATGCTGTATCGCCAATCGAGAATCCATTAAAAATCAAAGATTCCAGAAAGACCATTGCTAGGCTTTCGACTGAGCTGAACAAGAGAATGAGTCAGGAACAAGCATCAAAAGCATAAAAACATGGAAACTACAGAAACAAGAAATCTCCGAAAAGAAAAAATCGGCACCGTAACTAGCAACAAGATGGAGAAGTCTATCGTGGTGATGGTTGAGCGTAAGGTAAAACACGCCAAATACGGTAAGTTCATTAAGAAGTCGACCAAGTTCATGGCTCATGACGAGAAGAACGAGTGCGGCATCGGTGACACCGTGCGTATCTCTGAAACTCGCCCTCTAAGCAAGAACAAATGTTGGAGATTGGTTGAGATCGTTGAGAAAGCAAAATAATCGAATCTTATTACCGGAGAAACCGGTCAGGTAAAACAAATACAAAATGATACAGCAGGAATCACGTTTACTCGTAGCCGACAACAGCGGAGCCAAAGAGGTACTTTGCATCCGTGTACTTGGTGGTACAAAAAAGAAATACGCATCTATCGGTGACAAAATCGTTGTCACAGTGAAGCATGCGCTGCCGAATGGTGGTGTAAAGCAAGGAACCGTTGCTAAAGCGGTTGTTGTTAGAACACGCAAGGAGATTCGCAGAAACGACGGTTCATATATTCGTTTCGACGACAACGCTGTTGTGTTGCTAACGGCTAACGATGAGTTGCGTGGAACCCGTATCTTCGGACCAGTTGCTCGTGAGCTGCGTGAGAAACAATACATGAAGATCGTGTCATTGGCACCAGAAGTACTTTAATCTAATTATTGCAAAAGAATATATCATGGAAAGGAAAAAGAATAAACAGCCGAAACTGAATATCCGCAAGGGTGACACAGTAAAGGTGATGGCCGGTGATTCACGTGGTCAACAAGCCAAAGTGATCCTGGTTCTCCCAGAAAAAAATCGCGCTGTAGTTGAAGGTGTTAATATGGTTAGCAAGCATACTAAAGCAACCCAGCAGAACCAAGAGGGTGGCATAGTGAAAAAAGAGATGTCCATTCATATCTCTAACCTGATGCTTGTTGATCCTGCAACGGGCAACACAACACGTGTTGGTCGCAAGGTTAACAAAGAGAACAAGCTCCAACGTTTCGCTAAAAAGACAGGCGAGTTTATCAAATTATAATCGTTTGTTTCAATAAATATAAAACACAATGACTGCTTACAGACCCCGCTTAAAGGATAAATACAAAAACGAAATCGTTCCTTCAATGAAGGAAAAGATGAAGTACAAGAGCATCATGCAGGTGCCTAAAATCACCAAAATATGCCTGAATCAAGGTGTGGGTGATGCGGTTTCCGACAAAAAGATTATCGAGTATGCATTGGCTGAGATGACGCTTATCTGCGGACAGAAACCAGTGGCTACCAAGTCAAAAAAGGATATCTCTAACTTTAAATTGCGTGCTAATGTTGCAATTGGAGTTAAAGCTACGCTGCGCGACAATAAAATGTATGACTTTTTGGATCGTCTGATTTCTGTTGCTTTGCCTCGTATTCGTGACTTCCGCGGCATCAGCCGTAAAGGTTTCGATGGTCGTGGTAACTATACCTTAGGCGTTACTGAGCAAATCATCTTCCCGGAGATCGATATCGACAAAGTGAATAAAGTACAAGGTATGGATATCACTTTTGTGACAACAGCAAAAACCGATAGCGAAGCTTTCGAACTGCTTAAGGAGTTTGGTCTCCCATTCATGGACGATAAAAAAATCTAATATATAAAAGCATCATGGCAAAAGAATCCGTTAAAGCAAAAGACGTAAAGAAAAAGAAATTGGTGGCTCGTTACGCTGCAAAGCGTGCTGCACTGAAAGCTGCTGGTGACTATGTTGGACTTCAGAAACTTCCACGCAGTTCAAGTCCAGTGCGTCTACACAACAGATGTATGATAACTGGTCGTCCACGTGGCTACTCTAGACAATTTGGTGTATCTCGTTTGGTGTTCAGAGAGATGGCGCTCTACGGAAAGATTCCTGGTGTGACTAAAGCTAGCTGGTAATATTTAAAAGAAAAACTCACAATTCAATACCAATACAATGACTGATCCTATTGCAGATTACTTTACTCGCTTACGTAATGCAGTGCGTGCACAGCACCGTATAGTTGAGATCCCGGCATCGGGTATAAAAAAGGAAATCACCAAGATTCTTTTTGAAAAAGGGTACATCCTTCAGTACAAATTTGAGGATAATGTGGTTCAAGGAACCATCAAGATTGCCCTTAAATACAGACCTGGAACGAAAATTTCAGCGATCAAAGATGTTCAACGTGTAAGTAAACCGGGTCTGCGTAAATACGTAGGCAAGGACAAACTGCCACGCGTATTGAACGGCTTGGGTGTAGCGCTGATTTCTACCTCTCAGGGTTTGATGACCAACAAAGAAGCCATGAAATTAAACATCGGTGGAGAAGTCATCGGTTACGTATACTAGTCTAATAAATTCAAAGAAATGTCAAGAATAGGAAAATCCCCGATCAGCATTCCGAAAGGCGTAGAGATTACGCACTCAGCCGGAATGGTAAGTGTGAAAGGCCCGAAAGGCACATTAAAGCAATGGGTCGATCCAGCGATCGAAGTGAAGATCTCGGATAACGAGGTTGTCTTCGAAAACAACTCTAACCAAAAGCGACACAGAGCAATGCATGGCTTATACCGTGCACTTGTGAACAACATGGTAAAAGGTGTAACAGAAGGCTTCAAAGTGACGCAAGAATTGGTGGGTGTGGGTTACCGTGCTACCAACCAAGGTCAATTGCTCGATCTCGTATTGGGTTATTCTCACCACGTAGTGTTTGAGTTGCCTGAAGAGATCAAAGTTACAACCAAAGCAGATCGTGGTCAAAACCCGATGATCATGCTCGAAAGTATCGACAAACAGTTGCTTGGCGCGGTTGCAGCTAAAATACGCACCCTGCGTAAACCTGAACCTTACAAAGGAAAAGGTATCAAGTTCGCCGGCGAGGTGCTCCGTAGAAAAGCTGGTAAGTCAGCTTCTAAATCATCTTAAGTTTAAGATTAGAACTTGCTCATTAAGTCAATAAGAATAAAATAATATTATCATGTCAGCAAAGAAATTAGAGAGAAGAGATGCTATCCGGAACAGGGTACGTAAAAAGATCTCCGGCACAGCCGAGCGACCACGTCTGTCCGTGTTCCGAAGCAACAAACAAATATATGCCCAGGTGATCGATGATCACACAGGATCTACCATCTGTGCTTATTCATCCACACACAAGGAGATGGAAGGCAAGAAAGTTAACAAGGTTGAGCAGGCTAAAATGGTTGGCCTAGGTATCGCCAAAGCGGCTTCTGGTGCAGGTGTTGCAACAGTGGTGTTCGATCGTGGTGGTTATCTTTATCACGGCCGTGTTAAATCACTTGCTGAAGCGGCTCGTGAAGGTGGATTGAAATTTTAATTATCTATAAAAAAATATACAATGCCTGTACAAAATAGTAAAAAAGTCAAGTCCAGCGAGACTGAGCTGAAAGATCGTTTGGTTTCAATCCAGCGTGTCACAAAAACTACCAAGGGCGGACGCACCTTTAGTTTTTCAGCGATCATCGTGGTGGGAGACGAGCATGGCGTGGTAGGTTACGGACTTGGTAAAGCCAAAGAGGTGACTGATGCCGTGAGAAAAGGCGTGGATGATGCTAAGAAGAACCTTATCAAGGTAAATCTCATCAAAGGATCTGTGCCGCATGAGCAGTATGGTAAATTTGGTGGTGCACTTGTGTTCCTTAAGCCAGCAGCTCCTGGAACAGGCGTAATCGCCGGTGGTGCGATGCGTGCAGTATTGGAGAGTGTAGGCGTTAAAGACGTTCTCGCTAAATCAAAGGGATCATCCAATCCCCATAACGTTGTGAAAGCGACTGTTGATGCACTTGCGAATCTTCGTGATGCAATTACTGTAGCACAGCATCGTGGTGTGAAAATGGACAAAGTATTTAACGGTTAATCATCTTCTGAACTTCATAGCGATGAAAAAAGTAAAAATAACACAAGTGAAAAGCGGTATCCACCGTATGCTTAGCCAAAAGCAAACGCTTCAGGCCTTGGGTCTATCCATGAATAAAACAGTGGAACACGAAGTAAATCCTCAGATAATGGGTATGATCCGCAAGGTCATCCATCTGGTGACTGTTGAGGAATCAAAATAAATAGCTACATTTAACTTATAGAATCATGAATTTAAGTAATCTCAGCCCTGCTAAAGGCTCAGTAAAAAAAGAGAAGAAGCGTATCGGTAGGGGCCAAGGTTCCGGTAAAGGCGGCACTTCCACAAAGGGTCATAAGGGTGCCCAAAGCCGCTCCGGTTATTCTAGCAAGCGCGGTTTTGAAGGCGGTCAAATGCCATTGCAGCGTCGTGTTCCGAAATTCGGTTTCAAAAATATCAATCGCGTTGAATATAACGGTGTTAATCTCGATGTTATACAGAAACTCGCGGATGATCACAAGTTGACAACGATCTCTCCTGAGATATTGTTTGAGCACGGTCTTACTTCTAAAAAGGATCTTATTAAGATTCTTGGACGCGGTGAGCTGAAAGCTAAACTTTCGATAGCAGCACATGCTTTCTCCGCGACAGCTAAAACCGCAATCGAAGCCAATGGCGGAGAGGCGATTGTTCAAAAATTCTAATATCAATCCACACGCAACCACGCGCTGATGAAAGATTTCATTAACACTATACGGAATATATTCAAAATCGACGATCTTCGATCGAGGATTGTGAATACCTTGTTCTTTCTAATCATTTACCGATTGGGAGCACACGTCGTTCTCCCAGGCGTTAATCCAAATGAGTTGGCTGCCTTAAAGAGCCAAAGCAGCGGTGGAATTCTAGGCCTCCTCGACATGTTTGCCGGCGGCGCCTTTTCCCATGCATCGATCTTCGCTTTAGGAATCATGCCCTACATCTCTGCATCCATCGTGTTGCAATTGCTAGGTATAGCCATCCCATATTTCCAAAAATTGCAGAAAGAAGGCGAAAGCGGTCGCAAAAAGATTAATCAGTACACACGTTACCTAACTGTGCTTATCTGCGCGTTTCAGGCACCGGGTTATTTGGTTAACCTTAAATCGCAGGCAGCAGGCGCTATTATCTCTGTAACTAATCCTGAATTGGTTTCTCCATTCATGTTTACCCTTACCTCTGTTATTATTCTTATGGCCGGCACCATCTTCGTGATGTGGTTAGGAGAGAAAATTACGGACAAGGGTCTTGGTAATGGTATATCCCTTATCATCATGGTGGGTATCATTGCCCGTCTACCGGCCTCCCTGAAAGACGAGTTTGTTTCTCGTCTCGGTTCTGGTGGTATGATTGCTTTCTTGATTGAAATAGTGGCTCTTGCCTTAGTCATCATCATGGTGATACTGCTTGTGCAAGGTACACGACGCATTCCAGTTCAAGTAGCGAAGAAAATCGTTGGTAATAAGCAATATGGTGGTGTTCGTCAATACATCCCGCTGAAAGTGAACTCTGCTGGTGTTATGCCTATCATCTTCGCACAAGCGATTATGTTTATCCCAGCTACGGTTGCTCAGTTTTTCCCGGACTCTAGCACATCACAAGGTATTGCAACCACCTTTACCAACTTCACTTCTTTTTGGTATAACTTTGTATTTGCTCTGCTAATCATTGTATTTACCTATTTCTACACTGCGATTACGGTGAATCCAAATCAGATGGCAGAGGATATGAAGAAGAATGGCGGATTCGTACCGGGTGTTAAGCCAGGTCGCAAAACGGCTGAATTCATTGATAATGTGATGTCTCGTATAACACTTCCAGGTTCCGTGTTCCTTGCTTTGGTAGCTATTATGCCTACTTTTGCAATCCTTCTCGGAATAAGCAGCAATTTTGCCCACTTCTACGGAGGTACATCGTTGCTGATTTTGGTTGGTGTGGTGTTGGATACACTTCAACAGATTGAGAGCCACCTTTTGATGAGACACTACGATGGTCTCATGAAATCTGGACGTATAAAAGGCAGAACGGCAGTTGGAGCCGCGATGTAAAATTCGGAACGCCTGCCGCAATGCAGACGAACCATTGAAAAGATGATTTATTACAAGACGCACGAGGAGATAGAGTTAATAAGAGAAAGTTCTTTACTTGTTTCGAAGACACTGGCTGAAGTAGCCAAAATCATTCGACCGGGAATCACTACTGAAGCGTTGGATAAACGCGCAGAAGAGTTTATCAGGGATCATGGTGCCGTTCCAGCCTTTAAAGGTTATAAGGGTTTCCGTCATACCTTGTGTATCTCAACTGATCATCAGGTGGTGCATGGAATACCTTCTGATCGCGTTATTCGCGATGGCGAAGTGGTTTCTGTGGATTGCGGGGTGAAAATGAATGGATTCTTCGGTGATTCAGCGTTTACCTTTCCAGTAGGAAATGTCAGCGCGGATAAGCTTAACCTGCTTAAAGTAACGCGCGAGAGTTTAGAGCGTGGAGTAGCGAAGGCAGTGGCTGGTATGCGTATGGGAGATATCAGCGCAGCGGTTCAAGAACATGCTGAACAACATGGGTACTCTTGTGTACGCGAGTTGGTTGGACATGGCATCGGCCGCGATCTGCATGAGAAGCCGGAAGTTCCGAACTACGGAAAACGCGGTTCGGGGATGAAGCTGCAGGAAGGATTGGTTATCGCAATAGAGCCGATGATCAATATGGGAAAAAGCGCAGTGGTGCAAGAAGACGATGGTTGGACAGTGTCAACAAGAGATGGAAAAGCGTCGGCACATTTCGAACACACCGTTGCCGTTCAGAAAGGAAAGGTAGATGTATTGACCACCTTTCGATTTATAGAAGAAGTAGTTTCAGTTACAAGATAATAAAAGAGGAATAAAAAGAATATGTCAAAACAGTCATCCATCGAACAAGACGGAACCATCAAAGAGGCTTTGTCGAATGCGATGTTCAGAGTGGAGCTGGAGAATGGTCACGAGATTATCGCACATATTTCTGGCAAGATGCGCATGCACTACATCCGCATCCTTCCAGGGGATAGAGTGAAAATAGAAATGTCTCCATACGATCTTTCAAAAGGACGAATCACATACAGATACAAATAAGAATAGACAAGGATCAATAAACACAATCATGAAAGTAAAACCATCATTAAAAAAACGCAGCCCGGAATGCAAGATCGTTCGTCGTCACGGGGTGCTTTATGTAATCAACAAGAAGAATCCACGTTTTAAGCAACGTCAAGGATAATCATCGGCAATCAATAACATTAATATAAAAACAAATGGCTCGTATAGCAGGTATTGATTTACCAAAAAATAAGCGTGGAATTATCGGATTAACCTACATCTACGGTGTGGGCCCGAGCATGGCTCGTCGTATACTCGGTGAGGCAGGTGTGAACCCCGACACGAAAGTGAGTGAATGGAACGATGATCAGCTTACCAAGATCCGTACTTTTATCACTGAACACATGAAAGTAGAGGGTGCTCTTCGTTCCGAAATTCAGTTGAATATCAAACGTCTGGTAGATATTAATAGCTATCGCGGTAGCCGTCACAGACTTGGTCTTCCAGTTAGAGGTCAGCGCACAAAGAACAACTGTCGCACACGTAAAGGAAAGCGTAAGACAGTTGCGAATAAGAAAATGGTAACTAAGTAATAATAATCACACAACAATATAATGGCAACTAAAAAGAATGATAGCGGCGCTGCGGCCAAGGTAGTCCGTAAGAAGATCGTGAAAGTGGATGCTGTGGGCGAAGCTCATATCAGTGCTACTTTTAACAACATCATCATCGCATTAACCAACGTTAGCGGACAAGTTATTTCTTGGTCTTCTGCAGGCAAAATGGGATTTCGTGGTTCAAAAAAGAACACCCCTTATGCTGCTGGACAAGCTGCACAGGATTGCGCTAAGGTGGCTTACGATATGGGACTTCGCAAGGTGAAGGTGATCGTAAAAGGACCAGGCTCTGGCCGTGAATCAGCGATTCGTACGCTGCATAATGCAGGTATCGAAGTAACCGAGATTCTTGATCTTACTCCGGTTCCTCACAACGGCTGTCGCCCTCCAAAGAAGCGCCGCGTTTAATTCGTTTAAATAGTATTTATTTATACATAATCATCATTAATAATGGCAAGGTACACAGGACCAAAGACGAGGATAGCTCGCAAGTTTAAGGAGGCTATCTTCGGACCGGATAAATATTTTGAGAAAAAAAATTACCCTCCAGGAATGCACGGACAGAGCAAAAAGCGCTCTAAGCAATCGGAGTATGCTGTACAGCTTCAAGAAAAGCAAAAGGTAAAATACACGTATGGTATTCTTGAGAAGCAATTTGCTCGTACGTTTGAGCTGGCTTCACGCAAAGGTGGCATCACGGGTGAAAACCTCCTTCAGTTGATTGAGTCTCGTCTTGACAACGTAGTGTTCCGTCTCGGAATCGCTCCTAGTCGTATGGCGGCTAGACAATTGGTTGTGCACAAGCACATTCAAGTTAATGGTAAATTAGTAAACATTGCTTCTTATTGCGTTCAGCCGAACGACACAATCAGTGTTCGTCCACGCTCTCAGTCTTTGGAAGTGATTACAAACGCAGTCGTAGGTCGTAATAACCGTTACCCTTGGTTGGAGTTTGACTCTACTAGTATGACTGGTAAATTTATCTCTGCACCTGCTCGCGATCAGATTCCTGAGAACATCCGCGAACAGCTCATCGTTGAATTGTACTCTAAATAATTCTTTCGGTTCATCTGTAGTGCGCTTAGTGTTCATCATCTTTTAAACCAAAACATACAAATGGCAATTCTAGATTTTCAAAAACCCGAGCAGGTCATCATGCTTAATGCCTCTGAGACTCAGGGACAGTTTGAGTTTCGTCCTTTGGAGCCGGGCTACGGCATTACCATTGGCAATGCCTTGCGCAGGATTCTGCTATCTTCACTCGAAGGTCATGCAGTAACCTGGGTGAAATTTAACGGAGTGTCTCACGAGTTTTCTACCATCAAAGGTGTGGTTGAAGATATGACGGAGATCATCCTGAATATCAAACAGATTCGTTTTAAAAAGCAAATTTCAGGTACAGATTCTGAGAAGTTGACTGTAAACTTCACTGGCAAAGAGCAATTGACTGCTGGCGATATCGGCAAGCACACAAGCGCTTTCCAAGTGTTGAACCCAGATCTTGTTATCTGCAACATGGATAAAAATGTAAAACTCAGCTTCGAACTCAACATCGAGAAAGGCCGTGGTTACATTCCTTCTGAAGAGAACAAACCATCTTCTGCGCCTGCTGGCCTCATCGCTGTTGACGCAATTTTCACACCAATTAAAAATGTGAAATATCAAATCGAAAACTTCCGCGTTGAGCAGAAGACCGATTATGAAAAATTGGTATTGGATATCACTACTGATGGTTCTATCCATCCTAAAGAGGCTTTGAAAGAGGCTTCCCGTATCCTTATCCATCACTTCATGCTCTTCTCTGATGAGAAGATCACCATGGAAACTAAAGTAACGGCTGCCGTTGAAGAGTATGATGAAGCAACCCTTCACATGCGTCAGCTCCTGAAAACCAAATTGGTTGACATGGACTTATCTGTTCGTGCACTCAACTGCCTCAAAGCAGCAGATGTGGAAACCCTAGGCCAACTTGTTTCTTACAACAAGTCGGACTTGTTGAAGTTCCGCAACTTTGGTAAAAAATCCCTCACTGAATTAGAAGAGCTTGTGCATAGCAAGCAGCTTAATTTTGGTATGGATATCAAAAAATTCAAATTAGATAAAGAGTAATTTCAGCGACAGGTCATACGACAGGTCAACAATCCTAAATAACAAGATACAATGAGGCACGGAAAAAAATTCAATAAGCTTAGCCGGACGGCAAGCCACCGCAGGGCTCTCCTCGCGAACATGGCGGCTTCGCTGATCATGCACAAGCGCATCACTACAACCGTAGCGAAAGCAAAGGCGCTCCGCAAATATGTGGAGCCATTGCTGACCAAGTCAAAAACAGATTCAACGCATTCACGCAGAACGGTTTTTGCATATCT
Source organism: Bacteroidota bacterium (assembly GCA_947448795.1). Lineage (GTDB taxonomy): Bacteria > Bacteroidota > Bacteroidia > AKYH767-A > JAHEYN01 > CANFOZ01. The sequence goes on from CANFOZ010000001.1 coordinate 59,835, forward strand.
CCATAACAAAGAAGCGGTTACTGAACTGTTTCGTGATGTAGCTGCGAAAATCGCAACGCGTCCAGGTGGTTACACACGCATTCTGAAAACCGGCAATCGTGCTGGTGACAATGCCGAGATGTGCTTTATCGAGCTGGTAGATTACAACGAGAACATGCTGAAAGGCGGTGCTCCTGCTAAAGCCGCTGAAGCCGCTCCGAAAAAGAGCCGTCGTGGTGGTGCTAAAAAAACTACAGCTACAGCTGGTGCTTCTGACGAGGCAACTGCTGAAGGTGCAGCACCTGCAGCTCCAAAAAAGAAAGCAGCTCCTAAGAAGAAAGAAGACTAATTACATTCTTAAATTATCAGAGAAGGATAGTGCATCAGCATTATCCTTCTTTGCATTTTAGGGTGACTCGTGCGTTTAGCACATTAAAAATTGTGTATTTTTGAATCATAAAACACTATCCCTTGAGCCAGATCGAACTAATCAGACAGGAATTTGATGAAGCACAACGTGTGCTAGCGGCTTTCAACAAGGAAGAGAGTTGGACGGCTATTGCAGTTGCTGGTCAGATTTTGGTTGATGCACTTAACGCAGGCAACAAAGTGATTTCTTGTGGTAACGGTGGATCAATGTCGGACGCCATGCATTTCGCTGAAGAGCTGAGCGGTCGTTTTCGTGAAGACCGCAAAGCATTAGCAGCGGTGGCTATATCAGACCCTGCTCATCTTTCGTGTGTTGCCAATGACTATGGGTATGCACGCGTTTTTTCAAGGTATGTTGAAGGCTTGGGTAAGCCGGGAGATGTTTTGCTGGCCATTAGTACCAGTGGCAATTCTGAGAATATATGCTTGGCTGCCGAAGCGGCGCGTGCCAAAGGGATGAAGGTAATCGCCCTGACAGGAAAAACCGGTGGCGCCTTGGCTGGTTTATGCGATCTGGAAATCCGCAGTCCCGAATCTGCATTTGCTGATCGGGTGCAGGAAATTCATATCAAAGTAATTCACACCCTCATTTTGTACGTAGAGCGGTTTATTTCTACCTAATTTTTGCTCATTACAGCCGCTTTCTTGGTTTTGACAAGCAAGTAGTCCATCCGGGCGTATTTTCGTTTTAAATCGAAAATATATGCTTGTAAAAACTTTCGGCAGTGCTGTGAACGGCATACATGCCACAACTATTACCATGGAGGTGAACGCCCTCATCGGACTCAACTTCTTTCTCGTCGGCTTGCCCGACAATGCGGTGAAAGAAAGCCATAAGCGCATCGTTGCGGCTTTAAAAAACACAGGCTATAAAAACCCAGGTCGCGAGATAACCGTGAATATGGCGCCGGCGGATATTCGCAAGGAAGGTTCGGCCTACGATCTCCCGCTAGCGCTCGGTATATTGGCGGCATCCGAGCAAATAAATGGCCAAGAGTTAGACAAATACATCATCATGGGCGAGCTGTCGCTTGATGGTGGACTAGCGCCAATCAGAGGCGCTTTGCCTATGGCTATTCAAGCAAAAGCAGATCGTTTCAAAGGCATTATCCTGCCTAAACAAAATGCAGGTGAGGCCGCTGTTGTAGAGGATCTTGATGTCTATGGCGTGGAGCATATCAGCGAAGTTATCCGATTCTTTGAGGGAGAAAAAGGGCTAGCCCCAATTAAAGTGGATTTGGGTAATCTCTTTCATGCCGATCAGCAAGTCTTCGATTTTGATTTTTCGGAAGTGAAAGGACAAGAGAATATCAAGCGCGCCTTAGAGATTGCGGCGGCAGGTGGTCACAACGTGATTCTGATAGGGCCGCCAGGTGCCGGGAAAACCATGTTGGCTAAGCGTTTGCCAAGCATCTTGCCGCCCCTGAGTTTAGAGGAAGCACTGGAGACGACGAAAATACATTCGGTGGCGGGAAAGATTAGTAAAAATACATCCTTAATATCGTCAAGACCATTTCGTGCGCCACACCACACGATATCAGATGTAGCGCTGGTTGGCGGCGGACAAGTGCCTCAGCCGGGCGAAATATCCTTGGCTCACAACGGAGTCTTGTTTTTGGATGAACTGCCGGAGTTTAAACGCACCGTATTGGAAGTCATGCGACAACCTTTGGAAGAGCGAAAAATCATGGTTTCCAGGGCTCGCTTCTCGGTGGAATATCCAGCAAGTTTTATGCTGGTTGCATCCATGAATCCGTGTCCGTGCGGGTTCTACAATCATCCTGAAAAAGAATGCGTATGCGGACCGGGTGTTGTCCAAAAATACTTGACAAAAATTTCAGGGCCGCTCCTAGATCGTATCGATATTCATATTGAGGTTACACCGGTTCCCTTTCGCGAGCTATCCAGCAATGTTGTTTCGGAAGCAAGCGCAGCAGTCCGAGCGCGCGTTATTAAAGCCCGAGAGGTTCAGCAAAAAAGATACGATGGCCAATCCGGTATTTATGCGAACTCGCAGATGACCTCGAAACACTTAAGGCATATTTGCAACTTGTCGGATGATGGAGTGCTCTTGTTAAAAACAGCCATGGAGCGGCTTGGACTTTCAGCGCGGGCCTACGACCGTATTCTTAAGGTAGCGCGAACCATTGCCGACTTGGATGCGAGTGAAGATATAAGCACCGCGCACTTAGCCGAGGCAATTCAATACCGTAGCTTGGACCGAGAAGGATGGGCGGGGTAAAAAATCAGAATGAGAGCGGGTCCCGAATACTCGGGACGGTACGGGAGGAAATGAAAATGAGAGCGATGGGAGTAGACAAAAACGGTTGGGCTGTCAATGCTGAAGTTGAACATCGGAAATGTTAAACTGAGCGTCGTATAAAACTTGTAGCGCATCGCTTGTAATGGCGGAGTCGCCTCTGAATGGTCTATCTAAATCATAACAAATGAACATAGACATCGCAAACATAACGGCAATGATAAGCTTCATTGTAAATTGAATTTTCAAGTTTTCCATTTTATAGAAAAAGCTGGAGATGATCGTTAAGAAGCTAAATAAAAAGAGCACATACCAAGTGGACGCTGGTAAATCTTTCTTCGTGTCGTGCAAGCGCATACGTCGGAGGTCGGTCAGCTCCCGATACAAGGGGAAGTAGATCTCGTAAAAATAGCGCTCGTCATGCGGCATGTCATACATGGTGTGCACGTGTTCGCGAAGTCCCATAAAGGCCTGCAGCGTTTTATCCGACGAGTTCCCTTTTTTCATCGCTGGCCATTCATCGTGAATAACAGAGTAGGTGTACTCTTTGATTGATTTACGCATGTTCGCCTTGTAGGGTTCTTGCATGTGGTGCGTTTGGCTGTACATGGTGGCTAGTATGTCGGCCTCTCTGCCCACGTTGGTATCCACGGTTTGCCAAGTGGTCCAAAGGCTTACCCAGACAAAGGTTACTATTAACGAGAAAATCACACCAGCTAGGTTAAAGGTGGTGAGCACCATCTCATTTGAATCTTCACTTAATTTCCCCTTTGTAAGCTTCAAGAATATAGCAAATCCGATAAAGGTGAAGGAAACATATAGTATAATCCAAGTGGACAGGTTAAGCCAGATGTCAGATTTGTAAAAGAATTCCATGTTTTGAATTTGTATGCAGCAAAGCAAATTTACAATTTGCTGAGGTGAGCTAAGTTCGTTTTTATCAAAAAATTAGTAATTTGAATAGTATCGCTTATCCAACCTTGATTTTTTACATAGCTTTACAAGTGAACTATATAATGATTTTCAACTTTATGTCATTCGCTAATTTTCGCAAGGAAGCATTCGCAAATAAATCACATGCCTTTTTAACGTGTTTGTTTTTTGCACTCCTTGCTATTGCTATCGTTTCATCAGTTTTAATAGTAAGTATGTTCAAGGCATTTCTTCGCAGGTGAATCATGATATGGAGGCCTTTATGAACGAAAAGGCGATCGATCCAGGCAAAACGGCTGACGACTTTCATGCTCGTCCTGCACATTGCCCGAAGGCATTGGTCGGTATTTATATCGAACGGGTTTTAGATGCTGATATCAAGCAATCTTTTTGGGATTATGAATGTACGATTTGGTTTCGTTGGAAGCCAAGCGAAGTCGATTTTTTGGGCAGGAATAAATTTATGCTAGATGGCCAGATTCCATTCAAAATTATTGATGGATCGATAGCAAGTACCGAGGTTACGGAGCATTTTAAAATACCTCAAGACAGCTCAGAATATATACAATATTTTGTTCGTGCTAAGAGTTCGAAATTTTTTGATGTTTGCCTCTATCCTGTTGACAAGCACGATTTAATATTGCAGGTTGAACACAAGTGGCTTGAACGCAACCAGCTGCTTTTGGTGCCCGATACGACAGAATCGAAAATTAGCTCTAGGGTGTCAGTATGTGGCTATATCAAATCCCCTGAACCCATTATTATTGAGAAGCCCCATCGATATCGTTCATCTAAAGGAAACCCGAATTTTACAGATGGGCATCGCTTGGTTTTTTCACAAGCAAGGATGGCGATGCATATCAGCAGGGGAGGTGTCTCGAATGTCTTCAAGCTCTTTTTGGTGCTTTATATAGCGGTGGTTGTTGCCTTTGTGTCTTTTTTTGCATCCGACCCAAGCAGATACGCCGTTGGCGCCTTGTTCACCACGGCGGGTGCTAATTTTATATTAATGTCGAAGCTGCCAGCGCTACAAGTATATTCTTTTGCCGAGATCCTGTATGCCATGTGCCAAGTGGTTATTCTTTTAATGATCGTTTTTCTTGCCATATTACCGCGAATAACGACGGTAGATAATCGACCGGATTTCTTTGAAAAGAAGATGCATCTGGCAATCCATTCGAGCTTGCTTCTATTTACTATCGTCCTTAATATCCTACTTATTAAAGTCGCCTTGCAGTAAAAGAAAGCTAGAAAGAGAGATGCGTAAAAGTTACGGATCTAAATTGCCAATTATAACGCTCTTGCCATCACTTAAAACGGGATGCCCACTTTCACTCCCCAAAGGAATCGTGCGTGGTTAGTCAATATTGTTTTTTTTGTGTTTTGCACATCCTTTAATTGAGCGAAATAGACTTTGGTATCGCCGCTGTATGTAGGCATCGAAACGCCTTGTCCTGCATAGAAGTCAGCAACTACGTATTTACCCGCAAACTGGTAGCCTGTTGTGGCAGAAATTTCGAGCGTGTTGAACTTCATACTCTTGGATCCATAATTGTAGCCACTTGTGCCTGTGCCTTCGTTGAGCGTCCATGTCTGCGACGCATAGGCCATTTCAGGAGCGACATAGAATCCACCTGGAAATTTAGGGATTTTGTAAATGTAAAAACGAGCCACTGGGTTAATGTAGTAGCCGCTTCGATTGTCATAGCCCTTATTATTAATTTTTACCATCGGATTGGTGATGTAGTTCAAATTGACCATGAAGCTCTTATTCTTCTTTGCTCCATAGAAACGCTCATAAGACACAGGCAACCAACCGGCCACCGCATACAGCGGGTTAGACTTGATAACGTTGTAATTCAATTTAATCTCTTCCTGCGTGGTGGTAGGTTTGTCTTGTGCAATGCCCATGTAGGATGTGCAGAGCATAACCAAAAGCAACAGTGATTTTTTCATGGTGTTTCTTATTATTGAAAATGAATAAACAGCGAAAGAAGGTGTAAATATATAATTATAAATCAAAAAAGCTCCGGTTCTAGTAATTAGTTAGGTAGTTCAATGGAATGCGTTTTTAATTGACCTAACGCTATAAGGTTTTATCTTTGCTCCATGAAAACACGAATGCAGCTTTTTCTTCGTTTACTTTTTGTCGTTCTGTTGATGAAGGCTTTGTGCTTTTCTTTTAGTCCTGCTCGTGCTGCAGTGACTGCTGCAAGCATCAAAGAAAGTCGCGGCGACTCTATCCGCAAGCGCTTTGTGGAACCCATGAAAACGCGGTTTGAGATCCAAGCCAACTATGGTTCGCGCAACTCCTTGCTGGTGATTACCTCTAGAGGGAATGCGCCCGCTTTTATATCCTATGCGAATCAAAATCCGACCCAGATTGGTGTTGTGGTTTCATTTCTTAATCTTAGTATTCCCGTTTCTTTTTCACCGTCCTTTCTTTCGAATGGATTGGGCTTGCGTAACATTTCTTTTTCGCCTTCAACCTACGGTAAATGGCTTTGGTGGAACGCCGATTTTAATTATAGCAAGGGGTATGGGATAAGTGGTTTTAAAGATCTTTCCAAAGCTTACCTATTGCGCTCGACGGATCTTCAAGCACTGCGCAACGATATTCGCTCGTATGCACTTTCATCTTCGCTTACTTTTGTGCCCAATGGCAACCGCTTCTCATCAGCTGCTGTGTTCTCTTTCACGTCTCGTCAGTTGCATTCATCGGGGTCCTTGCTTATGGGGCTTAATTATCATTTCTCTTCTGTGTTGGCCGATTCGTCTTTACTGCCTAACAATCTTGCAGGTGCCTTTGCTGCTGAGCAGGCTTTTGTAAATAGTCGTTCAGCATCGGTTGGTATAGCCCTTGGCTATACTTATACCTATGTTGTTGCTAAGAATATCTTTGCGAACATTACCTTGTTGCCATCCTTGGCAACAGGCATTGGGCGTACTATTGATGTCGCAGAAAAAAAGGAGAAGCACTATCAATTCTTATCGCCTTCAAACACGTTTGGCTATGTTGCACTTGGACACAATGGTCAGCGCAGCTATTGGGGTGTGTCATTGAATATGCATACCTATCGCGAAAATCCTGCGGGCGCAAACCTATTCATGAACTTTGTTACACCAACGGTGTTCGCTGGTTTCAGAGTAGTCAAGTGGAGCCGCAGCGTTCCGCCTCCAAAGTTAAAAAGAAGTCGGTCTTCTGCCTTTGTACGCGGTCAAAAAGTGAGTTGGTGGGCAGGTGGAAGCAAGCACAACGGTGTGGTGATTGAGGTCTATAAAAAAGGGTTTTATAAAGTCAAAGAAAACGACACGAAAGAAGAGATCGTTTGGGAAGAAAAGGACTTGCTTGCGCAGTAAGATGATTACCTAAGATGTTTTTCGGATGCGCTCGCTGTAAACGAGTTTCGAAATTTCACCCAAGGTGGCGCTGAGTTGCTCGAGCTTACTACCCTTGGTCATTGCACACAAAAGGTATGGTTTGTTATCCACATAAAAGATAGCGCATTCGTGCAACTGCCTAAATCCATTAGGATTTTTTTCAGGCGAGGTGCCATGTTCACCGAATTTGTCAACCATAACTACGTTGCTTGGAACACCCTGTTTAAATCCCTTTTCGAATTTTGATTGTGCCAACATTTCCATGGCAAGCTCAGCATGCTCCTCAGAGATCATGGCGCTGTTGTAGAGCATGCGAAACAACCTTGCGTATTGCGCAGCAGAAACACCAAAATCAGGATTGTTGACCTCCGTAAAAGGGATCTCTAAATCAGCAAGTATTTGTTTGAAAATCGATACGTTCACAACTTGATGTAAAGTGGCTGTTGCGAGGTTGTCGGAGTCGATAATCATGGCTGCGATAAGCTCTTGCACGGTGTACGTTTGGCCCGATTGAATCTTGAATTGCTCTTGAAAGGTTTGGCTTCTCACCGATTGGCGCGACCCAGCAATCTGAATTTTTTTAGATAAAAAAGAGGCGTCTCGGTCAGCTTGAATCATCAAGGTAATCAAGGTGTTTACCTTCATTAAACTTGCTGGGTAAAAGCGCAATTGGTCGTTTATTGCAAACTCCTCGCTCGAACTCAAGTCTCTGATATACACCGACGCATCTTCGATTTGCTGACTCTTCTTTTTGTCTTCGATTAATGTATTGACGGCTTGCTGCAATTGTATCATGCGCTGATCGCTCAAAGCCTGTGAACCTAATAGCAAAAGGGGTTTTATTAACTGAAAACGCTTGGAGCGAATGGGGGAGGAAAGAGTTGCGGGAGCCGCTTCGGGAGTGCTTTGCAAAATTGGCGTGCGATCCAACTTCTTATGATAGCAGGATAGTATGCTGATAGAAACCCAAGAGGAACTTGCTGCAACGAGCAAGAGTAGAAGAACAAATAACCACGTTTTTTTCTTTTGCATACAAAGTTTGTATATACAAATGTATGGCGCTTTTTTCACATGAGTGTCATTTCAAAATCATTATGTTGTTAATCAAGTGTTTAATTAAATTGTGGAATCGTGGCGTCTAATCTATTCAATGAAATTGATTGGTTCATCCTATGTTTTATGGGATGAAAAAGCAATCCACAAAAAAACCCCGCAATTGCTTGCGAGGTTTTTTTACATCTTGAAAAAATATTAAAGTTGTGCGAAAGTGTTACGTGGTCCGCCTGTTATGAAAACAGCTGCGGCGCGTGCTTTCTGTCCCGCGGTGAACATGTACATGCACGCATCGTCAGTATAGTCCATGTAGTTCATGGTCATCTCCACCGGAGTGCCAGTGCAGGTGCTAAGGTGCGGGTAGGTAGGGCAGCCGTAATTTGCAGTGTTGTGATTCGGCGTGTCGTTCACGAGATCACTTCCGCAAGTAGCATCACCCCAGATGTGGCGAAGGTTGAGCCAGTGGCCAACTTCGTGTGTTGCAGTTCGGCCAAGGTTGTATGGAGCAGACACCGTGCCTGTTGTGCCAAATGCGTTATCGTCAATTACCACCCCATCGGTTGTTGATGAGCCACCAGGAAACTGCGCATAACCAAGGATGCCACCCGAGAGGTTACATACCCACAAGTTAAGTTTGGTTGTTGGTGTTGTTGGATCGATACCGCCTTGGGACGTTTTCTTCATCGCGTCGTTGGTGGTCCAAGAGGTTTTGGTAGTGCTCTTGCGAACAACGGAGCTCAGCACGAAGGTTATACCCATGCTGCCAGAGCGAAGGCTTTGAAATAGCGCTGGTGTATTGTTGTAATCGGTATTCAGCGCTTTGAAGTCGAGGTTCAGGCGATCAATCTGAGATTGAATCTGTGTTTGCGAAATGTTTTGTGCAGTGGTTTTGTATAGCACGTTCACGACCACTGGAATTTCTATCGTGCCGTCGGCAAGAAGACGTTGATTCCCTTTGTTGTCGATGAAGTCTTGGGTGAAGCGTTCGATCTCTTCCATGCGTCGCGCGAGTGATGGGTTATGCGAGATTTGCTCTTGCAGCACCTCGTAAGATGCGCAACGACGCTCTCCGAGGGAAGGTGTTTCTGTTTCTTGATTACCAATCACCGGTAAGGTGGTCAATGGTTTTTCTTTTTGGCAGGCACTTGCGAAAAGCAAGACGGCCGCGCCGAGTAGGGTGAGTTTTTTCATCGCTTGTATTTTTGGTTTGACTCAAATATACATTAGAAGATGCAATTGAAAAAAAAGAATGAGTGATCCGGCGGTATTCGATAAAAAACTGGCGAAAAATAAAGAAATCCGGTCTTAACCACCTAACGTGGCCAGGAAGTTTTTGAACTGTTCAACCAATGTTGGATAGGTGCTTAAGCTGGTTAGATCGCACTTCTCGGTGACCTCCGTTCCAATGAACATCAACTTCTCATTGTTGAACTTGGTGTACATGAAAATATCTTTCTTGATGTTGAACTTCTCCTTTGTGTCAATCACCTCGGGGCGGGTGTCGATCACAAGCGGCGAGAGGTTCAGAAACTCTGTCGGCACCTTGGTGTCTTTCATGAGCAGCACCGAATGGCTGTCGGAAAACTGATCGTGAAGCAGTTCCGTGGCCTTGAAATCGGAATCGGAGCTGTTCAGCAGGTCCATCACGTGACTGAACTTGGCGCCTTGGTGCTTCATTTTCTGCACCTTGATCTCGCGGATGGTGACGAGTTTGTATTTGATGATGAAGGCGATGGAGGCCAAGACCTGCGCGAGTTTGTCTTCGTATTCCACACAACGCTTCTGAATCTCCTCTTCGGTGAGGTTGATCTGGTAGTGTCCGATCTCGTTGCGTTCCGGCACCCAGAAGTCGAGGGTTTCGTAGAATTTCTTGTTCAACGCCTCTTTCATTTCGGGCATGAAAGGCTCGATGCTGAGCTTTTCGAAGAGGTTGCCTGAGGCGCGGATGAGCCAGGTGAAGTTGCCCAAGGAGAGCACCGTGATGCGCTGCTTGAACTGTCCGCTGAATTCCGATGGAATCTCGAAGTTCTTGTGGATGCGTTCCTCCCATAATTGAGCGAGCATAACGAAGCTGAGATATTGCATCGTTCGTTCAATGGTCTTGAAAAGCTGATCCAAACGGCCGCGATCGAGCTGTCGCATCGATCCGGAGAAGAGGCGGCGCATTTCTACTCCAATCGGCCAAGGCAGATGTTTAATGATTAAATCGGCAAGTACACGCGTGTCAGGGCCATCGTCCGGATCGTCCTCGTCGCTTAGCAGGTATTTGGCCAAAGAAGGCTTGTGTTGAACCATGGATTCGAACACTTTTTTAATCAATTCTTCGTTGACGTTGGCCATCTTTAGGAGTGCTTATTTTAATCCGTATTCTTCAATCTCACGAGGGGTGAAGGACCTTGGTTCGCCGAATACTTTTTTTGTTCGAACTAGCTTTACGATTTCATCTGGTTGAACAGGCAATTGATGAATGGTTTTGCCATCGCTCAAGTAGAGTGTTTTTCCATCTTTTGAAAAATCGCCCTTGTAGCCATTTACCGAAAGCAATTCGTGTCCACCAATGGTGCGAAGACGAACGAAGTCCTCTTCTGTAGTGCAAACTAACTTGCCATCAGAGGAAATGGTAATTTTTTTAGGGCTTTTGATTTCCGGCGCATTCGTGTTACTCCAGTTAGCATCCGTCTTAAGCCATGGACCGTAAGGAATGTTTGTCCACAGATTGTAAGAAGATTTGAAATAGGAGATGCCTCCGGAACTTGTGGTACTTTTTTCATAAGGCTCAAATACGACCGTTGACTCGTTGTCACTGAAGTATGCATCTGCAATTGCGAAGGGAATCTCGTAGGCATCATTCAAGGTATTGATCAATTCGCCTTTTAGATTCCATATGCCCATAAGGCTATCGTCGGAGGCGGTGATAATGAATTTGCCATCCTTGGAGAAACGCGCTCTGTTAATCTTTTTGTGATGACCGCTCAGCAATGCATATGATTTAGTTTGCAAGGTGCTGCTATCATATCTCCACACCTGTGCAATGGAGTCTTGGGTTGTCACGAAGAAGGTGCTTGCCGGGGAGAATGCAATACCAGTTGGTTGTCCCTTGACACCTTCTAAAGTCAGGCGTTTAGGATGCAGTCCCTTTGCATTCAAAGCGTAAAGGGCGATGTGAGCGGAATCTTCGGGGTAACCCAATAAAAGATCATCGAATGACACGAAACTTGATCCACCTGTTTTATCGGACTGCAGGGTATGTGCTTTTTTAGTGATGGCTTTTCCGGTATGAACATCGAAGACATGGATGTCAGCCTCTTGATTCGGCTCTAGCTCCTGTATGATGATCATTTTTCCGGTGCCTGAAAAATCAGCAATTTGCTCTGCATCTTTGTTTATTGATGTATAGCTGAAGAGCTCCTTGAAGTTGACATCTAGCACCTTTACCGTTCCGTTTTTCATGCAAATCGCATGCTGACCATCTGGCCCTAATTTATGTTCCAATGCGTTTTGGATTGCACTTTGGTAGCTCGGTTTCCAAATACTGACGGTGTTCCCGTTCATGCTGCCCGTCACTACAAATTGATTATTTGCGGTGAAGGACACTTTCTCATCAGCGAAAGTTTCCGTCATTCTGCGGAACGTGGTATGCTTTCCTAGCGGTGTATAAAGCTCGACCGTGCGTTCGTTATCATCTACCGTCAGTGCGTACTTGGAGTCATTCGATAGCCTGACTAAATCGCCCTTGATGCGATGGCTTAGTTGACCATCCGCTCGGTTGTATATATCCGTGTATTCTCTACCACTCATAACATAGATGCTTTCTCCATCGGGAGAGAAGGACATATTCGCTCCTTCGAAGTTGCCTTTGATCGTTAGCTGCAGCTTGCCGCCAATGGTAAACAAACCAATGCAAGAGTCGTTTTTCGCCAGTAATTCTTGCTCATCCGGCGAGAGGCTTATTGCATCCGAGAAGCCTTTGATAATCTGTAACTTTTTCCCTTGTCGATTATACATAGAAACTTGTCGAAAATTAGTCTCGGTTTTTAGTTCGGTTTCCGACTCGCTGTAGGTTGTAAAAGCCATGCCGGTAAACAGCATGTTGCCATCCCTGCTGAATTCGATGCGATTCGACAGTTGATGCAGTTCGAAGCTATTAACCAAGCGACCACCGGCATCGTATTCGAGTATGCTTGCGTTGCCAAAACTGTACAGCCCCATCGCAAGCAGTATGTGATTGTCCGCAGTTAATTTTGCTCTGGCTCCAGCATGCTCTTTGTTTTCTAAAGCCAAAACTGTTTTCAGCTCTTTGTTAAGTATGAAAACCGAATCCAGCTGCACTAGCATGTACATTTCTTTTAGCGCCTGAATCTGGAATTCGCTCGCCACCTTACGACTGTTGATTTTGTTGCCATTGAAATTCCAAACACTGATTTCCATGTTTGAGTTATTGGCACTTGCAGGCCCAAGCACGTCGATAAGCACAAAGGTGTTAGGCGTGGCAAGCAGGGGAGGTTTCGATCCTGCAGCAGGAAAAGTATAGAGATGATTCTCGTGATTTAGCTTAATGGTTTTTGTCAGGGATACTCCTGTTTCTTTGAAGCTATAAAAACGCAAGGTGCTGTCGTCGCTGGAAGTAACCATGTGCTTACCTGATTCATCAATCAAGTAATCCTTTCCCGGCACGTTGAGATAAAACGGTCCATTCCGATACGCGTTGATCAAGGCCTTCTGAATCAACTCTCCCTTGGGATTCAATTCATAGGCTTTTTCAGCAAGAAGGTATGCGAGTGTCGGATCCTCATCAACCTTAATCAGCGACATGGCCGCTAATTCATTCGCGCGTGTCAGCTGATTCTGTTGATAGAAATAAAAAGCAACGGCACCTACCAACAGCATCAAACTCAATAAGGAAACAAGCGAAACACGGCGCTTCAGACGACGGTTCGTTTGGATGATTGTCCTGCTTTTTTGCACAAAGCCCTGTAAGGATTCATCCAAAAAAAGTTGCTTCTCGTAGGTGGCGAGGTAATTCAGATCGTCCTGATTAAGCAAGATGCCGCGCACCTGAAATTCTTGATGGCGATTGGTGATCAGCTGACGAACCTGCAGCAGTTCTTTCTCTGTCAGCGTTATTTTCTCATAAATCTTAGCTGCGAGCGAATCGTGGCGTAACTCGTATTTATCCTTTTCGTCTTTGTCGCGCAGAATCCGCAGATTGACAAATAGATTGACAAAGTGCTCGATCTCCTTGTCTGTAAGGTCTTGGCCCAAAGTACGTGTGAAATCGCCCGCTTCCTGCAAAGACAATTGGCGTTTCGTTCCTTCTGTTGAAACAAAACTTTTCAGCACACTGACCGCCTTGTTCGCTTCGGGAATGGTTGCCAGCTGCTCTTCCAGGAAATCGGCGAGCACATCCGAGATGTTACCCAGCTCTTGTAACATGCTGTTGCGAAAGCCGATTTCGTTCGGATTTCTTTTGACAGCCAATTTGTAGAGCTTGTCGAGGAAAACCTGCAAGTAGGTCAATTCAACCTCGGAGCGCTCGGGTGATATCTTGTCGAGCAGACTTTGTGCAAAGCCCTCTTCCACAGGGATGTTGAACACCCTGCAAGGTCCGAGGATGGCTTCCTGGGCTGCCGTGCGCGTCATCTTCTCGATGCGGATTCTGTTTTGGAAAAACTCCGGAATCTGTTCCTCAAAACGGCTCAGATTTTCAAGGTACTCGCCGCGTATGATGAAGATGAACTTACAAGAGAGGCCGGCTTGGATGACCGCTTTGAGTTCGTCGATGAAGTGATCGATCTCTTCCTTGTTGCCGAAGATGAACAGCTCCTCGAACTGATCGAAAAGCAGGTAGATGGGTTTGAAGTGATCGAGATATAACGACTCGATACACTTTTTTAATCTTGCATTTTCTTTGATCGGGGTGATGGCTTGCTTGCGTATCGTATCAGTCAATGAACGCGTCATGTTGTCGCCGCGTCTCACCAGGATGGGCATCCAGTCGCTCTCGTTGAATTTGTTGGCCAAGCCGCATTGAATGAGACTCGTCTTGCCTGTGCCTGAGGCACCGTAAACCAGCAGCATGTTGCTCTCGAATACGCGTGCATAGAGTTCTTCAATTTCTTTTTCACGACCGAAGAAGATCTCGCGGTCGGCACGCGTGAAGCTATCCAGAAACTTGAACGGAGATGACGTGGTTGCTTGCATCGAGATGCAATTTATAGAAAAAATCGTACTTTTACTAAAGCAGAAAAAACAAAGTCATGGAGCCTCAAATTCAAAAAACCAGCTCGCATTGGTTTCGCGTGATGCGGTATTTCTTTTTCGCCACTTCGGTCGTTTTGTACCTTTCTAGCTTTGTTTTTTTTCAGGACCTCGCGATGTTGTGCATGTTCCTCTGCATGCTGGGCGCTGTGGTCGTGGAGAGCATGGTGGGCAAGAAACACAAGCGCATGATTCTGCTGAGTCTCGGTTTTCTTATTTCCGATGTTGTCATTACTTCGCTGCTAGTCAATCATCCGGATTACGATATGTGGAGTCGTTTCCGCATGTTACTCGGCGTCTTTATCTTTTCACTGCTTTCTCCGCTCATCACCGAGGTAAAACATTACCCGAAGATTTTTCTAGGGGCCTTGGGTTTGTTAATAATCGGCGTGTTTTTTAAAGTTTCTCATTTTCCAGGCGCTTCCGTGATTTTGGTTGTGAGTGTTTTTTTTATGACGATTGTTTTCATCGTTCAATGGTTCTATTCCTTTCGTTTCCTGAAAACGAATTTGCTGCTGATGTTCGCAAGTTTGTTGTGTAATTTCGTGGTCATCATTTTTTATCTCGGATGGCTCTTCCGCACGATGCATTGGCAAGGGGCTGCTATTTTCACCTTGAACAACTACTTCGCCCCCTTGTTCGGTCTTGTATCGGCCTCCTTAATCATCGGTGTGCAGATGAACGATTTCACGAGTTGGCTCGAGAGTCAACGCAAATACCTGGTGAACAACATCCTCATCCCTTGGTTCGTCGTTTTTCTCATCGGTGGCTGGATGCTGCTCTTTGAGCAATCCTTCAATAACCTTATGATCGGTGCGAGCAACGTGGCGCACAATCCTTTCGGCATGCAGGATTATTCCATCGACGATTTACCTAAGTAAGGCAGATGTCTTCAGTCGAAACGTTTCGAGCTCGCGTCCGCGAATTATGGAATCTGCGCTACAGCGATTCTCGTCAACTCGGTGTGCTGGGTGCTGAACTAATTTCTTCAGGATCGGTACATAAACAAGAGCACCCTTCGACAAGCTCAGGGACCGGCCCTTCGACAGGGGTTCGACGGGCTCACCCTGTAAGCTCAGGGACCGGCCCTTCGACAGGGGTTCGACGGGCTCACCCTGTAAGCTCAGGGAGCGAGCGAGAAAACACGCGGGCCTATGGCAAATTGTTTGTCGCCATCTCGAATTTCTTCAATTCGAAGGATGAGCATGTGCTCGAGTATCTCCTCGATAGCTATGCATCTTTTGCAAAATTGAACGATGCCGATGGCTTGGGAAAAGCCTGTGCCTTTTTGGCAAGTGTATACGACAACTATGGTGAATACGAAACGGCATTGCGTTATGCACAAGAAGGTCTTCGTCATGCTGAAACCACGAAGGATGAGGAGCTCGAAGCCGATGTACATGCCAATGCCGGCTTGATCTACACACGCATTTCAGATCTCGAGCATGCAGAGCAATCGTTTCTGAAAAGCCTGACTATCCGCGAACGCATGGGCAACCACCGCGCCGTCGCATCTTCTTTAAATCTCCTCGGAAGAACCTATTCACTCGCTAATAAATTTGAACAAGCGCTTGACTACTACAATCGAAGCTTGACGCTGCGCATCGAACAGCAAGACAAGGGTGGAATTCCCTGGACTTACATCGGCATGGCGAGTGTGTTCGAGCGAATGCAGGATTTTGCATCGGCCTTGGATTACTATGGGAAAAGTGCCGCACAAAGCAAGGAGAACAAAGATGTACGGGCCAATTTG
This sequence comes from Bacteroidota bacterium, assembly GCA_947448795.1. Lineage (GTDB taxonomy): Bacteria > Bacteroidota > Bacteroidia > AKYH767-A > JAHEYN01 > CANFOZ01. The sequence continues at coordinate 75,881 of CANFOZ010000001.1, forward strand.
TATTGCTTGTTGGGCTCCGGCAAGATCCGATTGAATTACAACGAGCCCGAGCTCGCAAAGCTTGAGTTGCAGGAAGGACTGCAGATTGCTGAGTCGATCAAGAGCAAGCCGCTCATGTACGATTTTCACCAAGCGCTCTCCAAGGCGTATGAGTTGCTTGTCGATTATCAACAGTCTCTAAATCACCTGCGCCTTTTTCAGGAGTTGAAAGAGGAGGTGCTAAGCACCGAGACAACCAACAAGATGAAGCATCAGCAGATGAGCTTCGATATCGAGCGATCGCGCCAAGAGGCCGAGATCTTCAGGTTGCGCAACGTGGAACTTAAAGAGGCGTATGACAAGATTGAAGAGAAAAACAAAGCGATCACCGATAGCATCAACTACGCTTTACGCATTCAACAAGCGATTTTGCCATCCAAGGCAGTGATGGCGCAAGGCTTGCCTGAGCATTTTGTGTTGTATCTCCCAAAAGACATTGTATCCGGTGATTTCTATTGGTTCGGAGAGCAAGAAGGCTTCAGTATTGTAGCGGCTGTCGACTGCACCGGACACGGTGTTCCCGGCGCTTTCATGAGCATGGTAGGCAGTAGTTTGCTCAATCAGATCGTGCTCGAAAAAAACATACTCGCGCCTGATGCTATCTTGTCTGCGTTGCATCTCGGTGTTACGCATGCATTGCAACAACACGGCACTGCCACTGCTTTTGGCGAAAAAACCCGCGATGGCATGGACATCGCCTTGTGCGTGCTGCAAAAAAGTGCGAACGGTTATCGTCTAGCCTATGCAGGTGCCAATCGGCCTTTGTATCACATTCGCCAAAGCCTCTTGAACGAGACAAAGGCCACCAAGCTATCCATCGGTGGGGCAGATGAGGGTGAGGCACGCGCATATACAGCACATAACATACAGCTCGAAACAGGAGATGCGTTCTACATCTTCAGTGATGGATATGCGGATCAGTTCAGCGCCTCCGACCAGAAAATGATGACACGCCGATTCAAAGAACTGCTGCTCGAAGTGCAGGGACATTCCATGGTTGAACAGGAGCAGCGCCTCCGCACATTCTTCTTGGAATGGCGTGGAGAGGCAGAGCAGACCGATGATGTGTTGGTAATCGGCGTGCGCGTATAAAAACTACTTGATTTGTTTTTTGCGTTTCATGCCAAGCAGTCGCCCAAACTGTATTTCCAGCCCGGTCAGCAACCTCTTGAAAACATCGAAATACAGGGCGAAGCCCAACAAAATGGTGCTTATCCAAATCACCACAAGGTTGGCCTCAAAGGTGTTTAGATAGCTTCCCAGCAAATATTTTCGGGGCGCTAAAAAGTGCGCTCTAAATCCCGATTCAGCTACCCCATCGCGGAAGATGGGATCAATCGTGGTGACCAAACGTTCGTTCTCGATTTGATACGTGGGTGCATCAAAGGACGGATTGCGAGCCATGTCCTCGAGCTTGCCGTTGTGGTGCTTTTTCTTGAGCTCGTTCATGGCATCCGTGCCTCCGGGCTGCTTGTCCACTTCGACGAAGAAACGGTCACGTGCTTCAATTGCTTGGTTGTACTCATCGCCGCCTTGGCCTTTTACTGCCTCCAAATAAATTCTGAGGGCATCCCAAGTGGCTTTGTCTGAATGCGCTAAAGAAGGCAGGGCTGCAACATTGTTTTGTGATTGCTTGGCTTTCAGCTCATTGCATAGCACCTCCCAATTGGAATTAACGTTCGGCCCACTATGCTCCACTTCGTCAAGCAGGTTGAGCAAGGTCATGCACCAGCTTTTTTTCAGGCTAGCCAAACTTACCGCTCTATCCAACGTATACAAGGGTTGCTCGTAATCATTTCGGGTAAATTGATTCACTGCCAGGGCCTCGAAAGCCCAACGCGAAGTCATCAGTTCGCCAGGCAAGGGAACAACGGCTCTGCTAGAGATGATTGGGTTCAATTCATCAAACTTCACAATCACGCCACTGAGAAGCAGTTGCGGGATGAGAAGAAAAGGAATTAGGATGTAAATAGTGACGGCCGAGTTAAAGGAGGCCGAGATGTTCAAGCCCAGCATGTTGGCGAAGCAGGAGCTGGTGAATAGCACGAGCCAATAGGCCGTATGCATATGTTGGATACCGAGCAGCGTGTTGCCGATCCAAACGAAAATCAACATCTGAAAGGCACTCAGGCCGAACAGCAGCACTATTTTAGAAAACAAATAGCTGCCTTTACTCAAGTTCAGAAAAGACTCTCGACGCAGGATTTTTCGGTCGCGAAAGATTTCCTCCGCACTAACGGTAAGGCCAATAAAAAGTGACACCACCACGCACATGAACATGTAAGCTGGAATGTTTCGATTGTCGCCCAATGTATACGCTTGTCCTTCGAGCGAGAATCGACACAGGAACGCGAGTATAAAGGCCAGCAAAGGCGGCTCCAGTATGTTGATGAGCAGGTATTGTGTGTTCGCCAACTTGGAAAAGAAATCTCTTTGCAGAAAAATTGTAAACTGTTTCCACAAACCCGGCTTATGGAAGTTGATTACCGGTTTTGTCTTTTCCACGGCTTCGCTCTTGCCATTAGCTAGCAGGCGCTGGTAGCGCTCGTTCCATTCTTTCGGTAATACTTTTCTTTCGCCGCTCGGGTTACCGTTCTCATCCAAAATGCGAGCTTCCAGAATCGAGAAAACTTGTTCCGGATTGACATTGCCACACGTTAAACATTCACTTTCTTCCGCATCTACGTATGCAGCGGCGCGTTTGAAGTAAATGACCGATTCCACCGGATCGCCAAGATAGACGGGGTAACCGCCAACGTCGAGGATCAGCAGCTTGTCGAACATCTTGAAAATCTCGGAGGAGGGTTGATGGATGACAACAAACACCAGCTTGCCACGCAGGGAGAGTTCTTTCAGCAAATCCATGATGTTTTCGGAGTCGCGCGAAGAAAGTCCGGATGTAGGCTCGTCCAAGAAAAGCACCGAGGGTTCACGGATCAATTCCAAGGCGATGTTGAGTCGTTTGCGTTGTCCGCCGGAGATGGTCTTCTCGAGCGGGTTGCCCACCTTCAAGTCGCGGGCTTCGTATAAGCCGATGTCGTTTAATAGCTGAAGGACTTTGTCAGCGATTTCCTTCTCCGTCAACTGATTGAAACAGAGCCGAGAGTTGAAATAAAGATTTTCGAAGACGGTGAGTTCTTCAATAAGTAGGTCGTCTTGCGGCACAAAGCCAATCAGACCTTCAAGCTGTGCTTTTTCTTTGTGTAAATCGATACCGTTGATCAGCACTTTTCCCGCTGTCGGCGGGTTGTTGCCGTTGAGAATGTTAAGCAATGTCGATTTGCCAGCGCCGCTGCCACCCATTATACCCATGAGGTGTCCTGAGCGTTCGGTGAAACGAAGCGTCTGCAAACCAAGTTTGCCACTCTTGAATCGGTACTGGATGTCTTTCACCTCGAAACTGACAGCCTCATCAGCGCGGTGACTCATGAAGCAGCGCGCTACATCACTGTAGAATATCGGTTGGATAGTATTGCCTCTCACCGAGGATCCGGGCGCGAAGACGGTGACTTTGTTTTTAGCAAGTCTTTGGCCGTTGATAGTGAGCCCCGCATCGCCCATAAATCGAATGAGAAACAGCGCTGCGCTGCTGATGCGCAAAACGAAAACGGGATGTGGAAGGGATTCGGCAATGAGGCGTTTACCCGCAAGATCAGTGGCTGCTTTATGACTCGTGATGCTGAGCAGGTTCGCATTGGCCTTCAATGCCGGATCCGTGTTCGGATCGGCAAAGTCAAGCATCTCTTGAAATTGGCCTTCGCTGATATTGAAGGAGGAAGCGACCGTGTTGACGAACTCAAGCTCCTGCTCATTCATCAGCTCTTGCGAATGCAGAAAATCGAGAAGATAAAGGAGTACGAATACCTTCTGCCGAGGACTTAACTCTTCGTTTAATTGATTGCAGATGACGATGACTTTAACCGAGCTGACAGCTGTCTTCTTGCGTCTTTGTGTGTCGGTCGTTCCAAACTCCAACTCATTGAAAAAGCTGTCGTAAACTTGCAGGTAGTTGTCTACCTGGTCTGCGTTCAGATATTTTTGCAAGAAGTCGGCAACCACTAAACGCCGGGTGTCCGGCTGCTCTGCGCCTTTCGCGATGATCGCGAAAAGTTGCATAAGGGCACGAAGGATCTTCTCGCTCATCGTATATCCAAGAGGTCGAAACCCTAGTTCGTGATTTTTCCACGCACGGCTGTGACCTTTTCCGTCAATGAAGCAAGTGTTGCATCATCAATGGATGCAGAAGAAGGGATGGCCTGATAAAGTGAGTTGAGCGCGTTCATCTCTGTGATGATCGGCATGAACTCCTTATCTTTTTCATAGTCCTTCAGAACGGAAACAATTTTGCCTAAATGCAGCTTTTGCATGAAGATCTGTTCTTTGATTTTTTTCAAATCTTCACCATTCTCCATGCCTTTAACGCTATTCAGTGTAAGGTATTGGCTTTCTACCCATCCACCCACAAGCATGTGTGTGGCCGTTTGAAGACGCTGATTGTTGCGCAAGTATTGATCCACTTGGGTGTAAAATTCATCTACCACTTTCATTACCGAATCCTTATTCTCTGCATAGTTCTTGATGCGCGAAGCAGCTACTTTGTTAAAGCCTTCGGTTGCATCCAGCGAGCCGGCTAGGTTTTTGGTGGTGTTATAATAAGTTTGGATGTTGCCAAACTGGTCGTTTGCCGCCAGATAGCCAAGATCGATGGCGTAAACACCGAAGTTTAGACCCCGCTTGAAAGAGGTAGTGTAACGTGACTCGTTGGCGGTTCCGTTTGTAAGTCCCTTGTCGAAGCGCGCATGCGATTTGCCGAGTACGTTGATGATTTCCAAAGGACTTGGAATATCAGCTAATACCATGGAGAATTTGAATTCTTTCGTTTCGTCGATGGCCTCAACAGCAGCGGTGTCTTTCGCGGTTTCAGTGGTTGCAGCCGCCGGCTCTTGGTTTGCCGGAGGATTGCTGCAGGCGATCACAGTTAATAGCAGGGCTGGAGCAAGAATGCGTGCGTTCATGGTGTTTTGGTTAATGGTTTATTTGGATGTTTCTTGTGTTTTAAAGGGCATTTTCAAAATAGATTTGTAATCTTCCCCGGCTTCCTGCATGTCATCGTCTTCGGCTTGGTATTCCCAAATTACGTCAACAGCGGATAATCGGGAAACATGCAGCGCTTGCAGTCGTTTGAAAAGATCTGCCAGTATTTTTGCCGAGCTGGTATTGAAATAGTCCAACTGAATAGTCACAGAAGTGGCCGACTTGGGCTTCGCGCTGTATTCTTCCAGCCATGCAAACACGGGTTTGTAGAATTCGATGGTGTTCTCTGGAATGGAACGGCCACGAATTTCTAAATTACCAGTGTCCGGATTCAAATTAACTGTTGGACTTTTTGCGGCTCCTTCAATTAGCAATGGGTGCATTTGGGCAAATATTTGTTGCAAAAATAGAAAAATCTCTGATTATTAAAGGAAAACTAATCAATTGACTCCGGAAAGCGCCTTATGCGCCTTTCTCTTCCTGCGACTGTGATGTTGAAAAGTATTCGAAAGAATACTGATGTTCCCATCTACCTCAAGTATCGCCAGATTTACTTCTTTGATCGAGTTCACGCCGTGCTCGCGAATAGCCGCCTCCAGTTCCTCAATTGATATTTTTTCTTGCTCTAAATTTTTAACGATGAGTTGCCCTTGGTGAATCAACATCACTGGCTCGCCTTGTATAAACCGACTTGCTTTTTTGCTACGAAAGAGTACTTCTTTCAATACCGCATTCAAAAGAAAAAGTGCGCCGGCCGCCACCAGTCCGCCTTGCAAGGACGTGTCGCTGCCAACCATTGCATTCTGTACCGAGTTGCTGATGAGTAAAATAAAAACCAAATCAACCACCGAGAGTTGAGAGATTTCCTTTTTTCCGAATAAACGAATAGCAAGTACAATGAAGACATACACAGCACATGTTTTGCCAATGATTGGCCAATAAGGACTTAGTAATTCCATGCTTGGTTTATATTAAAAGAGGATGAAAGATACTTATTATCTCAACGCTTTTTACTTAATAAGATTTTGATCTCATTAAGTTTCATCAGGGCTTCAACGGGGGTAAGTGTGTTGATGTCGATGTTCAAAATGTCTTCGCGAATCTCTTCTAACAAAGGATCGTCGAGCTGAAAGAAACTGAGCTGAAAGTCGCTGTTTGATGCGCTGCCTTGTTTGCTCGGCTTGCCTTTCGTTTCTGAAGGGTGCTTGGTTTCGAGCACCTTCAGCATATCGTTGGCGCGTTGTATTACTTTGTAGGGCATGCCCGCCATTTTAGCCACGTGGATACCAAAGCTATGGTTACTGCCGCCTTGCACCAGCTTGCGCATAAACAAAACCTTGTTGCCGATTTCCTTCACAGACACATTGAAATTGTGAATGCGCTCGAAGCGATCAGCCATGTCGTTTAGCTCGTGATAGTGGGTAGCAAAGAGCGTCTTGGCTTTGGCTTGCGGCTGCTCGTGCAAAAATTCAGCGATGGCCCAAGCGATACTGATGCCGTCGTAGGTGCTGGTGCCACGACCAATCTCGTCAAGCAGTATTAAGCTGCGATCGGAGAGGTTGTTTAGGATGCTTGCCGTTTCGTTCATCTCCACCATGAAGGTTGATTCGCCAGATGAGATGTTGTCGGATGCTCCAACGCGCGTAAAAATTTTATCGACTAAGCCGATGCTGGCAGCCGATGCTGGCACGAAACTACCCATCTGAGCCATAAGCGTGATCAGTGCAGTCTGTCTGAGGATCGCTGATTTACCCGACATGTTCGGACCTGTGATCATGATGATCTGCTGCGTATCGTTATCGAGGTAAATATCGTTGGCAATATACTCTTCGCCCGTTGGTAGTTGCTTCTCAATAACAGGATGACGGCCGTTTTTAATATCGATTACTTTCGATGCGTTTAAGTTCGGCTTAACGTAGTTGTTTGCGATTGCTGTTTCAGCAAAAGAAGAAAGGCAATCCAAGCGAGCGATAAGTGAAGCATTGTATTGCACGGGTTGGGTGAAGTCGGCAAGGAACAGCACAAGATCATTAAGCAAGCGTGTCTCGAGGGCGAGGATTTTTTCTTCTGCTCCCAAGATTTTTTCTTCGTAATTTTTCAGTTCTTCGGTGATGTAACGCTCAGCGTTGGTGAGTGTCTGCTTACGAATCCAAGCCGCAGGCACTTTGCTCTTGTGTGCGTGTGTCACTTCGATGTAGTACCCAAAGACATTGTTGAAGGACACTTTCAGCGACGGGATGCCGGTGCTTTCCGATTCGCGTTGTTGTATTTGAAGCAGGTAGTCTTTGCCTGCATAGGCTATCTGTCGAAGCTCATCGAGATCGGCGTTCACCCCATCGGCAATCACCTTGCCTTTGCTAATCTGCTGTGCCGGTTCGGCCACCATTTCGCGTTCGATGCGTTCTCTAGCAGCCATGCACAGATTGAGTTGTTCTCCGATCTTTTGCAAAGACTTGGATGCCGCACTAGCACACAGTTTTTTCACCGGTTCGAGGCAGGTAAGGGCGCGCTTAAGCTGCACCACTTCACGCGGCACAATCTTGCCAAGATGAATCTTCGAGATGAGTCGCTCGAGGTCGCCAATCTGTTTTATTTGATGAATGAATTGCTGGTTGAGCTCGTTGTTATGCACCAGGTGCGAAACCACTTCTTGTCGCTCCTCAATAGGTGCGATTTCTTTTAGCGGCAGCATGATCCAGCGCTTCATTAGGCGCGCACCCATCGGCGATGCGGTGTTATCGATAACATCGATAAGGGTGCATGCTTTATCGTTCACAGACGAAACGAGCTCGAGGTTTCGGATTGTAAAGCGGTCAAGCCACATGTACTTATCTTCTTCGATGCGGGCTATCGATGCGATGTGCTTGAGGTTGTGATGCTGTGTCTCGCCGAGGTAATGGATGATAGCACCAGCGGCCACAATAGCGTCTTTCATTTCATCTATACCAAAACCCTTCAGCGAGTTGGTGGCGAAATGCTTGCGCAGGTTTTCGGAGGTGTAATCGTATTGAAAAATCCATTCATCCAGGGTGTAGGTGTAAAATTGATCACCGTGTTGTTGGATGAATTCTTTCTGTTTGTTTTTTTGAAAAAGGATTTCGCTCGGCTTGAAGTTTTGCAAGAGTTTGTCGATGTAAGCGGCATTGCCTTGTGCCGCGAGAAACTCGCCTGTTGAGATATCCACGAAAGCGATGCCAAGCTGCTGTTCGCCGTAGTGTATAGCGGCAAGAAAATTATTCGTTTTATGATCAAGAATTTTATCGCTCGTTGATACGCCGGGTGTCACAAGCTCAGTGACGCCGCGTTTCACAATGGTTTTGGTAAGTTTTGGATCTTCGAGCTGGTCGCAGATGGCTACACGCTGCCCAGCGCGCACCAACCGTGGCAAGTAGGAGTCGAGGGAGTGGTAAGGAAAGCCAGCGAGCTCAATGAAGGTTGCAGAACCATTGGCTCTGCGTGTAAGCACGATACCCAAGATCTTGGAGGTCTTCACGGCATCCTGCCCAAAGGTCTCATAAAAGTCGCCCACGCGAAACAGCAGCAGTGCATCGGGATGCTTTGCCTTGATCGCGTTGTACTGACTCATCAGCGGGGTCTCTTTGTCTGCTGTCTTGGCCTTCTCTGTCTTCTCCTTTTTCATGCGAGGTAAAAATACGAAAGTCGCATTGAATTATATCCATGATTGATGAATCCGGTAGATGTTGGCCGGCGGATAAATTAGTAATTTAGCGGCATGGCTTTCCGCAAACTTTCGATGGATGAACTAGGTCGTCTTACGGCCGAGGAGATGCGTGATGCATCGAAGTCGCCTTTTGTTATCGTGCTCGACAATGTCCGCAGTGCACTCAATGTGGGCTCGGTGTTTCGCACAGCCGATGCTTTTCGTGCTGAAGCGGTGTACCTCTGTGGCATCACCGCCTGTCCGCCCAACCGCGACATTGAGAAGACCGCCCTTGGCGCTACGGATAGCGTTGCCTGGCGGCAATTTTCTACCACGCTCGAAGCGGTTCAGGAGTTGAGGGCAGCCGGCTACCGCATACATGCTGTTGAGCAGGCCGTTGGTAGCACCATGCTGGATGATTTTAGTCCGAGCTTGACCGAAAAGCATGCGCTCGTTTTTGGACACGAGGTATTTGGTGTTGATGATCAAGTATTGGCCTCAGCGGATACCTGTCTTGAAATACCACAACATGGCTCCAAGCATTCATTAAATGTCTCCGTAAGTGCGGGCATTGTTGCCTGGCATTTTTTAACCGCCTTTAAATCTAAAACAGCATGATTGTAATTACCGGTGCAGCAGGATTTATCGGAAGCTGTCTTGTTCAGCAACTCAACGATGAGGGCTTCAATGATCTCGTATTAGTGGATGATTTCTTTTCCGAAAAGGCGACAAGCAATGTTGCGGGTAAGAAATACAGCAAGTTGGTTGAGCGTGCTGTTTTTATCGATTGGCTTAAAGAGCATCACCTGTTGGTTCAGTTTGTATTTCATATCGGGGCACGCACCGATACCACCGAGTTCAATGTGGATATCTTCAATGCATTAAACCTCCACTATTCCAAGGCCGTTTGGGCTTGCTGTGTGGAGTTTGGCTTGCCTTTGGTGTATGCTTCTTCGGCGGCCACCTATGGCAATGGCGAGCACGGCTATGCCGACGATCATGCAACAATTCCATCGCTAAAACCACTTAACCCATACGGCGATTCAAAGCAGCTTTTTGATGTTTGGGCGCTTGAACAAAAGCGTAAACCATACTTTTGGACGGGCCTCAAATTCTTCAATGTATATGGCCCAAACGAATACCAGAAAGGCCGCATGGCTTCTGTTATATTCCATGCTTTCAAACAAATTAACGAGAAAGGCGGCATGCGTCTTTTTCGCTCGCATAAAGAAGGTTTTAAAGATGGTGAGCAGCTGCGCGACTTCATCTATGTAAAAGACTTGGTGCAGGTTTGTCTGTTTTTAATGCGTCACCGCAAAGGCGAAAACAACGGTATCTACAATTTAGGAACGGGTAAAGCGCGTACTTTTTTGGACCTTGCGCGTGCCGTCTTCAAATCACTAAACAAGCCGGAGCAAATTGAATGGGTTGATACGCCTGAAGATATTCGTGATAAGTATCAGTATTTTACAGAGGCGCGTATGGAGAAGCTGCGCGCCATTGGATATACCCAACCGTTCCATTCCTTGGAGGATGGCGTGGACGATTATGTTCGCAACTACCTGTTGCCCAATCGGCTGTTTTAAGTTAATGCAACAAGCCGAAAAGCTTCGGCGCAAAAATGATGCAGCCAATGATTGCTGCTGCCAAGGAAGTCAAGAGGACTGCACCTGCCGCTAGGTCTTTGATGTTCCCTGCCGTTTGGTGGTAATCGGGCCATAGCTTATCAACGAGTAACTCAATTGCCGAGTTCATCAGCTCCATTGCCAATACCAATCCGATGCAGACAACTAGGGCAATCCATTCAGTTCGCGTGATTTTAAAATAAGAGCCGGCGAGCAAAACGATTGCGGTGATGGTAAGAAGAATGCGCGCGCTGTATTCTCGTTTCATGAAAAAAAGAATACCCTTTAGGGCATAGGAAAAATTTTGGAAGATGTTGTATTTAGGCTTCATGGTCCGGGGTTGGAATCGGCGTCCTTTGCGACTCTTCTGAAGCGGTGTGTGGCTCGCTTAACTGCTTGCGCAGCTCCACTAGAAATTCGCGTACGCGTATCAGCGATTGTGTCATCTCCGTTTCTTTTACTGCGTCATTTTTGCCCATGCGCAGCTTGTCTTTCGCACCTTGAATGGTGTAGCCTTTAACTTTTACAAGATGGTAGATCAAGCGCAAGGTTTCCAAGTCGGCCGTGGTAAACTGCCGATTCCCTTTCTTTGTTTTGGATGGCTTAAGCAGATCAAATTCTTTTTCCCAGAAACGTATAAGGGATGCGTTCACCTGAAACTGTTCAGCTACTTCGCTGATGCTATAAAAAAGCTTCTCGTCTTCTTTCTCTTTCCAGGGCATATAATAGACTAAGGAATCAACGCGTTGCAGCAGGCGAAAAGGCCATGCCGCATCAGTCGAAACTTTGATTGCTTTGAGAGGAGATGGTAAGTACCTCGTCGTATTCGTTAGCAGTGAGGTCGTTGAAGAAGAAGTTGATCGGGTTGATCTTGGTGCCCGCCTTGATTACTTCATAGTGCACGTGTGGCCCGGTCGATTTGCCAGTGCTGCCAACAAAGCCAATAATATCGCCACGCTTCACTTTCTGTCCAGGGCGAACATTCAATCGGCTGCAATGGCCGTATAAAGATTGATATCCGAAGCCATGGCTAATTACCACGCAGCGACCGTAACCGCCCTTGTCCATGTCGGCCGTTGTTATCACCCCGTTGCCCGTTGCATAGATTGGTGTACCAACCGCTGCGGTGAAGTCAATGCCTTCATGAAACTTAATCGTTTTATAAACAGGGTCAACACGGTGTCCAAAACCCGAGGCAATCATTTTTAAATTCTTGTTTGAAATAGGTTGGATGGCAGGGATCGATGCTAACATTTCTTGCTTGTCCTTGGCTAGCTTCATGATTTCGTCGAAGGATTTTGATTGCACATACAACTCCTTGGAAATCTTATCTAACTTCTTGGTTGTTTCGATAACCAAGTCAGCGTTGTCGAAGCGCTCTAAATCTTTGTATTTATTAACACCGCCAAAGCCCGCTTTACGGATGTTTTCAGGAATTGGTTCGGCTTCGAAGATCGTTCGGTAAATGTTATCGTCACGATCTTGCAAGTCGGCAATCACCGCATTTACTTGCGAAAGGCGATCGTTGAGCAGGTCGTATTGTAGCTGCAATTGCCCAATCTCACGCTTTAGCTGCTTCTCTTTCGGTGAATCGAGATAGTTGTATGCAAAGAAGAGAATCACCGAAGCGAAAACTACGGCCGTTGAAAGAAATCCCAATACGCGGCCAACCCGTTTCCAGATGCTAACAACCACTTTCTCATACTTGAGGGAGTGGATATTAAAATGATATTTGACCTTCGGCATTTCTTGAGCTTCGAATAAAATGGTATAAATTTGCCACTCATTCCGAAAGCAAAGATAGTAAAATCTTTAAAAAAGCATAGCTTGGATTGATGTTAAGTTCTTGAAGCAAGGCTCAAAAGCCTGAATTTCAAGTTTTTATAAATTAGTTTTGCAAAGTTTTTGATTTTTTTGTATATTCCTTAGACGCTCTATACACTACCCTATGATGACATCCCGCGCCATACGCCAGACTTTTCTGGATTTTTTTAGTTCCAAACAACATGCTATTGTGCCCTCTGCGCCGATGGTAGTGAAGAACGATCCTACCCTGATGTTTACAAACGCAGGGATGAATCAATTCAAGGACATTTTTTTAGGCAATTCGCCTGCGAAAAGTCCGCGTATTGCGGATACGCAGAAGTGCCTGCGTGTATCGGGTAAGCACAACGATCTGGAAGAGGTTGGGCTCGACACCTATCACCACACTATGTTTGAGATGCTGGGCAACTGGAGCTTTGGAGATTATTTCAAGGAAGATGCGATCGCTTGGGCTTGGGAGCTGCTCACCGAGGTATATAAATTACCCAAGGATCGTCTTTATGTGACGGTGTTTGAAGGGGATGCTAAAGAGCAGCTTGCCTTTGATCAGGATGCCTATGATTTTTGGAAAAAGTGGATCGCCGAGGACCGTATCCTTCGTGGCAATAAAAAAGATAATTTTTGGGAGATGGGGGAGAGCGGTCCTTGTGGACCTTGCTCTGAGATACACATCGATTTGCGTTCGGATGCAGAACGTGCTAAGACAGATGGCAAAGCGCTCGTCAACGCCAGCCATCCGCAGGTGATTGAGATTTGGAACAATGTGTTCATGGAGTTCAACCGCCGTGCGAATGGTTCATTGGAGCCCTTGCCCGCAAAGCATGTTGACACGGGAATGGGTTTCGAGCGACTTTGTATGGCCCTGCAAGGCAAGACATCGAACTACGATACGGATGTTTTTCAACCCCTAATTCGTGTGCTTGCTGATGAAGCGAAGACAAGCTATGGCAAGGACGAGAAGATGGATATCGCCATGCGTGTGGCTGCCGATCACATACGCGCCATTGCTTTTGCCATTGCTGATGGTCAGCTTCCATCCAACAACAAAGCCGGTTATGTAATTCGTCGCATCTTGCGTCGTGCCGTTCGGTATGGCTATACCTTCTTGAATTTCCGCGAGCCTTTCTTGCATCGTTTGGTGCCGGTGCTTGCAGAACAGTTTGATGGCGTGTTTCCTGAGCTGATTGCACAACAGGCTTTTATAAGCAAAGTGATTCAAGAGGAGGAAGCGTCTTTCTTCCGCACCTTGGACAACGGGATAAAAAACTTTCACAACTATGTTCAAAAAGGAAAAGGAGTTATTAAGTTGGAAGACATTCCTGACATGGACATGGAAGACCGAGTTAAATACGAGGTAAAAGCCAAGGATCAGAAAATGATCTCTGGATTCTTTGCCTTCGAGCTCTTTGATACGTATGGCTTCCCTATCGACCTCACGCAGCTTATGGCGCGCGAGATTGGCTGGACCGTTGACATGGATGGCTTCGACAGTTGCCTTGAGCAACAGAAGAATCGCTCTCGTGCCGCATCTGCAGTAGATACTGGCGATTGGACGATCCTGCGCGAAGGCGAAGAGACCGAGTTTCTTGCCTACGATCACCTTTCCTCTTCAGTTGAAATAATGAAGTATAGAAAAGTGAAGGCCAAGGATAAAGAACACTATCAATTGGTGTTTAACCGTACTCCTTTTTATGCTGAGAGTGGCGGGCAGGTGGGCGATTCCGGCAGTTTAACGGACGAAAACAGCAAGGCCCAAATCCGTATAAGCGATACGCAGAAGGAGAACAACTTAATTATTCACTTCGCTGACGCGTTGCCGCTTGACCCTGTCGGAACTTTCTTGGCTGAGGTGGATGCTTCGCGTCGCGAGCTGATAACTTCTAACCATAGCGCGACCCATTTGATGCATGCCGCTTTGCGCGAAGTGCTAGGCAAGCATGTGGCCCAGAAAGGGTCTTTGGTGAACGAAGAGATCACCCGTTTCGACTTCTCTCATTTTGCTAAACTAACCGAGGAAGAACTTGCGCGCATTGAGGACATCGTTAATGAGAAGCTGCGTCTGAATATTCCATTACAGGAGAAAAGAAACTTCCCAATAGAAGAGGCCAAGAAGCTGGGTGCTATGGCCCTTTTTGGCGAGAAGTATGGCGAGTTCGTGCGCGTGGTTACCTTCGATAAAGAGTTCTCGGTGGAGTTTTGCGGAGGTACGCATGTGAAGGCAACAGGCCAGATCGGTCTTTTTAAAATTCTTTCTGAAAGTGCAGTGGCTGCTGGTGTTCGTCGTGTTGAAGCCATTACCAACAGAGGTGCTTTGAACTACGTGAACGCGCAGCTGCTTGTGATGCAGCAGGCCAAGGCCTTGCTGAAGGCGCAAGATCTGTCGGGCGGCATCGAGAAGCTCATGGAAGAGAATATAGCTTTGAAAAAAGAAGTGGAACAGCTTCTCCACGATAAAGTACAGCAGATAAAACAGGACTTGTTGACGCAGGTGCAGGCTAAAGATGGATTGAATTTCTTATCCGTTATTGTTCAGCTGCCCTCTGCCGCTGCGCTAAAAAACCTCAGCTTCGAGCTGAAGGCGCAGGTCACCAACCTTTTTCTCGTTTTAGGCGCGGAGATCGAAGGTAAGCCGCAGTTATCGGTGATGGTTTCGGAAGAGCTTGTGAAGGAGAAAAAGATGGACGCAGGTAAAATTGTACGGGAGTTGGCTAAGGAGATTCAAGGCGGCGGCGGCGGTCAGGCTTTTTATGCAACAGCTGGAGGCAAACACCCTGCTGGATTAAAAGCAGCCATCGAAAAAGCGTCGACCTTTATTATCTAATTAAAGAGACAGCTCCAGCATATTCGTGCGGGGCGCTTTCGAAGTCTTTGAGTCGTATGCGATAGATGTAAACGCCATCGCTAGCATTGTCGCCGGCCCATCCTTTGCTGAGGTCGCTTGTTTCGAATACCGCATTGCCCCAGCGGTCGAAGATAACCATGTTGTAACTGAGAATGCCTGTTCCGACGGCTTTGAAAATATCGTTCTTGCCATCGCCATCAGGGCTGAAGGCATTGGGTAAAAACACCGTGTAGTTCGGCAGCACAAGAAGGGTATCGTAGGCCGTGTTGCTACAGCCATTGGTGTCGGTTAATAAAAGCGTGATGGTATAACTGCCTGTGTCGGCATATTCGTGATGACCAAGCTCGTAAAAGGAGCCAGCGCCATCTCCAAAACTCCATAGCCAAGCACGTCCAGCGGTATCGCTCGGACTAAATCCTACGAAGGGGTTGGCCATGCTTACATAGCTCGGGTTATGATAAATTGTGAAAACAGGCAAAGCATTGACGCGGATGCTATCCTGTATGCTGCTTGAACAACCTGTTGTTGGGTTGGTGTATTGATAGCTTAATGGGTAAACGCCAGGTCCTATCGTTGGATCGAAGGCGCCGCTGCTGATGCCTGTGCCTGAATATATGCCACCGGCAGGACCCGCAAAGTTTAGACCAAGTGGCGCATCGCTAACACAAAGATCAGATGGATGGATAGAGGTCATCACCGGCAAAGGGTGCATGAATACCAAGGCGCTTGCGGTGTCGATGCATCCGTTCTGATCGGTTACCAACAGATGATATACTATTGATGTGGTGTCGGTTGGTGTGAGCAGCAGAGCTGTTGCGGTGTTTCCGCTAGGGGTCCACAAATAGGTATACGGACTTGTGCCACCAATTACAGCGCTGGTTACCTGGATGGTGTTTCCCAAGCACTTAGGCGCATCTGTAGCGACGGTTGCATCCAAGGCAGTGGCAGGTGCATACACAGTGACGTTGCTTGTGCTTAGGCATCCGTTTGAATCGGTTACACCTACCGTGTAATTACCAGCAGTAAGGTTAACGGCTGTGTCGTTGAGCTGAGGCGGTATGGTGTTCCATGCATAGTTTAGTGCGCCTGTTCCGCCGCTGGCCGTGGCTACTGCGAATGCCGCATTGGGTATGCAGGGCGAATCAGTGCCAACTGCAGATAAGGTTATACCGGTGGGCTGGTCAATGACTACTGTATCCATGCCAGAGCAACCGCTTGGGTCGGTGATGGTAACAATATAGGTGCCGGCACTAAGTCCTGAGATGGTGTCGTTGGTGCTGCCGTTGTTCCAGCTAAAGGTGTATGTTCCAGCGCCTCCAATGACGCCAGCAACAGCAAAGCCATCATTGCCGGCAGCACAGGAAACATCCTGGGAGTCGATGACGGCCGCATTGATTGATCCTCCGCCGTTTGAAGTAACAGTGGCAGTAAGGGTAGTTGGGCATCCAAACCATTCGGTGACGGTGACGGTGTAGGTGCCTGTCGTGATGCCGCTGATGCCGCTTGTGCTAGCACCGCCTGGGGCCCATGCGAAAGTAGCGCAGCCGGGATTTGCCAGTCCGCTAACACTGGCGGATCCGTTGGAGGTACTACAGGTGGTTGGAGATGCGGTGGCGACGGGGGTGTAGGCGGATGTTAAATAGCAAGTCACCCACTGGCTGTTAAAGGCACCGCCGGTGGCGCCTGTAAAGCCCCACCATACGAGCGGGTTACCACTAAAAACAGTGTTGATAAGGTCACCTGTGTAGGTTAAGCGCAGCACACAATCGAAATAGACTTGATATACTTGCGTAGCAGGATCCCACGTGATTTTATATTTATGGATGATGCCGTCTTCGGTGTTGCCGCTGGTGCTGCTCATTTGAATTGGTCCAGCCAATTGATTGGCAGCCACCGAATGGTTGCACCAGCCATTTTTTTGTATGGAAAGATGATCGTAAGCGGGGTCGGTATTGTTGGGCCACGTGTCAAACTCGGTAATAAGTGAAGGCGTCAATCCACCTCCTGGCGAAGCGGAGTTGGGGTCGGTGCCGCAATAGCCCATCGCGCCGCCACCGGCGCCTGTCATCATGGCTGTGGCTGAAACGCGTTGCAATACAAAAGCAATCCCGTCGGCACCACCGTCGTTGTTGCCCAAGTAAACTTGTCCTTGCAGGATGAAGGCATTGCTGAGGTTAAGCTGTGTGGTGTTCCAAGCTGCTCCCGTTTGACTTGTAGCGGCTGGCGTTATTTGAAGGGTGGTGTAGCATGCGGAAGTACTGCTAGTTGCAGATCCTATCAAGTTGAACTGTGCAAAAGCGGTGTTCAACAGGAAAAGAAAAAATCCGAATACGCCAATGCTTCTTTTCATGATACTTTAAGAATACATTAAAGGTATACTTTTTTGGTAAAACCTTTAGTTTTTACCTCCATAGGTTTGCACATCCTTTGCCGTGATTTTTTTATCGCAAAGAATGATCAGCCGTTCCACCACGTTGCGAAGCTCGCGTATGTTGCCGGTCCAATTGATTTTTTGAAGTTCTTTTATGGCCTCGTCGGCAAATGTTTTTAATGGAATGCCTTGTTCTTGGCATATTTCTTTGAGAAAATGATCGGCTAGCAGGGGGATGTCGTCGCGGCGATCGTTTAATGCGGGAACATGCAAGACAATGACACTCAGACGATGGTAAAGATCTTCGCGGAAGTTTCCTGCGGCAATCTCGGCGCGCAGGTCTTTGTTTGTGGCAGCAATCACGCGTACATTAACGGAAAGCTCTTTCTCGCCACCAACACGGGTGATCTTCCCTTCTTGAAGTGCGCGCAGCACCTTGGCCTGTGCAGGGAGTCCCATGTCCCCGATTTCATCAAGGAAAAGGGTGCCGTTGTTGGCTTGTTCGAATTTACCGATGCGTTGTTTGATGGCTGATGTAAAGGATCCTTTTTCGTGGCCGAATAATTCACTCTCAATGAGCTCCGACGGGATGGCCGCGCAGTTTACCTCTACTAGTGGAGCAGCCGCGCGGTTGCTCTTTTCATGTATCCAACGCGCCACCAATTCCTTGCCCGTACCGTTGCCACCAGTGATGAGCACGCGCGCTTCGGTTGGCGCCACTTTCTCCAGCATGTCTTTGATTTGCAGGATGCCGGCTGATGCGCCAATCATTTCACGGGTGCCCGCAATGCGTCTTTTTAACACCTTGGTTTCCTGTACTAAGCTGGATTTATCCATGGCGTTGCGGATAGTCACTAGCAGGCGATTGAGGTCGAGGGGCTTGGCGATATAATCATAGGCGCCTTTTTTAATCGCCTCCACTGCAGTCTCGATATTGCCATGGCCCGAAATCATTACTATTGGGAGTTCGGGCTGTGTGTCTTGAATTTTTAGCAGCACCTCTAAGCCGTCCATCTTTGGCATCTTGATGTCGCATAGCACCAGGTCGAATTTATTTTCTTCAAGCAATTTCAATCCGGCCATTCCATCGGCAGCTTCCATCACATCGATTTTCTCGTATTCCAAGATCTCGCGGAGCGAGGTTCGGATGCTTTTCTCATCGTCGATGATTAACACTTTCACCATGTTCTTTTTTTTTACGAAAATACGCTTTCGTTCCGAATGTTGTTGCCGTTTCGTCAATCGCGCCAAGAGTTTCGTTGTACCTTCTCCTTGCCTTGTTGGTAAAGCGATCGATTGAAGCTGAATCCACCTTGTGATTTTCTATATCTTTGCCTTTGCAGATGAGCATCTATTTAGTAATTCTAATAACCATGTTTTGTTCCGCCTTCTTTTCGGGGCTGGAGATTGCGTTCATTTCGGCCAACAAGCTGAAGATCGAATTAGAGAACAAGCAAGGCATGCTGTCGGCGCGAATTGCGGCCTATTTTCTAAGGTATCCGTCGCGTTTTATTGGAACCATGCTTGTTGGAAACAACTTGTCTTTGGTGGTTTATGGTTTGATGATGGCGCGGTTGCTCGAGCCCTGGATCGAGTCGCATTTGCCAGCGTCGATGCACAGCGCTTTTTTGGTGGTCTTGATGCAGACGTTGGTGTCTACTTTGTTGATTCTTGTTACTGCTGAGTTTCTGCCTAAGGTGCTGTTTCGCATCAATCCAAACAAGACCTTAAACTTTTTCGCTGTGCCGATGTTGTTGGTATATGTGTTGCTCTACCCAGTGGTTTTTTTGGTCATTGGCTTTTCTGAGTTTGTGTTGCAGAAGTTGTTTGGTGTTGAATTTTTTGAAGACAAATCGGTGTTCGGCAGAATCGATCTCGATCATTACATACGCGAGGTCGCATCCAAAACACAAACGGATGGCAGCACCGAGATTCAGATTTTTCAAAAGGCCTTGGATTTTACCAATGTGAAAGTTAGCGAATGCATGATCCCGCGTACCGAAATTATTGCCATGGAGGTTAACGAGCCGATTGAGGCCTTGCGCAAGTCTTTCATCGAAACATCGCTGAGCAAAACGCTGATTTACGAAGGCAGCATCGATCATATCATCGGCTTCACCCATTCCTACGAAATGTTTCGAAACCCGGTGGATATTCGATCCATCTTGCTTCCTATATCGATGGTGCCCGAGACCATGGCAGCGAACGATTTATTAGCCCTTTTCACACGTCAGCATAAAAGCATCGCCTTGGTTTTAAATGAGTTTGGCTCCACGGCAGGCATGGTAACCTTAGAGGATGTGTTGGAAGAGATTTTTGGCGAAATCGAGGACGAGCACGATGTAGACGATTTGGTGGAGAAGCAGCTTAACGAGCACGAGTTCATCTTCTCAGGTCGCACGGAAGTGGATTACATAAATGCTAAGTACCACGTGGGTTTGCCTGTTTCTGACGGCTACGAAACCTTGGCTGGTTTAATTTTTCACCACTACGAGCGTATTCCGCAATACAACGACGTAATTCGTATCGAAAACTTTGTCATCACCGTGTTGTCGGTTAGTAATACCCGCATTGAACGGGTAAAAGTGAAGAAGGAAGAATAAGTCGAAAGCCTCTTTTTTGTGATAAAAAGCGATTTTTCGTATAGACTCGTTCAAGCATTTGAATATAAACCTATATTATTTTGACTTTGGACTCTGATTTCGTATATTCGCACCTCAATTTTTAGAAAACACCTAAACAATCACTTATGGCATTGATCGGAAAAATCAGAGAGCGCATGGGCACTTTCTTGGTTATTGCAGTTGGCTTCTCCCTTGTAGCATTCCTGCTTGGCGACCTTCTTACATCGAAGACTTCTCTTTTTGCGGACAATAAAAACGAGATTGGCAAAATCGCCGGTGAATCCATTTCTCCGCAAGATTTTGAAGCTAAATTCCAACAGAATTTGGAGTTTTACAAAATCAATAACAACTCTGAAAATGTCGATGCGGCAGCGATGGACAATCTTCGCGATCAGACATGGAACCAAATTATCAACGAGACCATTTTCCAAAATGTGTACCGGGATTTGGGTATCCTTGTTACCACGGAGGAGCTTGTGGATATGGTGATGGGCCGTTTTGTGCATCCTAAGATTTTAGAAGTCCCTGCCTTTAAAGATTCTGTGACTGGCGCTTTTAGGCCTGACGCTGTGAAGCGTTACCTAAGCAACATTGCTAGCGATGAGAAAGCGATGGGCTCTTGGATGAACTTCGAAACAGGCATCAAGCGTGAGCGTGTGGCGCAAAAATATGTGAACATGATCAAGGGCGGTTTGTATGTTACCAAAGCGGAGGCCGAGCAAGATTATATGGCTAACAACAGAAACGTTCGTATGTCTTTTGTGGCTATGAAATACACCGATGTTGCAGATAGCCTAGTTGTTGTTAATGACGCTGACCTAAAGAGTTATTACAGCAAACACGAAAACGACTACAAGCAAGAAGCGTCTCGCAATATGGAGTTCGTTACCTTCGACCTTGCTCCTTCGCAGGATGACTATCGCGTTGCTGAGCTATCCCTTAAAGAGCTCAAAGCTGATTTCGAAGCGAGTACCAAAGACAGCGACTTCGTAAAAATGAATTCAGACAATAAAACCATCAAGGCCGAATACATTAATCCGTCTTCTATTCCTGTTCTTTATGCTGGACTAGGTGCTGTTCAAGTAGGCGCTGTTTTGGGGCCTTATATGGATGGCAACGAGTTCAAACTTGTAAAAATTCGCTCGATCCAAGAGATGCCGGATTCTGCCAAGGCGCGTCATATTTTGATCCGCATGGCGAATGGCGACACGGCTGCAGCCATGATGCGTGCTGACAGCTTGAAGAAAGCGATCAAATCAGGCAAGATAACCTTCGCTGAAGCAGCTCTGAAAATGTCGGAAGACAAAGGTTCTGCCGAGAAAGGTGGCGACCTCGGATGGTTCAAGGAAGGTGCCATGGTGCCTGAGTTTAACGATGCTTGCTTCAAAGGAAAAAAGGGCGAAATGACTGTTGTTCGCACCAACTTCGGCTTCCATATCATCGAACTTCAAGATCAATCTCAACTTAGCAAGCGCATTCAAGCGTTTTATGTAACGCGCAAAGTGGAAGTGAGTACAGCAACAGACCATCAAGTTTATGCTAAGGCAAATGGCTTCGTTGCTAAATACCCAACGGGAGCCGACTTCGACAAAGGAATTGCTGCTGAAAAGCTCAACAAGCGCAATGCAGATAATGTTAAAGAAAACGACCGTACTATCGGTGGCTTAGAGCAATCCAGGGAGCTTATTCGCTGGGCTTTTAAGGCCAACAAGGATGATTTATCCAAGGTGTTTCAATTGGGTGATAAATACATCATTGCTCACTTAGTTGCTATTCATGAAAAAGGCATAGCCACCATGGACGAAGTGAAAGACCAGATCACTGGCAATGTGAAGAAAGAAAAGAAAGCGGCTCAATTCATTGAGAAGATGCAGGGAACTGCAGACCTTAATGCGCTTGCTTCTAAGGTTAAAATGATTGTGGAGTCGGCAGACAATGTAAACTTTGCAAACACTTACATCTTGAATTATGGTAGCGAGCCGGCCATCGTTGGTGCGCTTCAGAGTGTTAAAAAAGGTGGCGTTACCAAACCGACAGAAGGTCGTCGTGCAGTCTATGTAGCTCGTTTAGACGATGTCACTGAACCTGCTGCTAAAACAGATTTAAAAGACGGAAAAAAATCCCTTGAAGCTGCCTTAAAGCAGCGTGTAGACTACCAATTATTTGGCGCTTTAAAAGACAAAGCCAATGTGGTTGATAACAGAGGCCGATTCTATTAGTCGTTAAAACAATCTTTTACAAAGAGGCCTTCGGGCCTCTTTTTTTATGTCCTAAACTATATCGTGTAAGCGGTCGTTCGCATTATTTTTTATACATTCGTCTTTCTTAATTCCCGTGAGCGCAAACAAATACGCCAATCGTAAACTTCGAACCTCCTATCTATCCACGATAGTGAGCATCTCTTTGGTGCTCTTTATGCTGGGGTTGCTCGGTCTTATTGTGCTACATGCCAAAAGATTGTCTGACTATGTTAAGGAGAACATTCAGATGTCGGTTATTTTGAAGGATGGCTCAAACGAGGCGGAGGTAGGCCAGTTTCAAAAGAAAATGGATTCTTCTGAGCAGGTAAAGTCGACCGAATACATTTCTAAAGAAGAGGCTGCCCGCCGCTTGAAGGCTGACTTGGGTGAGGATTTTGTCAATTTCTTGGGGTATAATCCACTGCTTGCTAGCATCGATGTGCGATTGAAAGCCGATTATGCCAACCCGAAAAGCATGCATGAAATAGAGCGCGAATGGCTTAAGCAGGGCTTTGTCAAAGAAGTGTATTATCAGAAATCGCTG
This sequence comes from Bacteroidota bacterium, assembly GCA_947448795.1. Classification (GTDB taxonomy): domain Bacteria; phylum Bacteroidota; class Bacteroidia; order AKYH767-A; family JAHEYN01; genus CANFOZ01. The sequence goes on from CANFOZ010000001.1 coordinate 98,685, forward strand.
GTCGACTTGGTAAACGAGAACCTGCGTACCATTGGCCTTGTTGTTCTTGGTTTCAGCATTATTTTATCCTTGATTGCCATCGCCCTAATCAACAATACCATCCGCCTTTCTCTTTATTCGAAGCGCTTCCTCATTAAGACGATGCAGTTGGTAGGGGCTACAAAGGGCTTCATTCGCAAACCTTTTATTCTCCGCGGCATGGTGCATGGCATATACGGGTCACTAGTTGCTTGCGTGCTGCTTTCGGGCATAATCTATTTTGCACAGGTGCAGGTGCCTGAATTGTTCGAGATTCAAGATTTAAAAACATTCATTTATCTATTTGCGGGGGTTTTTCTCGCAGGTATACTTATATCGTGGATCAGTACTTTTTTCGCTGTGCGAAAGTACCTCCGCATGAAATTGGACGAACTTTATATTTAATAAAAAGATATATACATGAACAGTAAGCCTTCTCCTTCTATGATTGCCGATAAAAACACGCCTGCGAGTGGTTTTGTATTCGGTCGCGAAAACTACATACTTATGATTGCAGGTATTGCTGTTATCTTCATTGGTTTTGCGCTGATGATCGGTGGTGCTAGCAAAGATCCCAATGTCTTTAACGCTGAGATTTTCAGTACGCGTCGTATCGTGATTGCTCCGATTATCGTGCTCTTGGGATTTGTTATCGAAGTGTTTGCGATTTTTCGCAAATCAAAAGACTAACCCAGCGTGAGCATCATTCAAGCTATCTGGCTCGCGATTATCGAGGGTCTTACTGAATTTCTTCCGGTTTCTTCAACGGGACATATGATACTTGGCTCAAGTGTTATGGGTATTGCCCATGAAGAGTTCACCAAGATATTCACGGTTGCGATCCAATTTGGAGCGATCCTGTCTGTGGTTGCCTTGTACTGGAAGCGGTTCTTCAAGTCGGTCGATTTTTATATAAAATTGCTTATCGCTTTTATCCCGGCTGCCATTTTTGGTAAATTATTGAACGACTATATTGATGCTCTGCTCGAGAATCCAACCGTGGTTGCCTGCACGCTCTTACTGGGTGGCGTTGTTTTCCTCTTCGTTGACAAATGGTTTCGCAAATCAGAGACCGCAGGCAGTAGCGATATTTCTAGTCGCTCGGCCTTAACGATAGGTTTGTTTCAATGCATTGCCATGATCCCTGGTGTGTCGCGTTCTGCAGCTACTATTATCGGGGGATTAACACAGAAGCTTAACAGACAAGCAGCTGCTGAATTCTCTTTCTTTTTAGCTGTGCCAACCATGTTCGCAGCAACGGCGTACAAGATTTTTAAATTTTATCACGAAGGCGGCCATTTTGTGCAAGCGCAGATCAACTTACTGCTTATTGGTAATATAGTGGCTTTTGTGGTAGCTCTGCTTGCTATTCGAACTTTTATTAGCGTGCTAACTCGGTATGGCTTTCGTGTGTTTGGGTACTACCGCATCGCTCTCGGACTGCTCTTACTCGCCTTGCATTTTGCGGGGTATTCACTAACGATTGTTTAAGGAAAGGCCTGTCCGCTAATGGAAGCCAAGTCGTTCAATTTCCCCGAAGGGGAAGTATTACTCATCGATAAGCCTTTGAAATGGACGTCCTTTGATGTCGTGAATAAGGTTCGCTATGTTATTTGCAAGCGCTTAGAACAGCAGCGAAAAGAAGATCCTGAACCAACGCAAGCATTGCCTAAGCTAAAAAATCTGAAGGTTGGTCATGCTGGAACACTTGATCCACTTGCATCTGGATTGCTTATCGTTTGCACGGGCAAACTGACAAAAAAAATCACCGATTATCAGGATCAGGAGAAAGAATATACCGGCACAATTCAGTTTGGAGCAACAACCCCGTCATACGATCTTGAAACCGAACCGGAAGGAAGTTTTGAGACAGCGCATATAAACGATGCTTTAATTCAAACGGCGGCGCTTCGCTTCCTTGGTGTGATACAGCAGATACCGCCCCTTTTCTCTGCCAAAAAAGTTGACGGAGAACGCGCCTATCGCAAAGCCCGAAGAGGCGAAGATACCCAGCTTGCTGCGCGACCGATTAGTATTTACGCTTTTGCCCTTGGTCCCTGGAATCCGGTTACAAAAACAGTTGATTTTAGGGTTTCTTGTAGCAAAGGCACCTACATTCGCTCCCTCGCGCACGACTTTGGTCAGGCACTCGGCAGTGGAGCACACCTTAGCGCACTCTGCCGCACACGTATTGGCGCTTTTGAGTTGACCCATGCATGGGACCTGCAAGACTTGATTCAAGCAATCAGCAAATAGCAGTAAAGACACATTCGGACTCCTCTTTTTTGAAAAAACTGCCTAATACTTGATAAAAGCAGCCAATTTTTGGCTTTTGTGAGTTTTTATCAAAAATAATTTCATGCGTTTGTTGAAAAGCCTCTTTCAGGCATTACCTTTGTCGCCCTTTTGTAAAGGCTTTTGTTGAAAAACAAGGTTTTTTTTCTCATAAATAACCACCTATTCAATCACCGATGAAACTATCTCAATTCAAATTCCAACTTCCGGAGAGCTTGTTAGCTACGCACCCTGCCAAAGTTCGCGACGAGTCGCGTTTGATGGTGTTGCATCGTAAAACTGGCAAGATAGAGCACAAGGTTTTCAAAGATATCCTGGGCTATTTCGGTGAAAATGATTGTTTCATTCTTAATAATACCAAAGTGTTCCCGGCTCGTCTTTATGGAAATAAAGAGAAAACGGGAGCTAAAATCGAAGTTTTTTTGCTGCGCGAACTAAATAAGGAGTCCAAATTATGGGATGTGCTCGTAGATCCAGCACGTAAAATCCGTATCGGCAACAAATTGTATTTCGGCGAAGACGACAACTTGGTAGCAGAAGTAATCGATAACACCACTTCTCGTGGTCGTACTTTGCGTTTCTTATATGACGGTCCTTACGAAGAGTTTCGCAGCATCATCGAAAGCTTGGGTAATACCCCGCTTCCAAAATACATCAAGCGTAAGGCTGAGCCGATGGATAAAGAGCGTTACCAAACCGTTTATGCGAAGCACGAAGGAGCCGTTGCGGCACCAACTGCAGGTTTGCACTTTAGCCGCGAATTGCTCAAGCGTCTTGAATTGAAAGGATCAACCTTTGCAGAAGTTACCTTGCATGTAGGACTTGGTACATTCCGCACGGTAGAAGTAGAAGATTTGACCAAGCATAAAATGGATTCCGAGCAGATGCATATCTCGCAAGAAGCATGTGCTGTTGTAAATAAAGCGATTGGCTTACGTAAAAAGGTTTGTGCAATTGGTACAACAAGCATGCGTGCTATCGAGTCTTCTGTGTCAACCAACGGCGAATTGAAGCCGTATGATGGCTGGACCAACAAATTTGTTTTCCCTCCTTACGATTTCTCTATCGCCAATTGTATGGTAACCAATTTCCATACACCAGAATCAACCCTTCTAATGATGGTTTCTGCCTTCGGTGGCTATGACCTTGTTATGGAAGCATATCAGAGCGCTATCAAGGAGAAATACAAGTTCTACACCTATGGTGATGCCATGTTGATTCTTTAAGCCATGAAAAAATACGCTATCCTTGTTGCAGGAGGCAGCGGAATGAGGATGCAAAGCCTTGTTCCGAAGCAGTTTCTGATGCTAGACGAGCGTCCGGTGTTGTTTCATACGCTGGAAAAATTTTACAATGCAGATCTGGAAACAGATTTGATTGTGGTATTGCCTAAGCATCACATCTCCAGTTGGGAGCATCTTATAAAGGGCTACTCTTTTTCTTTACGGCACCGCATTATCGAAGGCGGTGAGACTCGTTTTCATTCTGTGAAAAACGGATTGGATGCCATTGACGGTGATGGCATTGTGGCCATACACGATGGCGTAAGGCCAATGGTGAGCGAGACTTTAATCAATTTTCTTTTTGATGAGGCCGACCGCGCAGGAAATGCGGTGCCTTGTACGCCAGTTAACGAGTCGATGCGTACTGTTTCTGGAGTAAAAAACTTCTTCACCGATCGGAGTATGTATCGCTTGATACAAACGCCGCAGGTTTTTCGTGTGAGTCAGTTAAAACGCGCCTTTGACCAACCGTACACAATGATGTTTACCGATGAAGCGAATGTGGCCGAATCGTCTGGGTTGGAGATTAATTTAGTGCCTGGCGAAGTGCATAATATCAAGATCACTACCCGCGAGGATCTTATGATGGCCGAAGCGCTGCTTAAGAATAAAGATCAACGAAGCGAACCGAATCGCAAGGGCTAAGTACAGAATCAATTCTGTACTCCAAAGTTTTTCATCTCAATCATTCTCTTTTCCATTTCTGGTCGAGCAATTGTATCGTTGAGGTATTTTTCAATCATCAAGGAGGCGATAGGAGCAGCCCAAGCAGCGCCCCATCCACCGTTTTCAACCAATACGGCAATAGCTATCTTCGGGTTTATACGCGGGGCAAAGGCCATAAAAACGGAGTGATCTTTCCCGTGTGGGTTTTGCGCCGTTCCTGTTTTGCCACACATTTCTATGCCTGGTATCTTGGATTCTCTAGCCGTTCCGCTTTCAACAACTTTCGCCATAGCATCAACCGTGCTTTCAAAATAGGAAACATCGACTAGCGTGTTGTTTTTAATTCCAAATCGTGCTTTGAGTTCTTTGCCTGCAGCGCTGTCGCGTATGCTGCGGATAATATGCGGTGTGTAATAATAGCCGCGATTGGCTACAATAGCCATAACATTTGCCATGTGCAAAGGTGTGCAACCCAGCTCCCCTTGACCAATGCCGAGGGAAATAATGGTATACGCGTTCCAACTTCCTTTTCCAAAGTATTTATTATAATATTTTGTGGTAGGAACATTCCCCGCCAATTCGTGAGGCAGGTCGCTGCCAAATTTCTTGCCTATACCAAAGCTCAGTACATATTTACGCCATGCTTCGAAAGCAGCCTCGCTATTCTTATACGTGTTGTTTTCGATAATGCTTCTGAAAACGTAGGAATAGTATGAGTTACACGAATATTGTACACTGCCTATAAAATCGAGTGGTGATGGGTGGAAATGTTTTGAGCGCACTTCACAACCTGGTTTGCCGTGACCAGGAGGCCATCCTCTCGCACACGGATAGCGTGTATCCACGTTTAATACATGTTCGTTTTTGGCGATCAGTCCATTGATGATTTTAAAGGTTGAGCCGGGTGGGTAATAAGCTTGAATGGCCCGGTTAAAAAGGGGTTTGGTGGTATCTTGCAATAAGGTCCGGTAATTCTGTGATCGAACCCGCCCAACAAGTAGGTTGGGGTCGTAAGTTGGTGCTGTCACGAGGGCTAGAATTTCGCCTGTGGATGGTTCAATGGCTACGATTCCTCCGGATTTGCCTTGCATGAGATACTCGCCGTATGCCTGCAGGTCGGCGTCGAGCGAGCAATCTAAGTCTTTACCGGCAATGGCTAGGGTATCGTACATGCCATCTTGAAAGCGTCCTTTAGGTCTGTTTAATACATCCACCAACATGATGTGCATACCGCGTACGCCGCGTAACTGTTCTTCGTAGGCGGCTTCAATACCACTCACGCCAATGTAATCGCCTTGCCTATAATACGGCTTCTTAGCCATGATGCGGTCATCTACTTCGCCGACATAGCCAAGCACATGTGCTGCAGAGAGTGTCGGGTATTTACGCAGGGTGCGGGGTTGAGCAAAAAAACCTGGAAAGCGAAACATCTTCTCTTGCAGTGTCGCATAGGTTTCCGCTGACAGTTGTTTTTCGAACAAGGAGGGCTTTACAGATGAGTAGCTTTTGGCTTTCTCGAAGCGCTTTATATAATCTTCTCGCGTGAATCCTAGAATTTTACAAAGTGACACCGTATCGATACTTTTGGCTTGCTTCGGAATGATCATCAGGTCATACACGGCCTCGTTGTAAACCATCAGTTTGCCTTTACGGTCATATACAAGGCCACGGGCCGCGTATTCGGTCTCGTAGCGAAGCACGTTGTTGTTTGCGCTTAGTTTGAAATGATCATCAATCACCTGTATGTAAAACAGGCGCATCAGGAAAATCAGGCCTACGACCAGAAAGATCCCAAATATGACAAACTTCCTTTCGGAGTCGGCGTTCATTACTCAGATTTGGTCTTGAAAAAGAAAAACTCGGTAAGTAAAATAAGACCCACAGTCAATATCATACTTAACAACATGCGGAACAGGGTAGAGAAGAATTCGTTGAGCCGAAAAACTTCAAGGTAGAAGAGCACTGCATGATGCATAAAGACCATCAGCAGGCAGTATGTAATAAACCATCCGAAGCCCATAACTTGCAAGGATAAAGGGCGCTCTCCTTCGTAGCCATCGCGAGGCGCCATGAGTTTCAAGAGATACGGCCTGACAAAGGCAATGAGCACACAGGCTGCGGCATGAATGCCAAGGGTGTTGTTAAACATATCCACCGCTAGCCCCATTGCAAAGGCAATGGTCATGAGCAATAGGCCAGGTGTTTCTACCGGTAAAAGAAGAATAAAAAGCACATAGAGGTAAGGATTGATATACCCACTCAGTCGTATGTTGTCTAAAACAAGCACCTGTACTGCAAGCAGCAAAAAGAAACGGAAAAATTGACGCGCTAGTTTCTCAATCATTCCAAGTCTTTTTGAAGGGTTTTCAATTCTTCTCTAAACAAATCGTTAACCACATATACATAGGACAAGCTGCTGAAGCTTGTAGACAGTTTGACATCCACGGTATAGAAATTGTCGCCGGAGCGCACCTCAAATTTCTGAACTGTACCAATAACAATATCTTCTGGGAAGATGGACGAGTGCGAGGTGGTTACTAGGGTGTCGCCTTTATGCAGGATTACATGCTTAGGCATGTGGGTAAGCTTAGCCATTTGCGGGTCGCCTCCTTCCCATTCCAGATTGCCGAAATAGCTGCTTTTTTTCAGTTTAGCGCTGGTGTGAAAATCCTTGTGAAGCACAGAAATCACGGTGCAGAAGTTTTCTGAAACATCTTTCACAATGCCCGCGATGCCGTTTGCTGAGATCACCCCCATCTCGGCTTTTATGCCTTTCAAACTGCCTGCGTTAAGGGTAAGGTAGTTGTTGCGTTTTCCGGTGGTGTTGCCAATCACTTTAGCTGAAACATACGTGTATTGCTGCTTGAGAAGACTGTCATGCACGGTCATCATCACTTGCTGGTCGTTGTAAAAAGCGCCGGGAAGTAAGGATCGTAATTGGGCGTTCTCTGCAGCTAACAATTTGTTTTCGCTGCGCAGTCCAAGGTATTCAGTAACGCCGCTAACCAAGCCATTAACTCCTGCAGTGAAACTGTTTGCGGAATTAATCATCACGGTACTCTGGTATCGGTTGTTAATAACCATCAGATAGACACAGCACCCCTCGAAAATTAGGAAGAGGAGGAAGAAGTGGTATTTCCAGAGGAGTTGAAGTAGGTTGCGCATCGTCGATCTTGGCCAGCTATTCTCCGGATGTTAATTTTTCAGTGAAGGAATCGCCTTAGTGGGCGAAGATTTAGGTTAGCTTACGGAATAAGGAACTTGAAGCGGTCGATGTTCTTAAGTGCGATACCCGTGCCACGAACTACTGCGCGCAATGGATCTTCAGCCACATGTACAGGAAGTTTGGTTTTCATCGAGATGCGTTTATCAAGACCACGCAACAAAGCGCCACCGCCAGTGAGGTAGATGCCAGTGCGGTAGATATCAGCTGAAAGTTCAGGCGGGGTCATTTCAAGGGCCTTGAGAATAGCCTCTTCCACTTTTGATATTGATTTATCGAGGGCGTGTGCAATCTCTGTGTACGACACGGTTATTTCTTTCGGGATACCAGTCATCAGATCGCGGCCATGTACAGCATAATCTGCAGGTGGGTTTTCTATTTCTGGAAGCGCGGCACCCACTTCGATCTTGATGCGTTCAGCAGAACGCTCTCCGATCAGGATGTTGTGCTGGCGGCGCATGTAGTCCCAAATGTCGTTGGTGAATCCGTCACCTGCCACACGGATACTTTGGTCGCAAACGATACCTGCAAGTGCAATAACAGCAATTTCGCTAGTGCCGCCACCGATATCGATAATCATATTGCCCATAGGCTCTTCCACATCGATACCGATACCGATTGCAGCAGCCATTGGCTCATGGATTAAATACACTTCTTTAGCGCCAGCATGCTCCGCAGAGTCACGAACGGCGCGCTTTTCAACTTCGGTGATACCAGAAGGGATACAGATGACCATGCGCAGCGACGGCGTAAACAGGCGCTTGCCAGGGTTGATCATTTTAATCATCCCTTTGATCATGTGCTCAGCCGCTTCGAAATCGGCGATAACGCCATCCTTCAAAGGCCGCACCGTCTTGATGTCCTCGTGGGTTTTTCCATGCATTTGCATGGCTTGTTTTCCCACTGCAATAACCTTTCCGCTTCTGCGGTCCATGGCTACAATAGACGGCTCGTCTACTACGACTTTATCGTTGTGAATGATCAGGGTGTTTGCGGTGCCGAGGTCAATCGCAATTTCCTGTGTTAAAAAATCAAAAAATCCCATGTGCTTATGGATTTGAAAAGTTTGAATGCAAATCTGTTTTCTTGTCTTGCAAAGATAGAAAGCGCAATCTAAATTATTCCGAAATGCAAGTGTCTATAGCATGAATTTATCCACAATTTACAACGCGGTGTTATTAGTGCTTAAAATGACGCGTTCCGGTGGTTACCATGGCCAGTTGGTGAGCATCGCAGTAGGCGATAGAATCCTTGTCTTTAATGGAGCCGCCCGGTTGTATAACAGCCGTGATGCCCGCTTGATGGGCAATCTCAACGCAGTCGGGAAAAGGGAAGAAGGCATCCGAGGCCATCACTGCTCCTTGTAAATCGAAGCCGAAGCTGCCAGCTTTGTGGATGGCTTGCTTGAGCGCATCAACGCGTGAAGTTTGTCCTACACCACTGCCAAGCAGTTGCTGGCCTTTGGCAAGAATGATGGTGTTGGATTTGCTGTGCTTCGCAATTTTATTGGCGAAAATCAGGTCGGCCAATTCCTCAGCAGTAGCGGCTTTGGTGGTGCTTTGCTTCATTTGTTCGAGACCTTCGCTGGCTTGGTCGCGGTCTTGCTCGAGGATGCCATTTAATATGGATCGATAAACTTTACCCGGCAGGCTTAGCGACTTAAGACGCAGGAGGTTTCGGTTTGTTTTTTGTTTCAGCAGCGCTAAAGCATCCGCTTCAAATCCAGGAGCGATGAGGATTTCAAAAAATAGTTTGTGAATCTCCTGTGCTGTGGCCATGTCAATAACTTGGTTGGATACCAACACTCCTCCGAAGGCAGAGACGGGATCTCCAGCCAGGGCGGCATGCCAAGCGTCCAAAAGGGAGTCGCGCGTAGCCAAGCCGCAGGCGTTGTTATGTTTGACAATAGCCACAGTAGGCGCTGTAAACTCAGCCATCAGCGTAAGGGCTGCATCAGCGTCCAAGAGGTTGTTATAGCTCAGTTCTTTGCCGTTCAGCTTTTCAAACACATCGTCAAGTTTTCCAAAAAACACACCTGCTTGGTGTGGGTTTTCTCCATAGCGCAATGTTGCTGCTGGGCCCGCATGCAAAGACAAATCGGCAGCGCCATGAAAGTAGCGATGAATGCTACTGTCGTATGAAGAAGAGGTTAGGAATGCGCGCTCTGCAAAATGCTTCCGGTCGGCTAAGTCAGTTGCGCCATCCTTGGCTTTTAACAGTTCGAGTACGGGGGCGTAGTCTGCTGTATTGGATACGATGAGGACATCGTTGAAGTTTTTTGCGGCAGCACGAATTAAAGAGATTCCGCCAATATCAATCTTCTCTATTATTTCGGACGCTGATGCACCTGAAGCAAGCGTTTGATCGAAGGGATACAGATCTACTATTACCATATCAATCATTGGTATTTCGTGCGTAGCCACTTCGCTTTCGTCCGATGTGTTGCCACGGCGCGAGAGGATTCCTCCGAACACTTTTGGGTGCAAGGTTTTTACGCGTCCTCCTAAGATAGCAGGGAAGGATGTTAAGTCTTCAACGGCGATGGGTTGCAAGCCAAGTCCTTGTAAGAAATCTTGCGTTCCTCCGGTGGAATACAAGGTCACGCCAAGAGCGCCAAGTAATCGTGCAAGGGGCTCGAGCTGATCTTTGTAATACACTGAAATCAAGGCACTGCGTATCTTTTTTCGGGTTTCCATCGTTGTTTTTTTGTTTACGCAAGTTTATTGAAAAATCCTTGTTGTATGGTCTTTTCAATGGCTTACTTACCAACAAAAAAGAGGGAGTTGTAAACTATTTTTTTAGCATTTCCGCACTACTCGTTGCATTGTTGTAATTTTGAGCCATGTTGTTCGTCAAACTCCTAGTAGAAAGCTTCTTGTTTGCCTTGCATGCCTTGGTGGTGAATAAGCTGAGAACCTTTCTCTCCCTGCTTGGGATTACCATCGGTATATTTGCGATCATCTCGGTATTTACCGTTGTGGATGCGTTGGAGAGCAACGTGCGCAACTCCGTTGAGTCCTTGGGTGCCAATGTTATTTATGTAGAGAAATGGCCTTGGACATTTGGACCTGATTACCCCTGGTGGAAGTACATGAATCGCCCGATTCCTTCGTATGCAGAGATGCAGGATGTGAAGCGCCGTTGCGAGCATGCAGAGGCCGTGGCCTATACGATTTCGGCAAATGGTATTTTGATGAAGTACGGCAACAACAATGTTGAGAACGGTACGATTGTGATGGCATCGCACGAGTATGACAAGATAAAAGCATTTGAACTTTCAGCGGGGCGCTATTTTAGTTTGGCTGAGTCCGAGGCAGGCTATAATCTAGGTATTGTTGGAGCTAACATCGCCGACCAATTGTTTGAGGGACTCGATCCTGTTGGAAAAACCATACTCGTTCGACGAGGCACGAAAGTTAAAATCATAGGTGTTTTTAAGCGTGAAGGGAATAGTATGATGGGCAACAGTTCGGATGATCAAGTGTTGCTTCCTATCAATTTTGCCCGCAAACTAATCAATGTACGCAGCGATAATTTTCAACCGCAAATACAAGTCAAAGCGGCAGCGGGCGTCAGTAACGAGGAGCTTATCGACGAATTGCGCGGCATCATGCGCAATATCCATCGCTTACATCCTAGAGAAGAGGAGGATTTTGCACTGAATGAAGCAAAAATGATTTCCCAACAGATGGAGGGGCTTTTTCAGGGCATCGGTTTTGCGGGATGGATCATCGGTGGATTCTCCATTCTCGTTGGTGGCTTTGGCATTGCCAACATCATGTTTGTGTCGGTTAAAGAACGCACAAACATCATCGGTATTCAGAAGTCGCTCGGGGCTAAGAATTACTTTATCTTGCTTCAGTTTCTTGTCGAGTCAATCGTGCTTTGTATGATTGGCGGCAGTTTGGGCCTAGCGTTTATTTTGCTCGGCACGGTGCTGATCAATAGCTTTTTCGACATGCATGTCTACTTGACGCTGTCCAATACATTATTGGGCTTGAGCGTGTCGGCAATCATCGGTATCATTGCCGGATTTGTGCCAGCTTGGTCTGCCTCACGCATGGATCCCGTCGAGGCAATTCGTACGAAGTAGCATTAAAGCCACTTCTTCTCAAGCAAATCGCGTGTGTGGTAGGAAATGATTAGGTTGGCGCCAGCTCTTGCGAAGCCGTGCATGGTTTCCGTTACGATGCGTTGTTCATCGATCCAGCCTTTTGCCGCAGCGGCTTTCACCATCGCGTATTCACCAGAAACATTATAGCAGGCCACAGGTAAATTAGTGTTTTCGCGCAACTTACTAATCACATCCATATAGGCCAAGGCAGGCTTCACCATAAGCACATCAGCTCCTTCTGTTTCGTCAAGCATGGCTTCGCGCATGGCTTCGCGTCCGTTTCTAAAGTCCATTTGGTACGACTTGCGATCACCCATCTGCGGGGCTGAGTCGGCAGCTTCGCGGAAGGGTCCGTAGTAGGCCGAGGCAAATTTGATGGAGTACGACATGATGGCGGTATGCTCTTGTTTATTTGCATCCATCAAGGTGCGCATTGCGCCTATGCGTCCGTCCATCATATCCGATGGCGCAACCATGTCGGCACCGGCTTGTGCGTGTGACAGCGCCATCTTCGCTAGCACTTCCACCGATTGATCATTGTGGATGTGCGGACCGTCAAGAATGCCGCAGTGTCCGTGGGTGGTATAGGCGCAAACACAGACATCGGTGATCACGTAAAGTTGGTCGCCAAACTGCTTTTTTAGTGCGCGCACGGCTGTCGAAACGATAGATTGATCGCTAAAGGAAGAACTCGCATCACTGGTTTTTTCTTCGCCTACTCCAAATAGCAGCACTTTATTCACACCAACTTTCAGGCCTTTCTCAACATTGCGCAGCAGCTCGTCGATCGAGAAATGGCTGATGCCTGGCATCGCATCGATACCGTGCACAATGTTTTTACCTGGCACCACAAAATAGGGATAGATAAACATGTCGGAGTGGATGCGCGTTTCGGCTACCAGTTCTCGTATAATTGGCGTGGATCGTAGTCTGCGAGGTCGGTGGATCATAATTTTGCGTGTAAAATGCGTATTCAATAAAGTCCGGATACTGCCTGTAAAAGCCCAAGATCGTCAAAACTAGCCGGCATACGATCTGTTTTAACGCCGTGCTTACGCAACGCATTCGCAGTTGCATCGCCCATCGCTACCACTTTGCTATGTGCTGGAATTCGATGCTTCTCATAAAATGTATCGACATTCGATGGACTCGTGAATACATATACATCGAAGCCTTCAGCAGGCGGTTCAAAACGATCGGTATTTTTTACGGTTTCGTATACGACCAAATCAATAACTTGAGTCTTAGAGGTCACCTGCAACTGGATTGTCCGCATGCTTTCTTTTGCCTGTGGAAACAATATGCTTTTTGATCCGGCTAGTGCTGCGAATTTTTTACCGGTCATCTTGGTGTTATCGGCATCGCCAATAAAGTCGGCGCGTTTGCCAAATTTTCTCAATTCCTCGGCCGTTGATTTTCCTACCGTCGCGAAGCGACAGCCGTCTACATCCGGTTGCTGTTGCATGAAGTGCCGCACCGCATGTTTGCTCGAGAAGAAAACCCAATCTGTTTTGGTGTATTTGCGCATCGGCACGCGTTTTATATCGATCAAAGAGCAACCGCTAACACTGCATCCGCGAGCTTCTAAACCGCTTTTGAACAAGTCGTTTTTGCGTATGTCTCTGGAGATAAAAATCTGCGTATTTGCTGGAAAATGGGTGTTCAGCTTGTTCACCACGCGTTCGGCCAAGCCCTCGCTGCGCTTAGCGCTTAGAAAAACGTGTCTAGGAAACTGATCCCAGGCATCTGCTTTAGCGGCCGACACATTGAAAATGGCTTGTCCATCGGCATCCTCTGTTTTTTCACAATAGGCGCCAAGCGGCAGTTGGCAGCCGCCGTCGAACAGGTTTAATATTTTACGTTCCACGGCTATGGCTTCGGCAATCTCAGGATGATCCAGGGCGCGAAGCAATGCTTTTAATTCCGTGTCTTCGGCTCTGATTTGCAGTGCTAAAACACCTTGCGCGGGTGCTGGTATAAAGATGCGTGGATCGAGTTTGTCTGTATGAAATTCCGACAGGTCAATTTCGAGTCTAGACACACCTGCAAAAGCAATCAAGATGGCATCGTAGCCTAATGCGATGTCGCGTAGTTTTTGAATGCGCGTTGGTACATTACCACGCAAGTCTTTTGTTTGAATATCAGGCCGCCAAGATAGTAGCTGCGATTTGCGGCGTGCGGAGGAGGTGCCAACGACGGCGTTCTCAGGCAAGCCAAATTTTCGTGAAGGATCAACCACTGTTTTTCGAATAAGCAGGATCTCGCTCGGATCTTCGCGATCAGAAACGGCTGCTATAATAAGTCCTGGAACAGGATCGGTTGGAAGGTCTTTGTGGGAGTGAACGGCAAGGTCGATCTCTTTATTTAAAAGGGCTTCTTCAATTTCTTTTGTAAAAAAACCCTTGCCCTCAAGCTTATCTAAACTCAGATGCTGTATCTGGTCTCCTTTTGTACTGATTATTTTTAATTCGCTTGGGATGTTTAACCGAGCCAACTCTGCCTGCACAAAATGCGCCTGCCAAAGGGCGAGGTCGCTTCCTCGTGAGCCAATTACGATAGGTTTTTGCATGACTCAGTAAGCCCCTGCTTCGTCGATGAGAATGTCTTTCGCCATTTTCATCGGCACGCTGATGTATTTTTTCTCCATGTAATTGATAACCTTGTCGAGCAATTCTTTCGATGGCTGGTCGAGGGCTTCAATTTCTTTGACAAACACTTCGTTGATTGCAGTGTCTCTGATTTCACGCACTTTCTTAGGAATAAGCCCCATTGCAAGTTCTACTTTGCGTTCGCGCTTTGCGGTAGTGAATTCGCGCATGCCTAGGTTGATGATCACTTCACAGGCAGCGAGTTCTTTCTCGCGCTCACGGAGGTTTTTTTCGGCGAGGTCCTTCAGTTGATGGATGGATACGTAGCTGATGTCGTTGTCTTGTAAAATACGCTCGTCTAAATCATTCGGCAGCGCTAGATCAATGACCACTTTTTTTGCATTGTCGTTCCCAAGCAGGGTTTTGTAGAGCGCAGGCGTAACGATCGCGTCCGAGGAGCCGGTGCAACAAATCAGCACATCAAATCCTGCTGTGTGTTCGGGAAGTTTGCTTAGCGCGTGTCCTTGGCCACCAAGCTCTGCAGCCAATTGAAGGGCTTTCTCTGCTGTCCTATTGTAGATATGAAAATTCTTGAAGCCGTGCTTCTTGAGGTATTTTGAAAAATTGGTATTCGTTACTCCAGCCCCGATTATCAGGAAGCGTGCATCTAATTTGATGTGTAAGTTCTTCAGCTTTCTATAAGCCAAGGACACAATCGAAACCGGATTCTTCGCAATCGCTGTGTGGGTGAAAATTTTCTTTGCGGTTTCGATGCCTTTTTGAACCACCAAACGGATCATTTCGCCTGTTAGGTTCTGTGCTTTACAGGTCTCGTAGGAGTGTCGCACCTGCGTAATGATTTCACGTTCACCAACTACCAAAGAATCTAGAGAGGATGCCACTTGAAAAAGGTGTTGTACAGCATCTTCTCCTGTGTAAAGTAGCGCCTGAGATGCAATCTGACTGATCGTTGGCACATCCAGATGCGGATACAACAAGCGCAAAAAAGCATGCACATATTCTGCATCAAGTACCTCGTTTGAAGCGAGTAGAAACTCCACCCGGTTGCAGGTAGACAACAACATTACTTCTTTGGCAAAATGCTCGGTGAGTAGAGGAGTAAGTCGCTGGCCAATCTCCGTATTTTCAATATGCAACTTGCCAATCTCGTTGAGCGCCAAGTTTTTATGATTGAAAACGATTGATTGTAGCTGTTTCACTGCGTTTTTTTAAGGAATGCAAAGGTCGTAATTCGAGCCCTTTGTGTGTCATGGTATTGTCAGAATGCCGCAGAAATGTAAGCGTAAAACCCTTATTCTACAAAGAAAAAGTAGCGTATGGCAGCCCATGTTTTTGGGACGCCTTTAGCATACCCGATGGCAGAGTGACTTGCGTTCTGGACGGTGCCTTCTTTTGTGATATAACCGATGATGCTATGGCTTGCATTTTGCACCGTGCCATCGTCTTTTACATAGCCGATGGTAGAATGGCTCGCATTCTGAATGGTTCCATCGTTTCGAATATAACCGATAACGGAGTGGCTCGCGTTTTGAACCGTTCCGTCTTTGGTTATATATCCAGTTTTGGAGTGGCTGGCATTCTGTATACGCCCATCCTCCGAAATATATCCTTGCGTGCTGTGGGATGAGCTTTGCAAGGTTTGTGCTTGCGCAAATTGGAACATTACGGATAAAAAGAGCAGGAGGGTAGATTTTGTAAGCATGTTGTTGTTTTAAAAAAATCCCCCGTGGGAATACACGGGGGATTGCTGTTTTTTTTGTTAAAACGAGATGATCAGCTTCCGCAGGCTTCGCAGGCTTCTGGATTGTCGAGCGAGCAAGCGATTTCGGCAAGGCGTGTTTCGTGCGATACCTCAAGCGGTGTTTCTTGGCCTTTGCCAAGCACCGGTGTCACAGCCACTTCGGCTTGTTTCTCCAGGGTAAATTTGATAGCATCCACTGCCGATTTTGTGCGGAGGTAGTACATGCCGGTTTTCAGTCCTTTCTTCCAAGCGTAGAAATGCATGGATGTCAGTTTCGCGAAGTTAGCATCTTGAATGAAGAGGTTAAGCGATTGGCTTTGACAGATAAAGGCACCGCGATCGGCAGCCATGTCAATGAGTGAACGCTGTTTTATCTCCCAAACCGTTTTGTATACATCTTTGATATGCTGAGGAATCTCATCGATGTTCTGCACGCTGCCATTGGCGGTCATGATCTTGTTTTTTAGGTTCTGGTTCCAGATGCCTAGTTTAACAAGGTCAAGCAACAGATGTTTGTTTACCACGATGAATTCACCAGAGAGCACGCGGCGCGTGTAGATGTTCGAGGTATAGGGTTCGAAGCATTCGTTGTTGCCAAGTACCTGCGAGGTAGAAGCGGTAGGCATAGGCGCCAATAACAAAGAGTTGCGCACGCCGTGTTGTTTCACTTCTTCTTTAAGCTCTTTCCAATTCCAACGATTGGTTGGTGTGACATTCCACATGTCGTATTGGAAGATGCCTTGAGATACAGGAGAGCCTGCATAGGTTTCGTAGGTGCCATTTAATTTTGCGAGATCCTTGGATGAGGTCATGGATGCAAAGTAGATGGTCTCAAAAATCTCAATATTTAGCTGACGTGCCTCCTCTGATTCAAAAGGCATCTTAAGCAGCATGAACGCATCCGCCAAGCCTTGCACGCCAATGCCGATAGGGCGGTGACGCATGTTGCTGTTGCGTGCTTCTATTACTGGGTAATAATTAACATCGATGATTTTGTTCAGGTTCTTGGTGATGGTGTACGTTACATCATACAAGCGCTGATGATCAAATTTGCCGTCGATTACAAAGCGAGGAAGTGCGATGGATGCAAGGTTGCAAACGGCGATCTCGTCAGCTGCTGTATATTCAACTATTTCTGTGCAAAGGTTGGATGATTTAATCGTGCCCAAGTTCTTCTGGTTGGACTTCGCGTTACAAGCATCTTTGTAGAGCATGTAAGGCGTTCCTGTCTCAATCTGCGACTCGATGATGCTGAACCAAAGCTCTTGCGCCTTGATTGTTTTACGTGCTTTGCCGCTTTGTTCGTAAGAGGTGTAGAGTTTCTCGAACTCTGCACCATGACAATCGGCCAAACCTGGCGCTTCGTTTGGACAGAAGAGCGACCAATGCGCATCCTCTTCAACGCGTTGCATGAACAGATCTGGAATCCAAAGTGCATAGAACAAATCGCGAGCGCGTACCTCTTCTTTACCGTGGTTCTTTTTCAGTTCCAAGAAGTCGAAGATATCAGCGTGCCATGGTTCGATGTAGATGGCAAAAGAGCCTTTGCGTTTTCCTCCACCTTGGTCAACATAGCGGGCTGTGTCGTTGAACACGCGCAGCATAGGAACAATACCATTAGAAGTGCCGTTAGTGCCACGAATATAGGAGCCCGTTGCACGTATGTTATGGATGCTTAGACCGATGCCACCCGCCGACTGCGATATTTGTGCGCAGTTGGTTAGTGTTTCATAGATGCCTTCGATGCTATCGCTTTTCATGGTGAGCAGGAAGCAAGAGGAAAGTTGTGGCTTTGGTGTGCCGGCATTGAACAACGTTGGCGTGGCATGTGTGAACCAGCGCTCGCTCATCAAATTGTAGGTGTCAATAACCGAAGCGAGATCGTTTTTATGGATGCCAACGGATACGCGCATAATCATGTGCTGCGGGCGTTCGGCTACTTTTCCATGCGTCTTTAACAGGTATGATTTCTCTAAGGTTTTGAAGCCAAAGAAATCGTATCCGAAGTCGCGATCGTAAATGATAGAGGAGTCGAGCAGGTCGGCGTTTTCTTCTATAATTTTGAACACATCATCGGCAAGCAACGGCGCTTTTTTGCCGGTGTTTGGATCAACATATTCATACAGGGTGCGCATCGTTTCTGAGAACGACTTCAGGGTGTTTTTATGCAGGTTTGAAATGGCTATACGGGAAGCCAACAGGGCATAATCAGGGTGTTTGGTGGTCAACGATGCTGCAATCTCAGCAGCGAGGTTGTCGAGCTCGCTGGTGGTTACGCCATCGTAAATACCTTCAATGACTTTTTGGGCCACGCTCAATGGATCAATGTGCTCTGGGTTGAGGCCATAGCACAGCTTTTGAACGCGTGCGGTTACTTTATCGAATTTTACAGGCTCTTTTTTTCCGTCTCTTTTTAGTACAAACATAGGATTGGTTTAATAGTTTGTTGATGTCAACTGGAACTATCTAGTATATTTTATAGGGTAGATGTCTGGTGTGAATTAAAAATCTTCGTCGATTTTGAAGATGTTAGATGCATGGTCTTTCTGCTTGCTCATGACGCCGGCTTTTTGGTATTCAGCTACGCGTTTTTCGAAGAAGTTGGTTTTTCCTTGTAAGGAAATGAGCTCCATGAAATCAAAAGGGTTGGCGGTGTTGTAAATCTTCGGACATCCTAGCGCAACCAAAAGACGATCGGCGCAAAACTCGATGTATTGAGCCATCATTTTTGAGTTCATTCCAATAAGATCTACAGGCAGTGCGTCGGTCACGAAATCTTGCTCGATAGCTACGGCATCAGCGATTTGTCGTTGCACCTGCTCAATCGGAAGCTTCTCATCTAACATAGAGTATAGGAGACACGCAAAATCACAATGTAAACCCTCGTCGCGTGAAATCAACTCGTTCGAGAAGCTTAGGCCTGGCATGAGACCGCGTTTTTTAAGCCAAAAGATAGAGCAGAAGCTACCGCTGAAGAAGATGCCTTCAACCGCTGCAAATGCAATGAGACGCTCAGCAAAAGTGCCGCGTGAAATCCAACGCATCGCCCACTCTGCTTTCTTTTGTACACATGGCACAGTATCGATAGCATGAAAAAGGCGATCTTTTTCTTGTGAATCTTTGATGTAGGTGTCAATCAGCAGCGAATAGGTCTCGGAGTGGATGTTCTCCATCATAATCTGGAAACCATAGAAGCAGCGCGCTTCTGGCAACTGAACCTCACGCATAAAATTTACCGCGAGATTCTCATTCACGATGCCGTCGCTTGCCGCAAAAAAGGCCAGTACGTGTGAAATGAAATGACGCTCGCCTGCATTTAGTTTTTCCCAGTCCTTTAAGTCTGGAGAAAGATCAATCTCCTCAGCGGTCCAAAAACTCGCTTCAGCCTTCTTGTACATGTCCCAAATCTTTGGATATTTGATTGGAAACAGGACAAAACGATCTTTATTTTCTTCTAATAAAACTTCCATGGATTATATCTTTTATAAATGTTATGATTCTTCTTTGAGTATTTGTGAATGGAGGGCAACTTTCCTTTCCGTCTCGCTTCAAGCACCGACAGTATGTAGTGTTTTTGTTAAGTTTATTGGTTAAGAATGAGCTGAAAAAATCACTCGAGACATTCTTCTACAAATGTTCAATTAATTAAAAAAGACTGCAAGAAGATTGGTCAGTTTGTTCGGGAAGTTTTCAACACGTTTTGTTTAAAACAAAATTTGGATGTGACGAACCTCAATAAGAACTCTAAAAACAGGCTTTACTTAGGATTTTTTTGTTTTCTGGTAAAGGTCTGCGGCAATCGATAATTCATTTACCCAAGCCTGCCCATACTTTCGAACAAGTGCCTCCTTTACAAACTGAAAAACAGGCACTTTTAGTTGTTCTCCTAACACACATGCCGGTCCACAAACGGTCCAGCGGTCGTAATTGATCGCCTCAAATTCTTTATGCCTACTCACCCTAATTGGATAAAGATGGCACGATACGGGTTTGCGGAACGCAACTTTGCCTTCTTTCCAGGCGCGTTCGATCGAACACATCGCAATGCCGTTTTCAAACATTGTGAAAGCACACTCTTTTTGGTTGGCTCTAGCGCGCTCATGCGGATCTTCGCTCTTCTTAAGTCGGTCTTTTCCCGCTTTATCGCGAATGATTAATGGCGTGACATATTCTTTGTCGTCGTGGTCATATACATAGAGGCCTTCTTTTTCAATCGTACTGATCCCTTCTTCGGTCATGTAGGGCTTTACCTGCTCATAAACCTCCTCAAGCAGCTTCAGTTCATCATCTTGCAAAGGGGCGCCAGCATCCCCTGCTACGCAACATCCTCCCTTGCATTTTGCCAAATCACAAACAAAATGCTTCTCAAGTATGCTCTCCGAAATAAGGGTGTTGCCGATCATTATCATGCTGCAAAGATACGTTTTAATGATCATTTTGCAGACGTAAAACAGAGGTAATGCTTGTGTTTAATCTACGCAATTTGTGTTCTTTTGTCTTTTATTAATTTAAAAAGAATCACATGCGTATCTTATTTGTCTCTTTCGCGATCCTTTTCGTTAGTGCCTTTAGTTTTGGCCAAACGCCTATCCGAACCTATCTTGTCGATTCGTCGGCTAGCGCTCGCGAACACGCTGTGGATATGGAAAAACTTTCTTTGGAGGTATCCTTTCTGCCCGAGCAAGGCTTGGTGAAAGGCCGTGTCACGCATGCTTTTCGCTTGCTGCAGGATCGCCTCGACTCCATCTTTTTTGATGCACCCGGGATTACTATCAAAGAAGCGCGCTTCGACGGGGAAGTAATGCCTTATGTGATTCGAGCACAAGGCGTGACGCTTTTCTTTAATAAGCCCATACAGCGTATTGTGGATGCCAAAACAAAAGCAGTGCGCTTGGACAGCATCAGCTTTGTATACGAGGCCAGTCCACACAAAGGCATTTATTTTATCGGTTGGGATGCCGACTCGCTTAAGGAGTGCGGACTCCAACATCCATTCAACGCACACAGAAAACAGATTTGGACGCAAGGGCAAGGCATCGACAACCGCTATTGGGTTCCGATGTATGATGATATGGATGATAAATTAATCACCGAAACCACGATCACCTTTGATAAATCCTACGAGGTGCTTTCCAATGGAACTAAGATTTCTGATAAAGTGAACAAAGATGGCACCCGCACTTGGCATTATTGCATGCAGCACCCGCATGCCCCGTATCTGCTTATGATTGCCATCGGGAAATACGGCATAGCCCATGACCGCTCTAAGTCGGGCGTTCCGCTCTCGTATTACTATTATACCGATTTCCCGGAACGGATGGAGCCAACATATCGTTACACACCTAAAATCATGGATTTTTTGGAGTCGGAAACGGGCTTGCCCTTTCCGTGGGAGAGCTATGCGCAAGTGCCCGTGCAGGATTTTATGTTTGGCGCCATGGAAAACACCACCGCCACCGTTTTTGGCGATTTTTACCATGTAGATAGCCGCGCTTTCAACGACAAAAGCTATGTTGGTGTCAATGCGCACGAATTGACACACCAGTGGTTTGGCGATTATATAACCGCGCGCAGTAGCTCCGGCACCTGGTTGCAAGAGGGCTTCGCTACGCATTACGCAAAACACTTCAAGCGAACGGTTACTTCGCAGGAGGATTTTCAGTGGGATCGTCGAAACGAGATGAATTCGGTTTTGAACGCCTCAAAAACAGATCGCAATCCGCTGGCGTACAGCAAGGCCGGTGGCCGCGTGTATCCGAAGGGATCGTTGGTGCTCGATATGATGCGTTATTTACTCGGCGACGAACAATACAAGCGCGGCATCCAGTATTATCTCGCTCGCAACGGATATCGGAACGTGGATAGCCACGATCTATACACTGCTTTCATGGACACCCTAGGGGTAAACCTCGATTGGTTTTTTGACGAGTGGGTTTATAAAGGCGGAGAACCGCAATACGAGGTTTCGTGGCGAAGCTTGATCATCAATCCAGAGAACATTCCTCTTGGACAAGGCAAATCCGTTATGACCTACGAGTCTCGTTCAACCGAAGTGCTTGTGGATCAGACGCAAGTAGTGGACGAGCAGACTGGCCTTTTCAGTATGCCTATCCTCTTTGAAGTATATTACAAAGGCGGCTCCAAAGATTCGAAACGCGTTATCATAAACAAGGCGCATCAAGTGGTCACAATTCCAAACTTGCTAGGCAAGGAGGTGGATTTTGTGCTCTTTGATCCCGGTAGCCAAATACTCAAGACCTTGGTTTTTCCAAAGAAAATGACCGAGCTCTCAGCGCAGGTTTTGCGGGCACCAGACATCCTTGATAGATACGATGCCTTGCTTGCGATGCGCGATTCCGCCTTGCTTGTAAAGCGCAAAACACTGTATGAATTGTACGACAAATGCAGTTTTCAGGCCATACGCGTGGAGGTGCTTTCGCAACTGGCTGCCGACGACTCAATGGCCACACAGCTGCTTTTTCAAAGGGCCCTCCACGACCCCGCCGTGCCTGTGCGCTTGGCAGCGCTGCAGAACCTAAAGCACATTCCTGTTGCCCTGCGAGCTGATGCAGAGGCACTTTTGGCCGATTCTTCCTACGATGTAATTCAGGCAGCGCTGGAACGACTGCATGCCGATTTTCCCGACAGTAGCGATAGTTATTTTGCCAAAACGGCGAAGCTGGCAGGAACGGGCAGTATTTTGCGGATAAAATGGATCGAGTTACACTGCAAGCGCTACGATGCCGGCTATATGTTCGAGTTGGTGGAGATGGCAGGTGATGGCTACGAGTTCCGAACGCGCGTGAATGCCATCAAGGCGATGAGCCGTTTGGGTATGTTAGATGCAAAACTGGCGTATAATCTGTTTCAAGCAGCCGTCAGTTTCAACAACCGCTTAGCTCAGCCAGCGCTAGAAGCCTTGGATAAATTTGCGCAGGAAGCGAATAACCGAAGTATTTTGCGTGTTTGCTACAGCAGTCACACATGGACAGAAGAAGCGCGAAAAGTACTGGATAAATACAACCGCTGATACCGCTAGGCCTCGCTTGCGGTGGCTGTTCGCTTTGCCAAGCTTGGTGTTGGGTTTTTTTCATCCGACTCCACCAATCCGTCTTTCATCCGAATGATGCGGTGTGCATGCCGTGCGATATCTTCTTCGTGTGTCACCACGATGATGGTGTTGCCTTTGCTATGAATGTCTTCAAAAAGCGCCATGATCTCGTCGGAGGTTTTGGAGTCTAAGTTGCCCGTTGGTTCGTCGGCTAAGATAATGGATGGGTTGTTGACGAGCGCTCGAGCAACAGCAACGCGTTGTTTTTGTCCACCCGAAAGCTCGTTCGGTTTATGCATCATGCGTGCACCCAGCCCAACATCCTCGAGTGCTTTCCGTGCGCGCTCTTTGCGGTCATTCTTACCCACGCCCGCATAAACAAGCGGAAGTGCTACATTTTCAAGGGCAGACGAACGGGGGATAAGGTTGAAGGTTTGAAAAACAAAACCAATTTCTTTGTTGCGGATAACAGCAAGTTCGTCATCGGTCATTTGGCCCACCGAGGTTCCGTTAAGCCAATATTCGCCGCCGCTTGGCGTGTCGAGGCAGCCGAGCACATTCATCAAAGTCGACTTGCCTGAGCCCGAAGGACCCATGAGAGCCACATATTCGTTTTTTTCGATCGCAAGGGTGATGGTGCGAAGGGCATGGATGGTTTCCGAGCCCATTTGGTAGATTCGACTGATGCCTTTTAACTCGATGAGTGCTCCCATACTGCGAAGATAGAAAAAAAGAGCGTCGCTCGGTTCTATGCGCGTAGACTAAAGTGTTGCTTGCTTAGCTCTTTTCGAAAAAAAACAAGACCAAAAAAGAACAGATCTGCAGTGCTTGTAACGCTTTCGTGGCGACCAATTTCCTCCCAGGCATCTTGCATGTCGGGCGAC
Source organism: Bacteroidota bacterium (assembly GCA_947448795.1). Taxonomy (GTDB): domain Bacteria; phylum Bacteroidota; class Bacteroidia; order AKYH767-A; family JAHEYN01; genus CANFOZ01. The sequence goes on from CANFOZ010000001.1 coordinate 122,569, forward strand.
CAATGAATATCATCAAAAATAAAAACGGTGTTTTCATCCGCGTGCTGAAGGCACTCTTTAAAGTAATGTAAGGTGGGTTCTTTGCGATGATTGCCATCGAAAAAAACCAGATCTACCTTCCCAATTTGCTGGAGTGCGCCAGCTAACGTGTCGTCAAAAGGTCCTGTGATTACTTCGATGTTGTTTACCCGCATACGCTCGAAGTTCCTGCGCGCACAATCCGCTGTCTGTGGATCGCCTTCCAATGTAATTACGCGCGCGCTGGAATCGTGCATGGCTAAGTATAAGGACGAGAGTCCTAGCGAAGTGCCCAATTCGAGTATGTTCTTAGATCGGAAATGATTGGCGAAACGAAAGAGCAATTGAGCGTAAATGGGGTTCTTGGCATAGGAGCGAGCGATATCACGTACGCGTTTTCTTTTGGATGACAAGACGTTAGAGCCCGCGCCCAGATCGATGGTCTTGAGGGTTTCTTCTGAATTTAGCAGGAGCATTCGCAAGGACTCGATTTTACGAAAGGCGTAATACGGATGTCGATTGCGTATGACTTCGCTGTATAGCTCAAAGAGAAAAGGCGGGTGCACGCTATCCAACGATTTTGAACGGAGCAGGTGACGCAGGTAGGCCTTTACCATGAAAAGCCTTTGGGAGAGGGCGTTCATAATTAGAAATTGGCCCGTACTAGATAGAACCGGTTTTTACGAAAAACAGGAAATAAAGCCGCGCTTATAGCTACCTGCCTAGATCCTTTAGGAATTAGTGTTGCATTGTCCGAATAATCGGCAAACAAGCTTGTGCTTATTTCGCCAGTACTGCTGATGCTATAAAGCAAAATGCTGTTAAACTTGTCGTCTGGTTTATTGAAAAGCAATTGGATTTGTTGATTCGTAACAATTGGGGCATAGGATAAGTAGTACCCGTCATCTTCTTGAGAGTCTTGTTTTTTGTCGATGTTCTTTGCCCATTCTGCAGTACCATCGGCGCTTAAAGACATGGTTGTGATGTTGTCGAAATGAGAAACCGTGCGCGTAACATAGGTTTTTGTAAAGAAGTCGTAGTAAGCGTATTCTGATTGAAAACGACATTCTGCCAGAATTACCACGCCGCCATCTTGGCGCAACACAAGGTTCGCTAAGGTGTAGTTGAGAAGTTCTTTTTTATCTGACGATTTGGGCTCGCCAATAAATTGATTAAGAAAATCATCACTGTACGGATGCGAAACATTTACAGAGAGGGATAAATTACCCGTATTTATGCGAGTGTAAAAGAAGCCTGCAGCGGATTGGCTACTTAGGTTCGAGTAAAGCCCCGCAATTACTAAATTGCTGTTCACGGGATCAAGCGCACATTGCGCACCGACAATTTGCCTATCGACTAGCTCAACAAAGGTGCTCTTTGCCTCTTCGTTTCGAAAGTCGTATCGGTAAATACGGAAGCCATTGGTTTGTCCGCTTCGTATTTGCCCGACAATAAAAATGACCGAGTCGTTGCTAAGGAAAAGCTTGGCGCTTGGATCTTCGATAAGGTCGGCAGGAACCGCCAATTCCTTTCTTGTTTTCATTTGCAAATCGGCACCGCATAGCCCGACCATCAGGGTATGCTGTTCGATGGAAGCTAAAGAAGCCCCATTTTTTCGAAGCGCCAAGGCAAGTAGTTGGTGATTAGGAGAAAGACTGCTTAAGCCAGGCAAGGCGGTAGCCGCTTTATTGCGTGGCAGCTCCAACAGTGTATTAGCGGGTGATGCGTTGCCAGGAGGCAGGTCGATGCGCTCCATTCGCAAGGAGAATGTATTTCCATCTTCACTGGATCCCGAATACAAGGCAAGGACATTATTGCCCATCACAAAAACCGAATCAAGATGGCCGTTTTTGTTTCCTGTGTTGATTTGCTTCTCCCATTTCCAAGTGAGCGCGGGGTCGTAGAAAACCAATGCATTTTTTCTGCTTCGCAAGCCAACTTGGTCTTCTTGACTATCTAATGGCAGATTGCTTTTGAGCAAAAACGATCCTTTCTCTGTTTGGCCGATTACTCGGGCATACCAAAACTTCGCAGACCCGTTTTCGGTGGAAGACCATTCGGTTTTAAAGGTCGCTTTCAGCAGATTACTAGGCTGCGCCCAGAGGGCAAAGCGACTGCATAAAAGCAGTACAAAAAAGAACAGCAGCCTGCGATACAGCACGCTTTTAAAAACAGCGATTAAACGTGTTTGCGCGCGCATGATAATCAACCGAATTTCATGATATTCACAAGTCCTTTGATGCTGATCAGGCGAAACGCGAAGGCCGTCGCAAACGCAACTGCGGTGCCTGTTCCTAGAGCCATTATCCAATTTGGAAGCAGCTGTTGCGAATAGCTAAATATGACAAACACCAAGCCCCCGAAAATCAGCAATGCGATAAGGAAGCGTAGATTCATGCGGAAGCGAAAAATATATTGCACCATAAATACTTGTGCCATGGCTGTCAAGAATTGCGTGGTAAGACTGGCATATGCGGAGCCTGTGGCCTTGAATTTTGGTATTAAAAGTACATTGAGCAGGATGTTGATGATGATGCCGCTACAGGCCATGATGTTCATTTCCTTCAAATTGCCATTGGCCGTGAGCAAGGTGCCGAAGATATAGGTTGTGGAGATGGCAACGAAGCAGAACATAAGCTTGCCAAATACGGCCGCCGATTCAATGACATGATCATGGTATAGTTTGTCCATGATTTCTGTTCTGAATGTGAAGGAGCCAACCGCGATTATTATGGCCGGCACAATCAGCAGGGAGGTGGCTAATTTAACCATGTCTTCCACCGGTTGCTGCAGCTTGAGCATCTTCGCAAACATAGGTAGAAGCAGTCCTGCGAAAAGGAAAGCGACCATGTTTGTTGCATCCAGTATGCGATAGGCAGAAGCGTAAACACCGCATTGTTGTGCACCGTCCGGAAGCATGCGTTCAAGCATAACGGTGTCGATGCGGTTATAGAAGGTCATCAGCAGCACAAGTACTGCAAAAGGAAAGCTCTTCTTTAAAATCATCAGCGCAAATGGATAATCCCATTTGAGCCGGAGAAATTCGGCCTTTCGCAGCACGATAAAAAACACAATTAAAGCTTGCACTACATAGGATGCGGTTTGTGCATATACGAAGAGCATTACATCGAAGTGCGCTGGCGCCCAGCTGCTCCAAAGGAGGAAGCCGCAGAAAAGGATCATAAAACCGCGATCAAGCACCGACATCGCGCTGTCTGTTTTGAAAAGATGAAGGCCTGCTAAATTGGAGCGCAGGTAGAGAACAAAGGAAATCAAGAATTGGTTGAGGCCAAGATAGAGGAAGAGTTTCATCAGTCGCATATCGTAGCCGATGACTAGGCCAATACCCAGAGAAATAAAGAGATAGGCGCAAGCTAAAAGCAATTTCAAAACCACAATGCTTGAAAAGTGCTTTGATAATAAGTGGTTGTTTTGGGCAATGTTTTTATTGTTGAAATTGGTGATGCCAACGTCAAGCAGGATGTTGAGTAAAAAAGAAAAGTTAAGCAGCGCGAAATAGGTGCCAAAACTTTCGGTGCCCACCCGATTTTGAACGCCAACCTCAATAACAAGGATATAAAACCCTTTGATGAGCAGGTTCAAGAAAAGGAGCAGGGCAAGGTTGGTAACGAATTTCTTCTGCATAACACTATTTAAAGAACGACAAAGTTAGCAAAAAGCATTAGGAGGTCAATGCTTTGGGTGTTTACTCATCAGGATATAAGGAGCTTTGTTTTTTTCTTTGCACATTTGCTTGAGAAACCGATATGCTCAAAGGATATTATAAGAAAGGTGTTTTAGAAGCTGGCTGTGACGAAGCTGGGCGTGGTTGCTTGGCCGGGCCGGTTTTTGCGGCGGCAGTGATATTGCCTCCCACTTTTAAAAACAAGCTGTTGAACGATTCGAAGCAGCTCAACGAGAAAACGCGCTATGCTTTGCGCACCATAATCGAAGAGGAGGCGCTGGCCTTTGCGGTAGCTCCAATTGATGTAGATGAAATATACAAGATCAATATATTGAACGCTTCCATTTTAGCAATGCATAAGGCGGTGGATCAATTAAAAACTAGGCCCGAGTGCTTGCTCATAGACGGGAATCGTTTCAAGCCTTATGCAGGCATTCCGCACCACTGTATTATTAAAGGCGATGCCCTCTATCTTTCCATTGCAGCAGCCAGCGTGCTCGCCAAGACTTACCGCGACGACTATATGCTGCAGCTTCACGATGCATTTCCAAGGTATGCTTGGAATCAGAACAAGGGCTATGGCACAGAGCTGCACCAGCAAGCCATTGCTAAGCATGGCGTTACGCCGCACCATCGACTCGGCTTCAAGCTCCATGATAAGCAGCTCGCTTTTTGGTAAAAAAAAAGCGCCGGGAATGCCGACGCTTTTTACTAGGTTAAAGGGCTGATCGCTTGGCTTCACATTTAGTGATTAACCTTGGCACCATCAGCTGGATTAGTTGTTCCACCATTTGGGCTAGTTCCTGGAGCAGTTGTCGTGCCTTTTGTTCCGCCTACTGGGCTAGTTGCTCCGCCTTTTGGATTAGTACCTGGAGTAGTTGTCGTGCCTTTTGTCCCACCTACTGGGCTAGTTGTTCCACCGTTTGGACTGATAACGGGAGTAGTTGTTGTGCCTTTTGTTCCACCTACTGGGCTAGTTGTTCCACCGTTTGGACTTACAACTGGAGTAGTTGTTGTGCCTTTTGTTCCGCCTACTGGGCTAGTTGTTGCGCCTTGCGAACCACCTATAGGTGTTACGTTTGGATTCGGATTTTTTTGCGCAGAGACATTCAAGCATATTAGAAGCGCTGCAGCAGCATAAATTAATTTTTTCATGGGGTTGTGTTTTTTTGTTTTCCTACTCGTGAGGCTTTTCGGTTTCGCCCTGGTTTATTTTCCATTTGCTCCCAGCAAGCAATAATGCGGTACACTTCTTACGGCTAGCGCAATTTTTAAAAAGCGCCGGTTTCCCGACGCTTTTTAATAGGTCTTGTTCGTATTTGCTTACTTAATAGTCAAACTAATTGCAGCTACTGCCTTACCGTTAACCATGATGTTCCAGATTTTCAAGGTGCAACCAGCATTTGCGCGGCTTAGCATCGCATACATCTCTTTGGTGATTTGATTATTAGCTGTGTTGCTTAATGTTTGGTCATCCATACCAGCACAAGATACTGTCATTTGGAATGAGCTAACGGTTGAGCCATCAGTCATCTCCACTTTCTGAGCACTAGTAAATTGGCTCTTAAGGATTTCTCCAGACGATTTTCCAATCAGCGTAGCTGCTGCTGGTGCTTTTGGGCCAGTTGATACTAAGGTTGTTCCTTTTGAATTAGGAATTGGCTTAGCATTTTTTTGCGCGTTTGCGGTTACACATAAGATGGCAGCAAATGCAATCAATACTACTTTTTTCATTGTTATTGTTTTTTTAAGATAACCCTACTCGTAAGGCTTTTCGGATACTCCCTAGTGGTTAATTGAGCGGCCTAATCTACTAGATGAAGAGGCCGATTTTTATTGAATAAACAAATGTAAAAATTTCTGAGCATCTGTGCAATAGAACTACTAGAATTAGTCATGCCTTTGCTTTCGAAAAGATCATTATGGAGTTCTTTTGGGCTAGGTGCTAATTATTGTATATGAAAAATACCTAACTTTGCATCATTGAAGTCTTAAATTTTTCCGTAGATATTAATAGAGTGCTGATTTTATTGCAAAAACAAAGATTTGTGTTATTCTAATAAGTAAAATTCGTAAAATAAAGTAAAAGAGATGAAAAAAAATTCAAGCGCAAAGGATGACCTTTGCGATACTATGCAACACAAAGGAGAGATTGTCGAAAAGGCAGTACGTCAAAGTGGTTTTCCACTGACTAAGCTAGCACGCAAAATGGGTAAAACAGCCCGTTGGCTTTATTATATCTTTGAGAACACCAATGTTCCCATCGATTACATCCTAGAAATCGGGAATATCATCCACTACGATTTCACAGATGAAATAGCCGAACTTAAGCGCTTCAAAGGTGCAAACACCAACAACCAGTTACTTATTGATCCGGCATCCCCATTTGGTGGTCGCAAAGACGAGGTAACTTATTGGAAGGACAAGTACCTGCAAGTGCTCGAGAGCTACAACGAGATGTTGCTCAAGCTTGCGCCAAGCGATTTGACGCAGAAGGAGCCTCGAAAAAACAAAAGCAGCAACAAGAAATAAGCAAATACAGAAAGCCGTCCCATTAAACGGCTTTCTGCTTTTTCTGCTCATTGCATAAGCAGCATTGCTATCTGCATCATTTACTTTGCCGTAAGTCTTTGCATTGCCTTCTCTTATGAACATGCTTTTGTAGAAAAGTAAAATCCGTGCTTAATACAGCGGGGTTTTATTACACGTACTTTTATCCGAATATGAACCTTGAAAAATTGGTTTTCGTCGGATGAAAAGAGTGGTATTCGCCTCCATTCTAGCTTTGCTCATTATTGGCGGCATCGCATTCTCGTATTTTTATTATCAGCGTTATAAAGTGCCGCGTGCCGATGCCTTTGGAATTATTCCAAAAGACGCAGCATTTGTTCTGGAAAGTCGCAATTTCCCTCGCTTCATTGAGCATTTGGCTAATAATCAGCCCTGGAAATGTACAGCAGGATTCGCCTTTTTTCAACGCTGCAGTCAGACTCTTTCCTATGCCGACTCTATCTGTCGTAAAAATCCAAAACTAAAAAGTTTTTTGGAGGAGAATACCGTATTTATTTCGGCGCATATTGTAAACACCGATAAGCTCGACTTCCTTTTCACCGTATCCTTGCCCCGCAGCGCACAGGAATCATCGGTAAATGAAGCCATGGCGTATTTTTTCGGAGACATCAAGCCAAGCGGAAAAAGAAGCTACCAAGGTGTCGCCATACGCCAAATCGACATGCCTGATGGGCGCGTCTTCTCGTATGCTATTGTGCGCGGACTGCTCACCGGAAGCTGTACCGCCTATTTGGTTGAAGATGCGATTCGGCAATCGAAACTGCCTCTCGCCAATTTGCAAAGCAAAGGCTTTACCGAAGTATATGAGGCCGCTGGTAAAAATGTGGATGCAAACCTCTTTATCAGACACGAGAATTTTGCCAAGATGCTCGTGCTCCTGTTAAATAAAGAGAACAGCGCCTTGATTGACCCCTTAGTATTCTTTGCACGATGGACAGGGCTTGATGTGAAGCTCAAGGAAGCCAACCTCACCTTAAGCGGCTATAGTACTGTCGCCGACACAACGGATTACTTATCCATCTTCCGTAATCAACCGCCACCTGCGCCAGCATTGTTCAAGCAGCTGTCGAAAAAAACGGCCCTGGTTGCATATACTGCATTTGCAGACCCGAAGTCGTTCTACAACAAACTCAATACGTTCCGGAAGCGGCATCCAGATGCGCAAAATACCGAAGTCGAAAAGTTGAATGTACACTACTCGGTCAATCTCGAAGAAAACGTGTTAGCTTGGCTTGGCAATGAATATGCGCTTGCAGTTAATGAATGCGGATCACAAGGTTGGGAAAACCATGCTTATGCCGTGATCCGTTGCCGCGACACACAGCTTGCCCTCAAGAATCTCAAGGTGCTGAGTTATGCCGCAGAACGCAAAGACAATCCCGGCGAACAGCATCTTGTATCGGAGCAATACAAGGAGCACGCCATCGCCTACCTTGCTTTACCAGGTTGGCTGCCGGCTCTTTTTGGAAGTGATTTTCGAAGCCTTGGAAAGGTGTTTTACACCTTTGTCGGAGACTATGTCGTTTTTGCAAACCAAGCATCCGCGCTGCGATCATTCATTGATGATAACCTAGCAGGAAGAACGATGGAGCACGACCCGCTCTATAAATCGGTTTCAGAAAACGTGCCTGGAAAAAGCAACCGATTCATCTATGTAAATATCGCACGTTCCTACCCAATGCTATTATCCTTTGCATCCAGCGGTCTGCTCGACGCCTTACAGGCCAATGCCCCGGCCCTAAAAAGTCTTGGCGCGTGCACCTTTCAAGCAATTGGTGATGGAGATAAGGTTTACACACACGTAATGCTGCATCGACCGGCGGTTACTAAGAGCGATGTAGCGTTGCGTTGGTCCACAACACTCGACACCACTATGAGCAAGAAGCCCTGGTTGGTAACCAACCCCTTAACGGGTGAACAGGACTTGCTTGCTCAGGATGATAACAACGTGCTTTATTTCATTGATCAGCAAGGAGCGGTGATTTGGAAAGACAGTATAGACGAGCCCATTCTAAGCGATGTCGTGCAGGTTGATTATTATCACAACGATAAATATCAATTCTTGTTTAATACGGCTTCTGCGGTTCATCTTATCGACCGAAAAATGGATCCCGTAAAAGGCTATCCGCGCAAATTGAATCCCATGGCAACAGCAGGATTGACTGTTGTTGATTACGACAAGAAGAAGGATTATCGCGTATTTATTCCTTGTGGAAACAAACTGCTTGCGCAACAATTGAATGGTAAACCTATTGAGGGGTGGAAATTCAAAGGCAATCTTGGGTATATGGATCAGGCTTTGCAGTACTTCAAGCTTGCCGATAAAGATTTGCTGTTGTTTAGTGACACCCTGGGCGATATCCACCTTGTGGATCGGAAGGGGAAAGACCGCGTTGCCTTTGCAGAGGGAATCAACACCCATGTTACTAGCCCTTATCAAATAGAGAAAGGACAGACGATTGAGCAGTCCCGGTTTGTTGCGCTGGACAATTGTTCTAAGGTGGTGTCTCTTTTCTTTGATGGCACTGCGAAAAAAGAACAAGCACCTAAGGGTTTAACCCCCTCCGCCTTTGGTCTTCTGGATCTCAATGCGGATCTAAGTTCTGCGTATGTTTTTTTAGCTGACAATGAAGTGCAAGCTATGAGTCAAGACAGCATGGCTTTATATAACCATCGTTTCAAGGATGCCACAGCTGGTATTATGCAACTCTTTCAACAAGAGGAAGGGCATGGTTTCATCGGTGTGGTCTGTCCGCGCGCCAACGAAGTGTATCTCTTTAATGAGGACGGGTCAATCAAGGATGGTTTTCCTTTGAAAGGAAACACGGGGATAATCCTTATTCAAGGATCAGCAGGCGAGAAGTCAGTGCTTATTTGCGGGAGCGCAGATAAAGTTATAAATTGCTATTCTATTGAATAAAAATTGTCATAAACTAGCACCTGAAATTTGAAAAAGATATTCAACAAAACGCTTTGTTTCGGTTTGAGTGCCCTTTTGCTGCTTAGTGCTTGCAAGAAAGATGTAATCAGTGACTTGACTCTTGCAGGCCATCAAGCCGTTGATGCATATCAACTTGCGACAGCCGAGTTTGGTGTTGCTCAGTTAGTACATGCTTTGCCTGACAGTACATTGACTACATCATCTACGATCACTTTCACGAGTGATGGAGCTGTGAGTGGCCCCCAAGGCAATGCTTTGTTTCCCCTTCCCGATCAATCAAAGGGTCATAGCTTTGCCTTGTCTATTGCCGAGATAAATAGTCTAACAACGACGGGATTTTTGCAAACATCCTTTAACGACACATTGACCTTCGCACTTCCGCAGCAGGCCTTGATAAAAAACATCAAGTTTCGTGCAGGTCAGCTTCGCATCAAATACAGCACAAACTGCAAGCACAACAATGCATTCACGGTATCTATACCCTTACTAAAACAAGGTGGTGTAGCTTTTACTGAGCAGGCGAATGTGAATTATGCAGGCATGTTGCCAGTTGAGTCGGAGGTGGTAACCGATTTAGCTGGTTACAGCATCAACCTGGCTTTTAATGGCGCAACTCCAAGTAATCGCTTGTCTTTTATGGTTAAGGATTCGATTAGCTATATCGGCAACTCATTACAGATTGACGATAGCACGTTCATTACTGTTCAATTTGTCGGCCTCGAGTTTAGTAATATCGATGGAAACTTCGGATCCATGATGCTGCCTGCAATGCAAAGCACCTTTCCTGTTGAGTTCTTCAACAACATTACAGCTGGAGGTCTTCGATTCAAAGCCCCCTCACTTAATTTAACCATGAGTAATTCGATGGGCATGCCTTTAACTGGCTACATTGATCAGGTTGCAGGACAGTCGCCAATTACCGGCACCACTATATTGCATGCAGACACCTTGTTGACAGGATGGAATTATGCCGTGCCAACATTGAAAGGAAAGACAGCCTTGCGCACGATTAAGCTTACTGGGGCAATTTCTGATTTGCCCGAGCTTCTTTACCATGCACCAACAAGCATGCTATTAAACCTTCGGGATAGTGTAAGGCAATTGCCTACAACGTATTCCTACTTCCTTACCGATACAAGTTCCGCCTCTATCTATTCCGAGCTGCTGATGCCTTTAGAAGGCGCTTTCGACAGCATAACAATGCTCGACACGGTAGCCCTAAACATGTCTGTATTCAAAGACAAAACAATAAAAGCGCTTCGGCTTTATGTAACGAACAGCTTCCCGGTTAGCGCCACAATTCAGATATGGCCTCTTGATGCCGCAGGTATTAGGGGAGCGGCCTTGTTATCCGATGACGGATTTGCTGCACCCGCAGGCACAGTAAAAAGCAGCGGTGCTATTTCCGCGCCTTCGGTAATCGCGCAAACCATAGCTATTAGTAACACGCAATATCAAGCCCTGCTGCACGCAGATCGCGTTGTTTGTGCTGTTAAGTTAGTCACTGCTGCAAGCACAACTGTTAAAATTGGCTCAGCATCAAAAATCAAGTTCAACATAGGAGTTCAAGCCGACCGATGAAAAAGAAGCTACTACATACTGCGCTATTTCTTTTGGCAAGCTTTGCTGGAAGCGAACTCTACGCCCAAGGCGAGTTGGGGATGCATTTCAATCGCTCGCTGATGCAGAGCTCCTATACGAACCCTGCATTTAGTCAGCAAGGTTGGTCGATAGGCTTACCCTTGGTTTCGTCTTTCGGCTTCGCTTATAATCAGAAAGGATTAGGATATAGCGATTTCTTTAGTAAAGACGCAGCATCGGGCGCTACGCAGCTCGACTTCAATCAAGCAATAGGGAAGATGAGGCTACGTAATTATCTTTCAACCGAAACGAGCATTGATTTGCTTTCCGGAGCCTACACCAATGCACTTGGCAGCTTTGGCGTCAACATCACAGAGCGGGCCTTTGTGCGCGCAGCATACAGCAAGGATCTCATGCAGTTGCTTTGGAATGGCTCAGCCAGCATGGTAGGACAGCTACCCGATTACGAAGCCTATCTAAATGCAACACGATATCGCGAGACGGCAATTCGGTATTCGAAACCATTTGGCAAGTTAGAGCTAGGGGCGCGTATTAAAATGCTGCAGGGTATTCACAATCTATATATTAAGAAGGGAACTTTGTTGGATCTACGTGTAGATACAGCTGCTTATGCTATGTCGGGCACTACAAGCATGCGCTTGCAGTCGGCGGGCATGAATGCGAACCCTTCGAAATCCATGGCGCAGAACCTGTTTAACATGAGGAATCCCGGACTTGGATTGGACCTAGGAGCTACTTACACCATCTTAGGCGGTCGATTTGTTGTTTCCGCTAGTGTTATAGACCTTGGCGGCATATCGTGGCGTGACGATGTTAAAAACCGGACTAACAATACAGTATTGCCAACCACGCCTATTAATCTGAATCAAGGCCAGGCTGTTGATTCAGCTGCAGCAGTTGGTTTACTAGACTCTATACGTGCAGCAACAACCTGGACTATCGACAATACAAGCTATAGAAGCAAGTTGCTGCCAAAGTCTTATGTATCTGTGCTTGCTCACACCAGTCCAACCGTTACGTGGGGTTTTCTTATATATACAGAGTATGCCTATAAGCCGATGGTTTCGATGATGCTTCATTATAGCAAGGTATTAAAATCGGGCTTGGAACTGGGTGCATCGTATGCTTATATAAACGGTACGGCAAGTAACATTGGGCTTGGAATGCAGTGGCAGCATGGGTTTTATCGAGGATTTGTAAATACAGATAACGTGTTTTCGTTCTTTGGAAGCACGCATCGATTAGTGTATAACGAAGGCACAGCAGGCCTGTATATTCCAGCATCGGCGCAAGTTTGCGCACTTCGAGCAGGAATAGCGATAACATTCGTTCAAAAAGAGCAGCCGAACGTGCCGAGTATCCCTTTTTAGCCATTTCGAACTTCGATTCGAAAAAAATATTGAATTTTTTTTTTGCCCTTGAAACCCTCGTCAACAGAGGGTTTCTTTATTTTTGTCCAACAATATTCAAAATTATTTGTGTCAAATGTTTGGAGATTAGAAAATAGGTTGTACTTTTGCACCCCGCTTGAAACAATAAGCACTACGTTTAACGACGGAAACGCAAATTAGGAAAGCAGTATTGAAGAGGGTTCTTTGAATTAGATATTAAGGTACAAAACTGCACGCTCACAGAACGCAGAAGAAAGCCAAGCCGAAAGGCAGTTTAGAAAAAAGAAAAAATATTTTTTCGAAAACATTTGGAAGTATGGAAATTAATTATCTACCTTTGCACCCCCTTACAAAACAAGGGAATGAAAATCCGGCAGTAAAAAGTTGGATCTTGAATTGACAAAGTTCTTTGAAAGACTGAAAGGAAATAACAAGCCGTTCTCCCGAGGCAGCAACCCGGGAGAACACAGAACAAATCTTTAGAGCAATAGTTCTGCAGCGATGCAGAACAAATCAAACTTTACTATGGAGAGTTTGATCCTGGCTCAGGATTAACGCTAGCGGCAGGCCTAATACATGCAAGTCGAACGGGATTAAGTAGCAATACTTATGAGAGTGGCGCACGGGTGAGTAACACGTATGCAATCTGCCTCTGACTGGAGAATAGCTCACTGAAAGGTGAATTAATACTCCATAACATTACTGGGAAGCATTTCTCGGTAATCAAAGCTCCGGCGGTCAGAGATGAGCATGCGTCCAATTAGCTAGTTGGTAGGGTAAAAGCCTACCAAGGCTACGATTGGTAGGGGGTCTGAGAGGATGATCCCCCACACTGGTACTGAGACACGGACCAGACTCCTACGGGAGGCAGCAGTAAGGAATATTGGACAATGGGGGCAACCCTGATCCAGCCATGCCGCGTGAAGGATGAAGGCGCTCTGCGTCGTAAACTTCTTTTGTATGGGAAAAATATCCTGATTTCTATCGGGATTGATGGTACCATAAGAATAAGGGTCGGCTAACTTCGTGCCAGCAGCCGCGGTAATACGAAGGACCCGAGCGTTATCCGGATTCATTGGGTTTAAAGGGTGCGTAGGCGGACCTGTAAGTCAGTGGTGAAAGCCCAACGCTTAACGTTGGAACTGCCATTGATACTGCAGGTCTTGAGTACAGTTGAGGTTGGCGGAATGTGTCATGTAGCGGTGAAATGCTTAGATATGACACAGAACACCGATTGCGAAGGCAGCTAGCTAAACTGTAACTGACGCTGAGGCACGAAAGCGTGGGTAGCAAACAGGATTAGATACCCTGGTAGTCCACGCCCTAAACGATGATTACTCGATGTTGGCGATACACTGTCAGCGTCTAAGCGAAAGCATTAAGTAATCCACCTGGGGAATACGATCGCAAGATTGAAACTCAAAGGAATTGACGGGGGCCCGCACAAGCGGAGGAGCATGTGGTTTAATTCGATGATACGCGAGGAACCTTACCTGGGCTTGAAAGTTAGTGAATGATCCCGAAAAGGGTCAGTCCGCAAGGACACGAAACTAGGTGCTGCATGGCTGTCGTCAGCTCGTGCCGTGAGGTGTTTGGTTAAGTCCAGCAACGAGCGCAACCCCTACTATTAGTTGCCAACGGGTAATGCCGGGGACTCTAATGGGACTGCCCGCGCAAGCGGTGAGGAAGGTGGGGATGACGTCAAGTCAGCACGGCCCTTACGTCCAGGGCTACACACGTGCTACAATGGCCGGTACAGTGGGCAGCTACACAGCGATGTGATGCTAATCTCTAAAGCCGGTCTCAGTTCGGATTGAAGTCTGCAACTCGACTTCATGAAGCTGGATTCGCTAGTAATCGTACATCAGCAATGGTACGGTGAATACGTTCCCGGGCCTTGTACACACCGCCCGTCAAGCCATGGAAGCTGGGAGTACCTGAAGTCGATGACCGAAAGGAGTCGCCTAGGGTAAAATCAGTGACTGGGGCTAAGTCGTAACAAGGTAGCCGTACCGGAAGGTGCGGCTGGAATACCTCCTTTTTAGAGCGATTTGTTACGTTTTTTGATTACTATCATAAACTATGCTTGTTATTTCCTTTTTTTCTTTCATTTATTAACGATAAATGAATACCCAAAACGAGCTCAGAGGGTGCTAACCCAAGAGTTTCTGGATTGATCACAGTCCCGTAGCTCAGTCTGGTTAGAGCACTACACTGATAATGTAGGGGTCGACAGTTCAACTCTGTCCGGGACTACTAAAAAAAACTCGTTGGGGATGTAAAGCAATGCGCATCCCTTGAATATGGAGGAGCTTATCGGGGGTGTAGCTCAGCTGGCTAGAGCACCTGCTTTGCAAGCAGGGGGTCATCGGTTCGACTCCGTTCACCTCCACAGAATTGGATTAGAGTATCGTTCTTTTTAAAAATTTGAATTTGGTTCCATAAGGGAACATTCCGCAACGAGCGGGATCATGGTTCGCTCCAGGCTAATTCACGGATCAGTTCGATTCGAACAGGCTTCCACCTGTTCATATCAACAAAACTGATATCGTTCTTTGACATATTGAAAGAAAACATAAGATTATATAAGTATTTTTCGTTGCGATAACGAAAGTAATTAAGGGCACACGGTGAATGCCTTGGCTCTCAGAGACGATGAAGGACGTGATAAGCTGCGATAAGCTTCGGGGAGGTGCAAATAACCGCTAATCCGAAGATTTCCGAATGGGGCAACCCTGTACAATGAAGTTGTACAACCAATATGGAGTCAACCCGGAGAACTGAAACATCTAAGTACCCGGAGGAAAAGAAAACAATTTAGTGATTCCCCAAGTAGTGGCGAGCGAACGGGGAACAGCCCAAACCCAACAGGTTACGGCCTGTTGGGGGTTGTAGGACTGTTATATGAAAATAAAATTCAAGCTGAAGCTTCTGGAAAGCAGCATCATAGAGGGTGATAATCCCGTAAGCACAAGATTTTATTTTTTGACAGTATCCTGAGTACCGCGGGGTCGGAGACGCCCTGTGGGAATCCACCAGCACCATCTGGTAAGGCTAAATACTCCTGAGAGACCGATAGTGAACTAGTACTGTGAAGGAAAGGTGAAAAGAACCGCGAACAGCGGAGTGAAATAGAACCTGAAACCGTGTGCTTACAAGCGGTTGGAGTCCCGTATGGGATGACAGCGTGCCTTTTGCATAATGAGCCTACGAGTTACTCCTCTCTGGCAAGGTTAAGTCTGGTTACAGACGCAGCCGAAGCGAAAGCAAGTCCGAATAGGGCGTATAGTCAGAGGGGGTAGACGCGAAACTTTGTGATCTACCCATGACCAGGATGAAGGAAAGGTAACACTTTCTGGAGGTCCGAACTGGTGAGCGTTGAAAAGCTCTCGGATGAGTTGTGGGTAGGGGTGAAAGGCTAATCAAACTGAGAAATAGCTCGTACTCCCCGAAATGTATTTTGGTACAGCGTTGAGATTTAGTGTCATAGAGGTAGAGCTACTGTTTGGGCTAGGGGGCGTTACTGCCTACCAAACTCAGGCAAACTCCGAATGCTATTGACATATTGCTCAGCAGTGAGCCCATGGGTGCTAAGGTCCGTGGGCGAGAGGGAAAGAACCCAGACCATCAGCTAAGGTCCCTAAATATATGCTAAGTTGGTTAAACGTGGTCCGATTGCTTAGACAGCCAGGATGTTTGCTTGGAAGCAGCAATTCATTTAAAGAGTGCGTAACAGCTCACTGGTCGAGCGATCGGGCGTGGATAATAATCGGGCATTAAGCATATTACCGAAGCTATGGAATACGCAGCAATGCGAATTGGTAGGGGAGCATTCTAACAGCACAGAAGGTGTGGCGTAAGCCATGCTGGAGCAGTTAGAAAAGCAAATGTAGGCATAAGTAACGATAATGTGGGTGAGAAACCCACACACCGAAAGACTAAGGTTTCCTGATCAACGCTAATCGGATCAGGGTTAGTCGGGGCCTAAGGCGTATCCGAAGGGAGAAGCCGATGGACAGCTGGTTAATATTCCAGCACCGGCATGAATAGTGAAGGGGTGACGAAGGAGTGAAAGGTCTGCGCACTGACGGAATAGTGCGTTAAAACTTGTAGATATAGGACTTATTGGCAAATCCGTAAGACCTGTCGAAAGTGATAGTACAGCGAGCCCTCGGGCGAGTTGATATGACCCTAATCATACTTCCAAGAAAAACCTCTAAACTTAATATTCATGGCGCCCGTACCGCAAACCGACACAGGTAGTCGAGAAGAATATTCTTAGGTGCTCGAGTGATCCATGGTTAAGGAACTCGGCAAATTGACCCTGTAACTTCGGGATAAAGGGTGCCCCCTTCTGGGGGGCCGCAGTAAAATGACCCAGGCGACTGTTTAACAAAAACACATGGCTTTGCAAAATCGAAAGATGAAGTATAAGGCCTGACACCTGCCCGGTGCTGGAAGGTTAAGAGGAGAGGTTAGTCCGCAAGGGCAAAGCTTTGAATTGAAGCCCCAGTAAACGGCGGCCGTAACTATAACGGTCCTAAGGTAGCGAAATTCCT
>CANFOZ010000002.1 GCA_947448795.1 Bacteroidota bacterium
CAGGCGCAACAGGCTCCAATGGAATTAATGGCGCAACAGGCGCAACAGGCTCCAATGGTATTAATGGTGCTACAGGAGCAACAGGCTCCAATGGTATTAATGGTGCTACAGGAGCAACAGGAATTACTGGTTCAACAGGAGCTGCCGGTACAGTTGGTGCCGTGGGAGCAACGGGTGCTGCTGGAACAGCAGGCGCCGCAGGTGCTATTGGTGCAACTGGCGCCACAGGAAAAACGGGTGTAACAGGTTCAACCGGACCTACCGGAACCAACGGCACAACAGGTGCCACAGGATCTGCTGGAACTAACGGCGCAACTGGTGTAACTGGTCCTGTTGGAGCCACCGGCTCTATTGGTACTACCGGCTTGAGTGGTTCAAATGGTGTCACTGGTGCAACGGGGCTAACTGGACCAAACCCTTATTTTGAAGCCCAAGTCATTGGTGTTGATGCAACATCCACGGGTACAGCGCTTACAACCGTTACGGGTTTAACAACAAGTGTATTAGATGAGAACTCTACCTATGAGATAGAGGCTATGCTTTATGTTTCAACAACCGCTGTCACTACGGGCTGCAAATACGGTGTGAATTGCACCGGGGTTGGCACAACTCAAAGTATTATTTATGTAGGTCCAACAACCGTTGCCGCTGGTCTGCAAACCATGGCCACAAGCGGCACCAATTTGAACAACACTGCTTCTGTAGCGTTTTTAACTACCGCTTCGGAGACTGGTGTTATTTTCATCAAAGGCATTGTTACTACTGGAACAATCACCCCAACCATTTCCATTCAACACCTTAAAGTAACCAGCGGGACGTCAACCGTTAAGGTGGGATCCATTCTTAAATACAGGAAATTGTAAATTGCAAAATGTGCTGTATGAGTAAAAAGATTATTTTTACTTGTATTAAATAAATACAAAATGAAAAACAGAAAAGTAGTCAGTGCGCTCCTGGCAGTTTTGTTATTGGCCTCCTTGGTCACTACCGGATGTAGAAAGAAACAGGTAGATAAAGACACGCAGGCCGCCGAAGATAATGACGAGAGTGAGATGGTAAGTACCGATGCGTCGAATATGGCTGATGCTGCTGCATTGGGTATTACTTCTTTTCGTGCATCTTCAAATGCCATTGCATTAAGTGGTTGCGCCACCGTTACACGCGATACCGTTGCTGTTCCACATACAATTATGATCGATTTCGGCAGCTCAAACTGTGTTTGCCAAGATGGTCGT
Source organism: Bacteroidota bacterium (assembly GCA_947448795.1). Lineage (GTDB taxonomy): Bacteria > Bacteroidota > Bacteroidia > AKYH767-A > JAHEYN01 > CANFOZ01. The sequence continues at coordinate 1,236 of CANFOZ010000002.1, forward strand.
TCGCGCCGCGGTGTTATCAATATATCGTATACAGGTGGTTATTTTCAGACAGGCACCACGCGCACGATCACATTTGCTAATTACTATGTTAACGATAAACATATAGAAGGAACTCATACCGTCACCAATAATGGATTGAACAGTGCTGGAAACTACACGTGGACTGTAGAAGCTGTGAACATGGTTATCACGCGTCCAACCGGTGAGCACCACACTTGGAATTCAACACGAACAAGAGAAATGATCGCAGGTGCATCAACGCCTTTTGTTCGGAACGATGATATTTATCTTATTACTGGAACGGCCAACGGAGTAAATATTAACGGTGTATCATATACCGCAAATATCGTCCAGCCCTTGCGTCGCGCTATCAGTTGCCAATGGGTAGAGAGTGGTACCGTGGAGATAACGCCGGCAAATTTAGCTACTCGTACTTTGGATTTCGGTAGCACCGGTTGTGATAATCAAGCAACGGTTACAGTCAACAACAACAGCTATTCGATTACCTTGCATTAATTGTTAGGCATAAAAAAAAGAGGCTGTCTTTATGCAAGATAGCCTCTTTTTTTATGTATCAAAGCTACTAAGCGAGTACTTGGTTTCCAATCATTTCTCTAACCGAGTCCATAATTGCTTTTGCGTCGTAACCACATTCACGATACAGCTCTGATTGCTCGCCATGCTCCACGATTTTGTCGGGTATGCCGAGTCGTTTCACTTGGGCTGTATAGTTGTGGTCGGCCATGAATTCAAGAATCGCACTACCAAAGCCGCCTTGCAGGCAGCCATCTTCGACGGTGATGATTTTAGTGTATTTAGCGAACACTTCATGCAACAGATGTGCATCTAGCGGTTTCACAAAACGCAAGTCGTAATGAGCGGGGTGAAGGCCTTCAAGGTTAAGTGTTTTGCAAGCATCAACCACGAAGTTGCCTGGATGTCCGATAGTAAGAATAGCAATTTCTTCGCCATCGCAAATCTTTCGGCCTCTGCCAACATCTAGTTTTTTAAACGGTGTTTTCCAATCAATCATTACACCTTGGCCACGTGGGTAGCGGATGCTGAAAGGGCCCATGTTTTCTAGCTGTGCAGTGTACATGAGGTTGCGCAGCTCTTCTTCATTCATTGGTGCTGACACAATCATGTTTGGTATGCAGCGGAAATAGGCGATGTCGTATGCACCGTGGTGTGTTGGGCCATCAGCGCCTGCGAGTCCACCGCGATCAAGGCAAAGCACTACATTGAGCTTTTGCAAGGCCACGTCATGCACCACTTGGTCGTATGCGCGCTGCATGAAAGAAGAGTAGATGTTACAGTAAGGAACGAGTCCTTGGGTTGCAAGTCCTGCAGAGAAGGTGACAGCATGTTGTTCGGCAATGCCCACATCGAATGCCCGATCAGGCATTGCTTTCATCATGATGTTCATGGAGCTGCCCGATGGCATGGCTGGCGTTACACCCACAATTTTTTTGTTGAGCTCTGCAAGTTCAACGAGGGTGTTTCCAAACACATCCTGATACTTAGGTGGCTGCGGTCCTTCGACTTTCTTTTTGTGAAGTTCGCCGGTTACCTTGTCAAATTTAACGCCGGGTGCATGCCACAAGGTAGGATTTCCTTCTTCCGAAGGTTTAAAGCCTTTTCCTTTTGTAGTGATACAATGCAAGATTTTTGGCCCAGGAATGTCTTTCAGGTCACGCATCACTTTCACGAGGTGGTTTACATCGTGACCATCGATAGGGCCGAAGTATCTGAATTTGAGTGACTCGAACAAGTTGCTCTGTTTGAGCAGTGCGCCTTTCACGCCGTTCTCAATTTTAGAGGCTATCTCTTGTGCGTTAGGACCGAATTTACTGATGTGGCCGAGTAGTTTCCATATCTCGTCCTTCACTTTGTTATAGGTGTGCGAGGTGGAAATATCGGTGAGGTATTCTTTAAGGGCACCAACATTTGGGTCGATGCTCATGCAATTGTCGTTGAGGATAACCAGCAGGTTCGTGTTTTCAACACCAGCGTGGTTCATGGCTTCGAAGGCCATACCGGCAGTCATGGCGCCGTCGCCGATTACAGCGATGTGCTGTTTTTGTTTGTTGTTTTGAAGCCGAGAAGCCACCGACATACCCAGTGCGGCAGAAATCGATGTAGACGAGTGACCGACGCCAAAGGTGTCATATTCGCTCTCGCTGCGTTTCGGAAAGCCGCTGATGCCTTTGTAAACACGGTTGGTGTGAAAAACTTCGCGGCGACCAGTAAGGATTTTATGGCCGTAGGCTTGATGGCCTACATCCCAAATGAGCTGATCATCTGGTGTGTTGAACACATAATGCAAGGCAACCGTCAATTCGACTGTTCCCATGCTTGCGCCGAAGTGTCCGCCGTTCACAGCAACAATATCTACGATGAACTGACGCAATTCTTGGCAAACTTGCACCATGTCCTTGTCGCTAAGCTTGCGCAAATCGGCAGGGACTTTAATTTTTTCTAGTAAGGGTCCGGCTTTGAATTCCATGATTTTATTGGCTTGCAAAGATACGCATTTCAGTGCAATGCGATAAAACGATAATGTGTATTTTATATTGCTTGGTTCATTATTTCCTAATTTCCTGCCTAATTTTAGCAGAAAGACTTGTCGAGGTTTGTTGGAACGATTGGAAAACAGCACTTTTGTGTTTCTAATAAACAACCACAACCATGAAGCGAATTCTCTTTTTTTCTTTAGGATTATCGATGCTGCTTAGCGCATGTACCTCAAACACACAAAATAACGCAGACGCGCCCGACGCACTTGCCATGCATATCGATACCGCCTTGCCGCCCGGTGCAGATTTTTTTATGTATGCAAACGGCCGTTGGTTCAAGGAGAATCCGATTCCGGCAAGCGAGCAGTCGAATGGACTTTGGCAGATGATTCGCGACACTATTAATTCGCAAGTCATGGATATTTGTGAAAGTTCAGCCAACATGAAAGATGCGCCGAAAGGAAGTATAAAACAGAAAATTGGAGATTTCTATGCATCCGGCATGGATAGCGTATCGCTTAATACCAAAAAGCTTTCTGATTTGAAGGTAGATTTGGATCGTATTGCGGCGTTAAAGGATTCAAAAGACATGATGAAAATGGCCTCTTATTTTCATCCATATACCAGTGCACCGATGTTTAACTTTTATGTTGGGCAGGATGATAAGAACAGCAGCAAGTATGCAGTGTTTGTTGCGCAAGGCGGATTAAGTTTGCCAGACCGCACCTATTATGTGGATATGGATGCGCGTGCTGTGAATGTACGTGCAAAGTTCGTTGAGCATGTAGCGGCTATGTTTGTGTTGATGGGAGATGCTTCGGAAAAAGCCAAATCGTCAGCCGAAGCTATGATGAAGCTAGAGACCGCTATGGCAAAGGCTGCCCGCAAGCGTGAAGACACGCGCGATCCAATTCATAACTACAACAAAATGACCATTGCTCAGCTTCAGAAACTGACGCCAACCTTAGATTGGACATTGTTTGTTGATGCTGTTGGGCTTAAGAATGTAGACAGCGTTATCGTTGGTCAGCCTGAATATCTTGTTTCATTAAATGGCCTGTGCAAGCAATATCCGATGGATGTTTGGAAGGATTATTTTAGATACAAATTGATTCAAGCATCAGCGCGTTACCTGGATGACCAAACGTATACAGAGAACTTTAATTTTTACTCTGGTGTTTTGCGTGGTGTTAAAGAGCAGCGTCCGCGTTGGAAGCGCACAGTGGATCAAACCAACAATGCACTTGGTGAGTTAATTGGTCAAGTTTATGTGGATGAGTATTTACCGAAAGGCACCAAAGAGAAGCTTTTGGAAATCGGTGAGTCGATCCGTTCGGTGTATGCAGAGCGCATCAATCAGCTTGATTGGATGAGCGAGGGTACTAAGCAGAAAGCGCAAGAGAAGTTGAAGGCTATCGTAATGAAGGTTGGTTATCCCGACAAATGGAAAGACATGAGCGGCGTGAGCATCGATAGAAGCTCATATATCCACAACGTAATGAATACGAGTAAGTGGGAGTTTGACTATATGATAAATAAATATGGCAAGCCGGTAGATCGCACGGAATGGGACATGCAGCCACAAACCTACAACGCATATTATAATCCATCCAACAACGAGATTGTGGTGCCAGGTTGCAACATTATCGTTCCTGGTTATGAGCGCCATTTGGCTGACGATGCTCTTTTGTACTCTATCATTGGTGGTTCAACTTTTGGTCACGAAATTACACATGGCTTCGACGATCAAGGCAGTAAATATGACGAGTTGGGCAACCTAAATAATTGGTGGACCCCAGAAGATAGCACTAAGTTTTATACCAAAACAAAAATGATCGTGAAGCAGTTCAGCGAGTATGTTGCGGTAGATAGTTTGCACATAAACGGAGAACTAACACAAGGCGAAAACATCGCCGATCTTGGTGGAATCATGATGGGCTATGAGGCGTTTAAGAAAACGGCACAGTACAAGGATAAAAAAGACATTGCAGGTTTAAATCCAGACAAGCGTTTCTTCCTGGGTTATGCCTTGGCGTGGATGATCAACGATCGTCCGGAGGCCATTGCCGACCAAGTGAAGAGCAATGAGCACTCGCCGGCTAAGTTTCGTGTGCTAGGCCCGCTATCGGATATGCCGGAGTTCTATGCGGCTTTTGGAATCAAAGAAGGCGATGCTATGTATCGTGCAGACAGTGTTCGTGTTAAGATCTGGTAATCCGTTCTGATTTTTGTTTTGTTTGATTAATAAAAAAAACCTCCCTGCAAGGGGAGGTTTTTTGTTGGCTTTTTGTTTATTGCTTAGTTAATACCAGACGTGTGTTTTCCGACTTTTTCCCTGTGGATATTTGCAAGGTATAGACGCCTGTAGCAAGGCTTTTATCGAGTTCGATATGTTCTTGGATAAGGTTGTTTTGCGCCGTCATTTTCTTTGAGAACACACGTTGTCCGAGCAGATTGAAAACAGCAAGACTAACAATTCCCTCTTCTTCTTGCGGTATAGTTACTTCGAGGGTGAAATTGCCGTTGTTTGGATTCGGGAATAATTTCATCAGCATAGCTTCTGAATCGGTATTCAATAGCGAGGTAACATCAAGTGGTGGCGATGGTACTTCGTTGTCTGAAACGCGGCATTGTGCTTGCGTTACGTTGCATAATGCCGACCAAGCATTGCTTCCCGCGTAACTAATTTTTAGTTGATAGGAGCCCGGAAGTGTGGCGATATAACTGGATGCAGTAGCACCAAGAATGGTTGTTCCGTTAGTACTCCATTGGTAGCTATATCCCGAGCAGGTATTTCCATACAGTTTTACGCTACCTCCTTGGCAAATCTGCGTTGCGCCATCCGGTGTTATTGAAGCACTAAGCGGAGTCGTTTGTTTTCGAACACTAACCGGTGCCGACCAAGCAATGCAAGAGCCTTGCACCACTTTCACTTGATAATCGCCAGATGCATTTGCTACGCATGTAGTATTTGTAGCACCAAGTATCGCAGCACCATTTACTTTCCATTGGTAAAAGGCACCTTGAATGGCAGTGGTTTTTAGTGTTACTGAGCCATCGCAGAAGGTGAGTGGCCCATTTGCTGTTATGCTCGGTGTGGGGCAATTGGCAACCGATATGGTTACCGCTGGAGAACTTGCGGATGACCCGGTGTTCGTTGTGGCTAAGGCCTTTAAAGCATAGCTTCCGGTAGTAGCATTTGTCCATGTATAGAGATATGGAGCAGTAAGATCTTCTCCAAGTAGTATTCCATTGCTATAAAATTGAACCTTGGTAATAATACCTACCGCGCTTGATGCCATTGCTGTAATACTGATGTTTGCAGGGTTTGAGAAGATGGTGCCTTGTGATGGTGCTGTAATGATAACTAGCGGGTCCGCACCGCTATCAACATAGGATGACAGCCTGTTACCTGGAATAGGTCGCTCCATAGATCCATCGGGAAGTTGCCAACCTACTGCCAGATTATCGCCTTGTGTGCCATCGATTTGGAGGGCTTCGATGTAATATTTGCGATTGGCTTCCAAATTGATCAAGCCTGAGCGTTGGCTGGCGTACTTCGACCATTCTCTAGATGCAGTATATCCAGCTACATTAGCGATTCGGATTTTATTTACTGGCAGTTCGTTTGTGCTAAGCCAGAGCTCGCTGTTGTCATCGCTCGCAATAAAAAAAGAATACGCACCGGATTTAGGCGGACAGATATATCCCCTGATACGACTCCCATAATGATCTGTTATGTTCGATGGTCCTTCGAAACTTGTTAGAACTGAGGATGATGATGGCGTTGCATTGACAGGAATATTAGCAATTAAAGTTCCGCTAAGGTTGTTCCATTGGTCGCGAGAAATGGTTCCTGATGCAGCACAGGATGAAATCGTAGATGTGGCATATTGCGCCGTAAAAATGGTGTCGTGATCAGTTAGTAGTATATTTTGCGAAGCTGCTCCTGCATTTGACCATTGCTGAAAGGAGTAGTTTGCAGTGCCCACAGTTTGTGGACTTGTGGCATTGATTGTACGAGTCATCCCTGAAACGGCCATTACGCTATACGGCGTGGTTTGTGGTTGGGCATCTAATAAAAATTGAAGTCCAGAAGGATTTGATTTGATGGTAAGGTTAGAGACAAAGGGATGGATATCAACAAACGCGGTGTCTTTAAGGTTGTTTGCATCGCTTACTACGAGTATTAGTCGGAAGAAGATGTTTGCCGACGTTTCGCCGAAATTGGTTGGAAAACTGCCGCTCGTGGTTCCTGGCGAAACAGTTGGACCTGGATGAACATGCGCATCGTGATGGAATTCGATTAGCCATTGAAAGGCGGAAGCAGGAAGCACGCCATCTTCGGGGTCTGATCCAGCCCCTGTAAAAGAAATATTGTCTCCATAGTGATAGTATGCGCCTGCTGATGGTGTCAAAATTTTAGCGGTTGGACTTGCGTTGAAGCCGGTGACGGAGAGGTTCGCTGCATTACTAAGTGCACTGCCAAATATATTGTAAACGCTGCAGCTATATGCACCCGCATCGCCAAGGATCGAACTGCTAATCGAGAAGGTTGCGCTTGTTGCACCGGGGATATTGACCCCTCCTTTTTTCCATTGGAAAGAAAGCGGCAGAGCTCCCGACGCACTGACACCGAAGCTTGCCGGCTGTCCTTGAGGCACAGAGATGCTTTGCGGTTGGCTAGTTATCGTTGGCGCGTTGGTATTTGAATAAATGATTTTAAAGAGTGTGTTTTGGCTGATGCTGTAATAATAAATATTGCCATCGGTACCCACTTTCAGACAGTTTAGTGCTCCTGCCAATCCTGTAGCGAAGTTGTATTTGACTGGATTCGCTCCGCTAACATCGAGGTAGTTGATGTATTTGTTGCAATAGTCGGTGAAAAAGTATTTTCCGGCATAGCCTGCCGGATAATTTGTGGAGCTTGGGTTGAAGAAGGCGCCGCCCGTTACTGCACAGCCATCGTCGCTACCTGTTGCTCCGTGGTGATAGGTATACACAGGATTGGTATATGCTGCATTACTACTTAATCCTTCTGCTCCGGGCCAGCCGAAATTAAGGCCAGCCGCAGTGGCGTTGTTTATTTCTTCCCAGGTTGCTTCGCCCACATCGTCGACGAATATTTTTCCAGTACCCGGTTGTATATCAATAGACCAAGGGTTTCTAAATCCATAGGCCCATATTCGACTTGCTGAGGCAGAGCCCGAGAAGGGATTGCCAGCGGGAATGCTACCGTCGGTGTTAATGCGAAGCAGTTTGCCCTTGTAGTTGCTTAAGTCTTGCGAGTTGCTGTTCACATTGTCGTTCCCTACTGCGATATACAGTTTACCATCCACACCGAAGTCCATACCGCCGCCGTTGTGTATGGAATTAACGCAGGGCTCGAAGTTGAGCACTTCCACTTCGCTTCCCACCATTACCACATCACCGTTTGCCGTGAATCGGCTCAGACGGTTGTGAATTGGCGTATCTGCTGTGGTGTAGTAAACATAAATAAAATGGTTGCTGATAAAGTTGGGATCGATGGCTACGGAGCTCAGTCCTCGCTCGTTCAGTTGATTAACATTGAGGCTAAGAAAGGGTGTAGGAAGCACGATTCCATTCTTTATAATTTTAACTATGCCGGCCTTTTCCGTGCAGAATATTCGGCCATCGGGAGCAAAGGCCAGGGAAGTTGGGTAGTAGATATTTCCCACATTCACAATGCTGAAGCCAGGCGGAAGGCTTTGTCCATTTGTTAGTGCAGGCGAAAACCAAACGAAAAAGAGGATGACAACAAGGGTTTTTAATTTTAGCATATAGACTCCGCTAGAAACGATTGGTGTGTCGAGCAGGAGCGCAAGATTCGTTGTGAAAACAAAACTATTTTTAGGTATTCGACAAATACTGATTTTTAAGAGGTGAGTATTTTGTATGTTTTTTTTTGTAAACTGTGCTTATTTAAATGCAAAAACCTCCCTGCAAGGGGAGGTTTTTTTGCTTGAGCACTTCCGTGTTTTCGCTTCGCTTAATACTTAGTAGAATAAACAAGCAAAACGACTATGGATCCAATGCGGCTTCCAGGATGTTGATTTTATCTAAATAGGATCGGGAGCTCAGGATATACTGATGAGCTGGAGGCGGCGCTCCTATAGTTGTGTCGGCTAACAAGCGATCATTATTGAACGTTTGGCCTAGTGAAAGAAACCCAAAATAAGGCTCCATGCCAGCCAGCAGAATGCGCAGCTGGCCGTTTTCATTGAAAACAGATGACCAGTAGCTAGTGTATTCCGTAAAATCAGCGAGGTGGTTGTTTTTGTCTTCTCCTTTTTTAGACCAGATTTTAATTGGATTTAGCATCTTCTGATCAATGAATTTAAACGCCGGGCGTTCAGGATAGAAGGCTTCGATGGCCTTGGCGAGTTTGAAAGGAGTGCTAACGGAAGGCGTACCAGCTGATATATGGTAGGTGTCGAAGCGGCGCTTAGCAAAGAGCAGTGCCGTAATGGCCTTTGCTGCATAATCAACGGGGATAACATCCAGAGCACTATCAGGAGCAATAGGTAGAAGTCGAATAAGGTTTGCGGTGGCCAAGGTCCACAGAATGACGGGTGAACGCGGGAATACGGGCCTGCTGTCGCCCATGATGATGGATGGTCGAAGAATGAGGATTTTCTCCTTTTGGAGCATCTCTCTGACCATTAATTCACCCATCATTTTAGAATAGGTGTATCTAACCAGATGACTTGCTTGCAGGTTTGGCGATTCGTCTTCATGCACCATGCGATGCAGAACATCTTTTCCGCAAATTGTTGCGGTGCCGATATAAACGAATTTATTCAGCACTTCCAACGAAGCAGCCCATGCGAGCAGGCTTTTTAGTCCCTGTATATTTACTTTGTCAATTAGGTCGTTATAGATTCCAGAAAAAGAGGTGTTGGCTGCAGAGTGGATAACGTGGTCGATGTTTTTCAACCGTGGGTCTGCTTTAAGTTTGATGACAAGGTCTTCGTCTGTCAAATTGCCTTCTACCAGCTCAATCTTATTTGCGTCGTAGTGGTCGCTGTGAAGTTCGAATATCTTACGCAGGCGGGCTTTCGGATCGGCTTCGCCATCTTTGATGCGCACGAGGCAATAAATTTTCTCAATCTCTTTTCGTGCAGCGAGGTTGACTAAAACTTCACCACCAAGAAAACCAGTAACACCTGTAATAAATATCTGCATGATTTAGTTAAAAAGTTCGATTCCTAAGATGCCAGCAACGATGAGTAGAATAGAAATGATTTTTGTCCACGAGACGGGCTCGTTGAACCAGACCATTCCAATAATTGCAATGATGACAATACCAATACTAGCCCAGAGGGCGTAAGCGACACTGACATCCATTTTTTTGAGCACTACCACCAGAGAAGCCAAGGCCAATCCGTAAAAAACAAAAACAAGAATAGAGGGAGTTAGCTTGGTAAATCCTTCAGCGTATTTCATGGAAATAGTACCTAATACTTCAAAGATTATTCCGATAGCTAAAACAAGCCAATATATCATAATTCCTTTTTTGAGTCGGCAATAATACGTTTCATTTATGAAGTTTTCGGGAATTGTGAGTTAATTTTGTTTTATGTATGCTGAGCGCCCTTATTTTATCGCCCAAAATAAAGTCGATATACTATGTAAATGGCCTGTGGATATATTTTCAGGGATTATTTAGGGGTGTTTATGGTATGGGTGTAATTTACGCAAATAAAAACTTGTTAACACCCAATCCTTTAGGTAAGGGTTTATCCAAGTTTAATCCAGAAACAAAAAAACCTTCCGATTAGGGAAGGTTTTTGCTGACAAATCATTTGGTTTTTGGTTCTATTCACCATTAATACTAGGCACTTCGAAGTGTTTTTCTTTGTTTGTACCCATTTCCAAAATAGTGTTGTTAATGATCTCTAATTCTGCTCCTTGTTTTCTACCATCCGTTGTCATGAAGAATTCTAGCTTGCCGCTTTTGAAGTATAAATACAAGGTTTGTTCTCTTGGGTTGTAGCGTTCTTTCCCCTCTTGCTCATGTCCGGGTCTGTTGATCCAGCTAGATCTCAGCTTTCGCTCATTGAGTTTGTATTTGTAGACAAATACTTTGTAACCATACTTTTGATCGAATAGCACGTTATAAGGTTGTAGACCAAGGTCTGATTTTGCCTCTGCAACGGATATTCCGATTTCTAGCTCACAAATATCTTTTACGGTTGTATATTTCGGAACACGTGATGTTTTACACGCGGATAAAAGAATAACCGCAGTGCAGAAAAAAAGAATTTTCGATTTCATTGAATTCGGGTGCTTGTGTGAATTTTTTTTGCAAATATAATCAATTATCACAGGATACAAAGAAGAAAGTATAACCACCCTGGACCCTTATGCTTTCTAATGCACAACAAAAAACCCCGATCGGTTGGATCGGGGTTGGTATTGCTTGGTTGTCCGACTAGGGCTCGAACCTAGACTCTACTGAACCAAAATCAGTCGTGTTGCCAGTTACACCATCGGACAATCAAAATCGGGCGGCAAAATTAGGGATTTCTTTTTTTAAAACAAAAAGATATTTTTTTTGGATGCCAAATTTAAAAAATGAGACGGGTTGATTGGAACTTCTTTGCATCCTTCGAGCAGGGTATTTATTCCTTTGAATAGCTTTTATTACATTCGCAGGCGAAATATAAAGTGCAATTGCTGATTTAAACCTTGTAATACTAAAAATACGGATGGAACAATTTAAAAAATACAATAATATACTAGGCTGGTTTGCCTTTTTGGTAGCGCTTATTGTGTATACGAGCACCTTGGAGGCCACGGCCAGTTTCTGGGATTGTGGCGAGTTCATTGCTGCTTCGTACAAGTTGCAAGTGGGTCATCCGCCAGGAGCGCCGCTCTTTTTAATGATAGCCAAGGTATTTATGCTTTTTGCAGGATCCAATGTGGAGAAGCTGCCCGTGATGGTGAACTTCTTGTCTGGCTTGGCTAGTGCCTTTGGTATTCTGTTTTTGTTTTGGACGATCACCCACCTTGCTCGCAAAGTAATGGCTCCAAAAGGGGAGTTCAGTATCAGTAACATGATCGTTATTTTTGGCAGTGGATTGATTGGTGCCATTGCCTTTACGTTCAGCGATTCATATTGGTTTTCGGCTGTTGAAGGGGAGGTATATGCAATGTCTATGTTCTTCACCTCTATTACTTTTTGGGCGATGCTCAAGTGGGAAGATCAGGCCGATTCGCCGCATGCCGACAAATGGCTGGTGTTTATCGGATACCTTGTTGGTCTCTCGATAGGTGTTCACTTATTAAGTTTGCTTTCCATTCCAGCCCTTGCGCTGATTTATTATTTCCGAAAAACACAGAAAACGACCGCTTGGGGCATAGCCAAAACATTTCTTTTAGGCTGTTTAATTCTGGGTGCCATTTTCATAGTTATTATCCCAGGTGTTGTTTCGCTCGGTGCCAAGTTTGATCTTTTATTTGTAAACACGCTAGGTCTACCATTTGGCTCTGGAGTTATATTTTATGCACTGCTTACTGTTGCTTTGATCGTTTATGGTTTGATCTATACCAAGCGACATAATAAGCCGGGTTGGAACACGGTTATCCTGAGCTTTGCATTTATTCTTGTTGGGTATTTGTCTTTCGCGCAGATTGTTATTCGTTCTGCGGCTAATCCACCAATGGATGAGAATAATCCGGAGAACGTGTTCTCCTTTTTAAGCTATTTGAACCGCGAGCAATATGGTGATCGCCCTATTGTTTATGGACAATATTACACAGCCAAGGTTACAGAATACAGCGAAGGTGCGATGACCTATGCTAAAGTAAAAGGTTCGGACAAGTATGTCGAGACGGGTGCAAAATCAAGTCCGGTTTACGATCCTGCAGATTGCACGATTTTCCCTAGGATGTATAGCAACCAAGGCGGACATATTGATCGCTACAAGGCATGGGCAGGCATTCAGGGAGATCAGAAGCCCACATTTGGGCAGAATCTAAAGTTTTTCTTCTCGTATCAGGTTGGTCATATGTATTGGCGCTATTTCATGTGGAATTTCTCGGGTCGCCAGAGCGATGTTCAAGGCATGGGTGGCATCAACGAAGGCAACTGGATTACAGGTATTCCATTTATCGATCAGGTGCGTTTGGGTGAGCAGAGCAAGCTGCCTGACAGCATCACTCAAAACGGAGCATACAATCGTTTCTTTCTATTGCCATTTCTTTTGGGAATAATTGGTCTTGTTTGGCATTACAAAAAAAACAATCGGGATTTCTGGATAGTAATGATGTTCTTTCTCTTCACGGGGATAGTCAATTTACTTTATTTGAATCAACCACCGATGGAGCCACGCGAGCGTGACTATTCTTTGGTTGGCTCCTTTTATGCCTATGCTATATGGATTGGTTTGGGTGTTGCCGGCACCGCTCGATTCATGCGCCGCATCACGACAGAACGCAACAGTGCGATCTTCGCATCTGTTGTTTGGTTAATCGTGCCGGCTTTGATGGCTAAAGATGGTTGGGACGACCACAACCGCTCCAAGCGCAAGACCTCCCATGATTTTGCATACAATTATCTTAATTCATGTGCACCAAACGCTATTCTCTTTACGAACGGTGATAACGATACCTTTCCGCTTTGGTATATTCAAGATGTGGAAGGTGTGCGCACGGATGTTCGTGTAGTGAACTTAAGTTTATTGAATACCGATTGGTACATCAACCAAATGAAGGCCAAGGCCTATGATAGTGATCCGGTTCCTTTCTCTTTGACCGAAGAGAAGTATATGGCTGGCAATAGGGATTACGTGCCTTTCATCCCAGATCCGAAGGTGAAGAACTACATCAATCTGCGCGACCTGATAGATTTTGTGGCTAGTGATGATCCGATGCGTCAGCGTCAGACACAAGGCGGTCAGATGATCAATTTTTTTCCAACCAACCAGTTCCGCATCCCTGTCGATGTGCGCAAGGTGCTTGCCAATGGAACCATCCCAAAAGATAAGGACACCTTGGTATTGCCCGCTATTGAGTGGAAATTGGAAAAGAGTTATGTGTTGAAGAACGAGTTGATGATTCTCGATTTGTTGGCTACCAACGAATGGAACCGGCCGATTTATTTCGCAATAACAGTAGGTTCTGATAGTTACATGGGCTTGGATGAGTACTTCTCGCTCGAGGGCTTGGCGTATCGTTTGATTCCTGTGCGTGGTGTAGCCGACAACCAAGGACAGCGCGGAACCGTGAATACGGCCGTCATGTATGATAATATGATGAACAAGTTCAAATGGGGCAACATGGATAAGCCCGGTGTTTACTTGGATGAGAACAACCAACGTATGACGATGAACTTCCGCAATAATTTTGCTCGACTTGCGCAGTCTTTGTTGGATGAAGGCAGACGTGATTCAGCGATCAAGGTGCTTGACAAGTGTGTGGAAGTGATGCCACAGGATAATGTGCCATACAACATCTTCATGATTCGCGTGGTTGAGAATTACTACGAAGCGGCGAGTTATAACAAGCTCACTGGTCGCCTTAACGAGCAGGGTATTCCTGAGCGTGTGCGCATGAACGACACGCAGACTTTTGATAAAGGCAATGCCTTGGCTCGCAAGATGGCAGCTGTGTTTGAGAATGATTTGGACTATTATTTCTCGTTAAGCATGAAAGATGCACAAGTATTTGATCGTGATATGCAGCAAGGCATGGCGGTGATTAACGAATTGCGCCGCATGGCAAAAGACAAGAAACAAACGGCATTGGCGAGTGAGCTTGAATCTACCTACAAGCGCTTGGAAGACGCCTATTCAAAGAGACGCTAATCTATTTATCAAACTCAAATATCACATTTATGTCAGTCATTGCAGAGATCAGAGCCCGTCAAATTCTTGATTCAAGGGGCAATCCAACAGTCGAGGTTGATTTGTTGACCGATACAGGCATCTTGGCCCGTGCTGCGGTTCCATCCGGAGCATCCACTGGGAAGCACGAAGCGGTGGAGTTGCGCGACGGCGATAAGCGCAAGTATATGGGCAAGGGCGTGAAGCGTGCTGTGGAGCATGTAAACAAGACGTTGAACAAGGAGCTGCAGGGTTATCCAGTTTCGGAGCAGGCGCTAATCGATCGCACGATGATTGAGCTGGATGGTACGCCAAACAAGGCAAACATTGGTGCCAATGCGATTCTGGGTGTTTCGCTTGCCGTAGCAAAAGCAGGTGCTCAATCTACCGGTCAGCCATTTTATAGATATATAGGTGGAGTGAACGCCAATATGTTGCCGATACCGATGATGAACATTCTCAATGGCGGCTCGCATGCCGACAATGGCTTGGACTTTCAGGAATTCATGATTATGCCTGTTGGCGCCCCATCCTTCTCTGAAGCATTGCGGATGGGTACGGAGGTTTTTCATCATCTAAAAGATGTTTTGAAGAAAAAGGGTTACGCCACCAATGTTGGCGACGAGGGAGGTTTCGCTCCTAATGTTTCGTCGAACAAGGAGGCCATCGAATTGGTGTTGCAAGCCATTGGGGCTGCAGGATTAAGTCCGGTGAAAGATATTTACATAGCGATGGATGCTGCGGCATCTGAGTTTTACGATTCGAAGACGAAGAAGTACGACTTAAAGAAGTCGAAGGGTGGCAAGTTGAGTTCGGAGGAGATGGTGGATTATTGGGCCAAATGGTGCAAGGATTATCCAATCATCTCGATTGAAGACGGCCTAGATGAAGACGATTGGGCGGGGTGGAAGTTACTTACGGACCGTCTTGGAAAAAAAATACAATTGGTTGGTGATGATTTGTTTGTTACCAACACAAAGCGTTTGAAGGATGGCATCAGCAAGGGTGTAGCGAATTCCATACTGATCAAAGTGAATCAGATAGGAACGCTTACCGAGACGATTCAGGCGGTAGAGATGGCTCGCAATAACGGCTTCACAAGTATCATGAGTCACCGCTCAGGTGAAACAGAGGATACCACTATTGCTGACTTGGCGGTAGGTTTAAGTACGGGTCAGATAAAAACGGGATCTGCATCGCGCTCGGATAGGGTGGCTAAATACAACCAGTTGTTGCGAATCGAAGAGACACTGGGTTCATCGGCAGTTTATCCAGGCCGTAATTTTAAATTTGCTTCGCTTTAAATGACAAGTGGCATGAAGCAAGCAGCGTTGGGGCAAGATTCAGTCAGACCAATGGGTGTGGATCAATTTGTTTCTGGAATAGACAAGAACAACCGCTGGGTTCTTCTTGCCGAAGAAATCCATTGGGAAAAGCTAGAGTTACATTATTGTTTGCACATTCCCTATGCAGATATTCACCCAGAGGTAAGTCCACGAACGCTTATTGCGGCTTACATTATTAAGTACAAGCTAAAATTGAGTAGCAATGCGACTATTCGATTTTTGAACGAGAATCATTATTTGCAGTATTTTGCCCAAACGGGCCTTCATTTTGGGGCGCCCCCGATTACTGCTGATTTGATGCGGAGCATGCGCGAGCGCTTTGGCAAGCGCGAGTGGTCGAAGTTTAGGCACATGATGCTGCACGAATCATTTGTTACTCCTTTTGGTCGTTTGTTTTTTAGTCTTCGTCGTCGGTTTAAGAAGCCCGTATTCGAAGCAGCTCCAGTTGTAGTAGTGAGTAAGCAGGAGTTGGTTGACAAAGACCTGTTCGATTCCCTTGGTTTGGAATATCCTGCAGGAAACACCACCAAATCAAGTGATAAAAGCAAAAGGAGGAAGGCAAAAACTGTGAATAAGCGCCTTCGTAAAGGGCTCGATATAATCGTTTGGACCGTACTTATTGTTGTGGTGATTAGCAGTATCGTGCTCGTCGTGAAGGAATCGCAATGGGGCAAGGGCAAAAAGACCTTAGAAAACAGAAAATAATTGAGCCAATAAAAATTTAAATCTTTTTTTAGTACTTTCGCCTTACTAAAACAAGCATAGAAATTCAGTTAATTTTTTATATTTTTTATGGATAAGCTTAAAGAGAAATTCGCAGCGAAAGCCTTGCCAATGGCGGGTGAAATAAAATCGCTCATCAAGGAACACGGAAAAACAGTCCTTGGCGAGTACAACATCGAGCAAGTATATCAAGGCATGCACGGCATGGTTGGTATGGTTACAGAGACATCAAAGCTTGATCCAGAAGAAGGAATTCGTTTCAGGGGCTACACTATTCCTGAGTTGCGCGAAGCATTGCCGAAGGCTCCAGGTGGTACGGAACCATTGCCAGAAGGCATCTTTTATCTGATGTTAATAGGTGAACTTCCAACGCCAGAAGATGTTGCCGATGTTAGTAATGCATGGGCGCGTCGCAGCAATGTTCCAAAGCATGTGTTGGATATGATCGATGCCTTGCCTCTTACAACGCATCCGATGACGATCTTTAGTGCTGCTGTGCTTGCGCTTCAGACCGAGTCTGTTTTCGCTAACGCCTACCGCAAAGGGATTAGCAAGAAGGATTATTGGGATCCGATGTATGAAGATGTGATGAACCTCATTGCGCGTCTTCCTCGAGTAGCAGCTTACATTTATCGTAGATTATACAAGAACAACGTGCATATTGAGCCAGATGCAAAATTGGATTGGGCTGCTAACTTTGCCCACATGTTGGGGTACGACGAGTTTGAAGTTAAACGATTGATGCGTCTATATCTAACGATTCACGCCGATCACGAAGGCGGCAATGTATCGGCCCACACCACGCATTTGGTGGGTTCAGCACTTAGTGATGCCTATCTTTCCTTCT
Source organism: Bacteroidota bacterium (assembly GCA_947448795.1). Lineage (GTDB taxonomy): Bacteria > Bacteroidota > Bacteroidia > AKYH767-A > JAHEYN01 > CANFOZ01. The sequence goes on from CANFOZ010000002.1 coordinate 18,517, forward strand.
CTGCAGGGATGAACGGCCTTGCCGGTCCACTGCACGGATTGGCCAATCAAGAGGTTGTGCGATGGATTTTCGACTTAAAAGAATATTACAAGGGAGTTACGCCAACCAAAGAACAGATAGAAGAGTATATCAACAAGACACTTGCGGAAGGGAAAGTAATTCCAGGATATGGACACGCTGTTTTGCGTAAGACCGATCCTCGATACACTGCACAACGCGATTTCGCCTTGAAATACCTACCAGATGACGAGAACTTCAAGATCGTTAGCATGCTGTATGAAGTAGCGCCAAAGGTTTTGGGATCTTTGGGCAAGGTTAAGAATCCTTGGCCAAATGTGGATGCCCATTCAGGTGTTTTGTTGATTCACTATGGTATCGTGGAATATGATTTTTACACGGTGTTGTTTGGTGTTTCACGCTCACTGGGTGTAATGGCATCGCTTCTTTGGGATCGTGCTTTATCAATGCCATTGGAGCGTCCGGGTTCTGTAACTACCGAAGGAGTGAAAAAGATGATCAGCGATTTGCAAAGCGCAAAAGCGTAGCATTCAATCATACGTTAAGAAGGAGGATTCATTGGGTCCTCCTTCTTTTTTTGCCCAAAACTCACTGAAAATGTTAACTTTGCAGAAATTTTCCCTAATAATGAAGAAAATACTGATTTTTTTGTGTTTTTGCTTAATGAGCAGCATAAAGGTTGATGCGCAATTGAGTAAAAGCGCTATGCTCAATGGCCTCGATATGTCGAATCTCAGTCCGAGCGATATACCAAGTGAATCAACCTTGCGTCAGATGGGTGTTAGTGAGGAGCAAATAAAAATGCTCATGAGCATGAAGAACAAGGACAATAGCGCTCAAAGCATAGTTCTTCAAGCCAAGGATAGCACTGCTAAATCAACGAAATCGTATCAAGACACCCTTCGTAAGATAACGGCGCGGGATACCACAAAGAAACTGGGACCTGCCATGCTTTATGGACAAGATTATTTCCGAAACCGAAGCATACAATCATTTGATATGCTCGGTATAACGGGAGCCCCTGACCATTATATTTTGTCCTCTGGAGATCAAGTAAGTATCTCTATTTGGGGTTATGCAGATTATAACAACACGTTCGTGCTTGATCCAGATGGTTTTATTACTTCGCGCGAGACGGGTCGTATTTATTTGAAGGGCATCAAATTAGCGGATGCCCGGAAGTTGTTGAAAAGCCGATTTGCTGCGGTCATGGATCTTGCTAATTCCCAGCTATCGATTGTGTTAACATCGGCTCGCATAATCAATGTGAATATAGTGGGTGAAGTGTTCAGTCCTGGAAGTTATTCCATTCCTGCTTTGAGTTCGGCCTTCAATGCACTCACTATAGCTAATGGCACAACGGATATTGGCTCGGTTCGCACGATTTATATACGCCGAGGTGGAAAGACCATTCGCACGCTTGATTTATACGATTTCCTGTTAAATCCTTTGTCGGATCAGGATTTCTTTTTAGAGAACGACGATTACATCATTGTTCCACCCGCTGAAAAAGTAGTGAACTTGGCCGGCGAAGTGCGCAGGCCTTTCTCTTATGAATTGCTTGCGAACGAAGGTCTAAAAGAAGCCATAAAATACGCAGGTGGCATCAAGGCAACGGGCTATATAAAATCGATTCAGGTAAAACGTGTTGATGGTGAACGCACCTTTTACATCGACCTTAAATACGACAGTTTGCTTGCAGCAAAGAAAAATGCACTATTATTGGATGGTGATAGTGTTTTTGTAAAGCCGATTCCCAATTTTCCAGAGGGTTTTGTAGATATCACAGGAGCTATTCGCGTTCCGGGAAGGTATTCACTAAAAAAGCAGGAGCATATCTCAGACCTTATTAAACTTGCACAAGGCGTTATGGACGAGAGCTATCTTGCCCGTGCTTATTTGATTCGTCGCAAAGACGATCTCACGCGTGAGTATATTTCTTTTAATTTAGAACAATTGCTAGCGAATGAGCACTCAGCAGCCAATCTCGAATTGCAATCGTATGACATCGTGCAGATTTTTTCAAAAACACGGTTCATGGATCCGGACAGCATCACCTTGTTTGGTTCGGTGCGTAATCCCGGTCGCTACCTGTTTGGTGATGGATTGAGTTTGAAAGATGCGATATACTTGGCTGGAGGTTTTCGCAAAGAAGCAGCAAACAGCAAGATTGAAGTGTCTCGTTTGTCCAACATTGGCAAGGGTTCAACGGATACCTCGCGAGTTATTGCTCTAAGCGCTAGCATTGCCTATGATCTAAGTATCGAGGATAAAGCAGGTGATTTTAAACTGCAGCCCTTTGATCAGATATTCATTCGAAGACTCGCTAATTTTGAATATCAACAGAATGTGTATGTCGGAGGAGAGGTTTTGTTTCCGGGTATGTATTCTAAAATTAGCAAAGACGAGAAGCTCTTTGATGTGCTTGCCCGTGCAGGCGGTTTAACGCAATTTGCTTTCCCAGAGGCCACAAGATTGTATCGCTCTCAAGACAAAATCGGTTATCTATTTTTGGATTTGAAGCGCGAAGATTTGGATAATCCGAAGTCGGAGTCGAACTACGTGTTGCAGGAAGGAGATACGATTACGATACCTCGCATCAACGAATTGGTGGCCGTGAAAGGTGCTGTCCGCTATCCAGGTATTGATTCCATCGGACAGATTAACGCTCCTTTCTTTAAAGGCTCGAGTGCTCGCTACTACATTGCAAATTACGGGATCGGCTTTTCAAAGGGAGCTGCTCGCAGCAAGACCTATGTTGTATTGCCTGGCGGTTTCATCAAACGTACGGTGTCTTTAGGTGTTGTCAAATTTTATCCAAGAGTTCGACAAGGATCTACGGTGGTTGCTGTATATAAACTTGATAAGAACAAGAAGGATAGAAAGCAATCGGAACCTGTAAATTGGAACAAGACGATTGAGAATATTACCATCAAAGCTACGGCTCTGCTTACTATTTGGTTATTGATAACCCAGATTAATAAATAACAAGCATGGCCTCCGATTCAAGTGGAATAGACCTTTCATTCTATAAACGACTTCTTTGGACTAGTCGTAAATTTTTAGTGTCCACAATCCTAATCTTTGGCTTGCTTGGTGCTTTAGCTTTCGCAATAAAGAAGACCTATTTTATTGCAAAATCAAGCTTGATGATTCAAAATGCAGGTGGTCTATCTGGAGGTGGTATTGGTGCTTACATGCAGATAGCGCAGCAATTTGGTCTTATGGGTGGCGGAGGGATGGGATTGGATGAAGATCAGGCTGTAGATATATTAAAATCGCGTAGAATAATTACAGAGGCATTATTAAAATATGGGGTTGTAAATGGAAGAAAAGAGCTTTTAGCAAATCATTACATCGAAGTGCTTGATTTGCGGGCATCTTTTAAGAAGGATGCGCGTTTGCAAGCTTTTAAATTCACCCATAGCGATTCCAAGCAATTGACTTTTTTGGAAGACAGTTTATTAAATGATTTTTATGTATTGATTTCAAAGAAGCATCTGCAGATAAGTAAGCAGCTGAAATCCGGCATTATAAACATCGAGTTCAAGTCGCGCAATGAGGTGTTCTCTAAACTATACTCGGAGGAGTTGATACATGCGATGGAGGATTTCTATATCCATAATAAAACAGAAAATGACCGCTTGATGGTTGATGTTTTGGATTATAAGCTTGATTCTGTTGTTACTGCGTTGCATCGTGCGGAAGATCGCTTGGCGCATAGCAAGGATGTAAATAAGCAGGTAGTTAAAGCTACAGGATTACTTGACGAGATGCGTTTGCGCAGAGACGTAGAGATACTAAATGTACTCTATTCGGAGGTGATAAAAAACGACGAGATGGCGAAGTTCAAGCTACTTATCAATACGCCTATAGTTCAAATTATAGATAGTCCGGTGCTGCCTTTGGAAGATAATGAAGTGAATTGGTGGATGGGGCTTTTGTTAGGTATGCTATTAGGACTTTTCGCAGGAGCCGGCTTGATTGTAATTTATCACCGATTGACCGAAAAGTCGAAACAACAAATACAATAATCTTGAGTTTCATCGTACTTCTACCCATGAAAGGGCATTCGGAACGAGTGCCTAATAAAAACATGAAGTTGTTCAATGGACGACCCTTATATCATGCTGTCATGTTAGAGCTAGAGCGATGCGAGCTGGTTACTCAAGTGCTTATCAATACCGATAGTGACCGGATTGCTGAGGATGCTGTCACAAATTTTTCAAAAGCACGAATTGTGCAACGCCCTGCTGAGTTGGAAGGCGATCTAGTTTCTATGAACCGCATCATCGAACACGACCTACTAACTTGCTCCGCCGATCATTTTATTCAAACCCACAGCACAAATCCGCTGTTAAAGGCTGAAACACTGAGTAAGGCGGCGGCTGCATATCTTCGGGATTTAGCATCGTATGATTCTGTCTTCTCTGTTACACGACTTCAAACCCGATTGTATACTGCGGATGCGAGTCCTGTAAACCACAATCCACAGGAATTAATCCGAACCCAAGATTTGGCGCCTTTATTCGAGGAAAACTCCTGCTTCTATATTTTTTCTAGATCCTCTTTTGTAGCATCTGGTGGGCGTCGAATCGGCTTGAAGCCGCGTTTATTTGAGATGGATAAACTAGAAGCTGTTGATATTGATGAACCGGAAGACTTTGTTTTAGCGGAATTACTTTACAAGCAACACCATTCATGAGAAAAGCATCGCTTAAGGAAAAATTGCAAGCACAAGAACTAACCGTTGGCTCTTGGATAACCATTGGTCATCCTTCCATTGCCGAGATTATGGCTACGGCTGGCTTCGACTGGTTGACAGTAGATCTGGAGCATAGTGTAATAAGCCTCGAGCAGGCGCAAACACTCTTTGCGATCATTAAGTCGAAAGGCATGTATGCCTTGGCTCGGGTACCGAAAAACGAAGAAGTTGTAATTAAAAAGGTCATGGATGCTGGAGCCGATGGAATTATCGTTCCGATGGTTAATTCGGCAGAGCAGGCAAAGATGGCTGTAGATTATGTGCACTATCCTCCGGTTGGCAAACGTGGCGTTGGTTTGGCTCGAGCGCAGCAGTATGGAATTGGTTTTTCGGAATACAAAGCATGGCTATCAACTGAAGCCGTTGTTATTGCGCAAGTGGAACACATCGATTCGGTAAATAACATTGAAGCCATCATTGCCACCCCGGGCATCGATGGTGTCTTGATTGGTCCTTACGATCTTTCTGGCTCTCTTGGTTTAGCAGGTGAGCTGGAGCACCCTTTAGTACTTGCTGCTATTCAAAAGGTTCGCAAAGCGTGCTTGGATGCAAAGGTGCCCTTGGGTTTTCATGTCATATCGCCTGAGCATCACAAGCTTCAAGAGAAAATTGACGATGGTTTTACGTTTCTTGGATTTAGTCTTGATTTTCATTTTTTGGGTGAAAAAGCCCGCGTGGAAATGTCAGCTTTAAAGCGCAAATAATATGAAACAGAAGAAACGAGTATTGGTTATCGGAGGTGCGGGTTTTCTTGGCAGTCATGTAGCTGATTCGCTTTCAGAACAGGGGCATGAGGTAACAATTTACGACATGAAGAAGTCGAGGTATCTTCGAAAAGAGCAGAAGCAAATCATTGGTGACATACTCGATGAGGCCATGATCAACAAAGCATTGAAAGGGATTCAGGTGGTTTATCACATGGCGGGTATTTCGGATATCGAAGAGAGTTTTCAGCGTCCGGTGGATACTGTCAAATTCAATATTCTCGGAACAACAATCATTTTAGAAGCCTGCTTGAAAAACAAGATTGAGAAATTTTTGTTTGCAAGTTCGGCCTATGTATACAGCGATTCGGGTTCTTTTTATAGAATCAGCAAGCAGGCCTGTGAATTGATTATTGAGGGCTATGCCGAAAAGGGTAATTTGCCTTATGTGATCCTGCGTTATGGCTCTTTGTATGGCGAGCGAGCGGACCGTAGGAACAGTATTTTCCGCATGCTTGAGGATGCCTTGACAACAGGTAAAATAAGCTATGCTGGAGATGGAAGTGAGAAGCGCGAGTTTATTCATGTTAAGGATGCCGCGGATTTGAGTGTTGAAGCACTTCAAGATCGATATAATGGGCAGAACTTGATTTTGACGGGTGTTGACAGCATCAATTATTCGGAGCTGTTGAAGATGTTGAATGAGATGATGCATGGCAAATTGAAAATCGAATTCAAGAAGAATAAATCGAAAACCCATTACGCACTAACACCTTATTCGTTCAACCCCAAGCTCGGTCGCAAGTTGGTGACGAATCCGCATATCGATCTCGGCCAAGGTTTGTTGAATATGATCAGTCAGATTCATCATGACTTGCATCCGGAATTAAAAGATAAATTTGGGCTCCTTGTCAATGAAAAATAGTTGGCTTTATCTTTCTTATTTGCTGCAGCCTAGTTTGTCGGCCTATGGCGATGGTGACCGCATTAAGATTCATCGCTTGCGTCAAATGGCAAATGGCGACACGAGCAACAATTCTTCCTTCGAGCTCCCAGCCCACTATGGCACGCATATTGATTTCCCGAATCATTTCATCAACGGTGGAGAAACCATCGAGACCTTTGATGCATCGTACTTTATTCATACGCGTATTGAAACAGTGCAAGTGGAAGGTGTTTTTGGTGATCAATTGATTGGCCCGCAACACTTCATACATGCGAAGCTAAACGTCGACACAACCTTTTTGATTATCCGCACAGGCATTGGAGCCAATCGCGCCGATTCAAAGTACTGGAGCGAGAATCCAGGAATGGCACCTGAACTAGCAGCTTACCTAAAAGACAAGATGCCTTCATTAAGGACCATCGGCATGGACACAATTTCCCTGTCGGGTTATAAAAATCGACCGATTGGGCGTGTTGCACATAAAGAATTTTTGGAGGTTCATGGAATTACGCTCGTTGAGGATATGGACCTCGCAGCACTTAAGCCGGGATCGCGTATTAGCCAACTAATCGTCGCCCCCTTGCGTTTTGAAAAAGCAGATGGAGCACCTGTAACCATTCTTGCGCAAATCGAACATGAAAATTAATACGCTATTCTTGGATTTTGATGGGGTTATCGCCGAGTCGGTGGATATCAAAACCCAAGCGTTTGCAGATCTTTATCGACCCTTTGGTGAAGCGATTGCAGCGCAAGCTGTTGCTCATCATAGAAGCCATGGCGGCATGTCGCGGTTTGAGAAGTTTCGAATTTACCACAAGCAGTTTTTAGGTTTAGAACTTAGTGAACAAGAAGTGCAGGATTTAGCCAATCGATTTTCTGAGTTGGTAACCGAAGCCGTGATCGCTTCTCCTTTAGTAGCTGGCGTTGTTGAGTTTTTAGAGAAGTATAAAAACGAAGTGAACTATTACGTGATTACTGGTACACCCACCGAAGAAATTCGCACGATCATTAAAGGCAAGGGATTGAATCATTTGCTTGCTTCCGCATTTGGCTCGCCTGAAAAGAAAGAGTTTTGGGTATCATCGATTCTGCAAGATTCAAAGCTATCGGCAGACACGTGTATGTTTCTGGGTGATGCAATGGCTGATTATACCGCAGCGCAGCTCAACGGAATGGCTTTTGCCCTGCGCATGACAGCTGATAATACGACGCTTTTTCAAGATCATAAAGACATTATGCGTTTTCACGATTTTAATGATTTCGACAGACAGTTTGCTCAGTTATGAAAAAGATACTTTTGACATCCACGTCTTTTCAAGACACACCAGGCCGTCATCACGATGCGCTTAAGGCAACTGGCTTTCAAATTGATGTGCTGCGAGGCCCATTAAAAGAGGAGGTGTTGTTGGATGTTATTGCCGAATACGACGGTGTGATTTGCGGTGATGATGCGTATACGGCTGCTGTTATTAAAAAGGGTCACGCTGGACGCTTGCGGGTTATTTCGAAGTACGGCATTGGCTTGGATAAAATAGATCTTGTCGCTGCTAAGGCATTAGGAGTTATGGTTACCAACTGTCCGGGAGTAAATCAGACTACAGTGGCAGAACATGTTTTTGCATTGCTGTTGGCCTTTTCAAGAAACGTTATTGCAGAAAACAACAGTACTCGCGAGGGTCGTTGGCAAAGACTTACGGGCCATGAGATTCATGGTAAGCGTTTGGGTATATTCGGGCTGGGTCGCATCGGAAAAGAAGTGGCTGTTCGTGCTAAGGCATTCGGGATGGAGGTGTGGGCTTTCGATACATTTCTGGATGCTGATTTTGTAGCGATACACGGAATACATAGAGTCGCTTCATTAGCCCAATTGGCTGAGCAGGTGGATGTATTAACCTTGCACTCTTTTTTAGATGCGGAGAGTAGGGGAGTAATCAGTACAGCACTCGTGAATGATCATGTTAAAAAAGGCATGTTGCTAATAAATACGGCAAGAGGTGAGTTGGTCGAAGAGGCAGCCATTCTGCATGGCTTACGCAGCGGCATTCTGAGTGGTTATCTTGCCGATGTCTTGGATGAAGAGCCGATGCGTCCGAATCATCCGTATCTTCAATTTGAAAATGTGATTATCACGCCGCATATTGGTTCTCGTACATTTGAAAGTGTAGAAAGACAAGGCCTGATGGCGGTGGAGAATGTGTTGAAATCTTTAACAAAAATTGGATGACAGCTGCGTTGGCACAAATACTTCAAATGGTCAAAATTGCTGTGTTGGGTCTCACACTTCGCGGTGGGAATACATTATTATCCAGTGCGGCTAAACTAAGACTTGTTTTTTTAGAGATGCACCCTGATTTTTTGCCGCGCAAAGAACACGATGCAAGCTTGATAATTGACCTGTTGAAAAAAACGGGTACATGCTGTTGAATCTCGAATGGACAGATGCCCAATATCAAATCATTGCCTTTGCTGCTTAAACGATTTTGTAAAAATAAAACATGCTTTTTTGCTGCGCTTAGTAATTAGTATGGATGCTTTTAATTTATCAACTGGTTACGTTTACTCCCAAAACGTGCAACATTATTTTTTCTTAATGGAAGCTTTTTACTCCCTGTAATGATTTTGAATACATGATAGCGATGAATGTTATAAAGCGAGCATGGGATTCCCCCACCATTACCACTTGGGCAAGCTTCGCGACCCGCAGTTTGGGTATGTTTTTAGTCTTACCCTTGATGCTCAAATCATTTTCAACCGGAGAAATCGCTTTGTGGTATTTGTTTAGCTCTACGTTGGGCCTAATTATGCTTTTGGACCTCGGTTTTGCGCCCACCTTTATACGTTCTATCGCTCACGCTAATGCCGGTCGCAGTGAACTTTTGCACCCTGAAAATCAATATAACCAAGCTATGGTGTTTGATTCACCCTATGTTTTAATTCGAGAAATTGTCAGATTGATGAAGTTCATCTATTTGGTAATCGCTGTATTAGGAGTTGCTTTGTTGTTATCGGTGGGAACATATTATGTGCAAAAAGCAGTACCAGTCGATGTCAAAAAATCGGATATACACTGGGCTTGGATGATAATGGTTTGTGCTAGTTTCTTTCAGTTGTATGGTTCCGTTTTCACGAGTTATCTCCAAGGCATGAACAAAGTTTCTGTTGTTCGAAGGTGGGAGGCCATTGCTGCGCTATTAGGCGTTTCAACTAGTTTAATTATTCTGTTGAATCAAGGGGGATTTCTTTTGATGTTAGCTGGTAATTACAGTTGGAGTGTGGTTGCAATGCTTCGATCCTACATTTTGTGCTATAGGGATGATGCTAAACTATTTAAAAATTTTTTTTCAGTAGGTTATTCAACTTCACTCCTTCGTTCATTTTATCCTGTCGTTTGGAAAAGCGGTGTTGGCATTTTGTTTTCACAAGGAATAATACAAGGCAGCAGTATTATATACGCTGGGTATACTGATACTAAGACATTGGCAATGTATCTCCTATCTCTTAATTTGCTTTTTCAGCTGCGCAATTTCGCCATGGCCCCTTTCTATAGCAAGATTCCGTTACTGGCGAAATTATACGCCCAGGGGAAAATGGATGATGTTTTGGAGCAGGCCAAGAAGAATATGCGGCTAAGTCACTATGCATTTGCCTTGGGTTTTATTTTTATAGGTTTTTTTGCCAACAATTTACTTTCGTTCATTCATAGTAATTCGGCATTTGCGTCGCCTTCCTTATGGTTTGTAATGGGGTTGGGTTTCTTTATTGAACGTTACGGAGCCATGCACATTCAGTTATATTCTTTGACCAATAAAATAATTTGGCATATCGCCAACGGGGTGAGTGGGATTCTAATTTTAATAAGTTCGCTGATACTCTTGCGTTTTGTTGGCATTTTTGCTTTCCCTTTAGGCATTTGTATCGGCTATGCTAGTTTTTATTGCTGGTATACTGCAGGGTATTCATTTCGGTTGATGAAGGTTGGATTTTGGTCGTTCGAGTCGACCGTTTCGCTTATTCCTTTCGTCCTGATTATTTTATTTTCAAGTCTGCAAATACTTGGATTATTGAACTGGGCACAGCTTTGGAATTGAAATGCGTTATATGAAGTGCGCAGCTAAATTAGTAGGCCGCAAGTATTGAAATTGGTCTTTATTGTGTTGATTGTTTTACTACTTTTAAAGGCTGAACCTAATTTCAATTTTTTAACTACTATCTATTCAAAGTATTCGAATGCGTTACTTGATTTTTTCATCTTTTGATCTGTTACAAAGGAATCAATCCGATGAAACAATCTGTATCTGGGTCCCAAATGATTCGGGCGTTTCAGACACGCTTGCTTATTTAACGCAAAGATTGACCGGTGAAATTAGTATTGAAGACAACTTGTTAGCAAAACATGCTTCACCTGATCATCTTACAGATTTGAAGGTTGTGCACAGCGAGGCTCGGGGCCTACAAGAGTCCAAACTTTCCAAGATTGCATTTTTTGCTTCCAATGATCCTATTGCGAAACTTCAACTTCCGATAATTACCAAACTAATACAACGTGTTGAAACACGGCTTTACACTCCTCGCTACAAAAATGAGAGGGCTCAGGAGGTCTTTACGGATGCAGGTTATAAGTCTGCGCAATGGACCCTGTGGGATTTGTGCTTCCAACGACCTGAAGTGTTGGTCTTATCTAATGATTGGGGCTCGGAGGAGTGTCTACTTATTTTGTTGTGTCGTTGGCTGAGGATTAAAACAGTATGCATACAAGAGTCGATTATTGATTTCAATCCTGCGGAACATAGAATGGCTGCCGCCGATTTTGTTTGTATCCAAGGCGCAGTAACTTCATTTGAGCTCAAAAGACGTCTCTTCTTTATTACTGGAAATCCGCGTTATGAACAGCTTACCTTTTTACCACTGCCGGCTGTTCCGAAGCTCATGATCAATTGCAATTTCACGTATGGAATTTTTGAAGACTATCGTAATGAATGGCTAGATCAGATTATTGCCGTGGCTGAAGCATTGCCAGTCGATTATTTTATTTCCCAGCATCCTCGCGATACCGGCGATCTACAGGGATATAAAAACTGCATACGCTCAAATGCTGCTGAAGTTCATGCACAGATCGCCAGTGCGTCAATTGTCATCACCCGCTTCAGTTCGCTTGTTCATGAAGCGCTATTAATGGGGCGTAAGGTTATTTATTTCAACCCGCATGGCGAGAAGATGCACTATGATTTTACTTTTGATAAGGATCATGTTATACTGGCCACCAATTCGACTAAATTAACCTTGGCCTTGAATAGCTTGTTGAAAGATAAAAGTCTTTCAACGGAAGATCGGTTTATTGCGACTGAAACCTTTGTGGATTGTCATTGTCTTCAGATGTGCAGAAACAGCACTTACAATATTCAGCTTGTTATTGATAATATTAATAAACTGACGATTAGGTCTAACGGTATTAGAAGCAAATCTGATTTACTCTTTTTTGTAGTAAAATTCATTGCCAGAAACATTCGAAATTTCATATGGAGTCTGAAATGAAAATCCCGAAAAATTTGATTGAATTAGAGATATGGGATTTTATTTTTCTATTGCTCTTTTACCCAATATTAAGTCTCGGGACATATATTGTTAATCTTATCATTGGCTATAAAGCTTTTGAAACCCCGGTTATTTTAGAGTTAATAGTATTGCTATTTCTGCTTATTAAATCCAGGTATGATTGGACATTAATTCTTATATTCATTTACGCACTGACCAATGCTTATTATTTTGGTCATCCGTTTGGGATGATTCCCATCACTCTTGCATTCTACTCGCTTTATTTGTTTTCTAATGTTCGTATTAAAGGCGATGTCTCTGCTTATGATAATTTTATAATTCCTTTTGCATATGTTTTTGTATTCCTTTACCTTATAACAGCGTTTATAAATGGGAAAACTGTTGATGATTCTTCAGCTGTTGAAGTTCGTACCTACTATCATGGATTCATAGTAGCACATGCTTTTTCTTATTATACTGCAATATTGGGTTATTACATTACCAAGAGGAAGTCTATTTGGCAGGCAATTCCGATTTTTATAGCAGGCATACTTGTTGGTGCCAGGTCTGGTTGGTTGTTGAATTTTTTTTCCATTCTGGCTTGCTTTAATCTAAGTCATTTATTTTTTATTTTCAGAAGAATCGTTCGAATATTATTCTATGCTACCTTGGTTTTAATACTAGTTGAATATGAGGATATTTCGATGTTTCTTGTCAACTATTTTAATGCGTTCAATGCAGCTGATCTAATTCAATATAGTAACGGCAGAACGGGATTTTGGTTTTTGGGAATAAATGAAATATTCTCCCAAAATTTTTTCTCTTCTGAGATGCTGGTAGGACGAGGCGCAACATCATCATTCGATTTTTTAGAACATTTTGTTGGCCTAAGAGTATGGTTTCACAATGATTGGATTGAAATTCTTTTTAGTTTTGGTATTCTTGGACTGCTTATCTATGTTTTTTTTCTATATAACTTCGTAAAAAAGACTCATAGTATGTTTCTGCTTTGTTTTGTCATCATAGCTGCATCGGTCAATGGGTTTATATTTTATGATACATTATTCATTTTGCTTTTATCTGCAGCTATCGTTTCATTTCAAAAAAAGAGTGTTGTCAATGAATAGATTTTATAAACCAAGTTTGCCGAATATGAAGCATTATTTTTATCATTTTTAAAAATTGATTTTCATTTGTACATGCAAACTTCGCCTGCTGGGTTAGTCTCAGTTTTGTTATCTGTTTATAACGGAGAGTTAGCTCTTAACCAAACTATTGAAAGTATTTTAGGGCAGTCATACCATAACATTGAGTTTGTGATCGTAAACGATGGCTCCACCGACAGCACACTTTCTGTCTTGGAACACTACCAAAAAGCAGACAAGCGCATAAAAATACTGAACAAGCCTAACACGGGTTTGATTGACAGTTTAAACCAAGGCTTGCAAATGTGCACCGGGGAATTTGTTTTTCGGCAGGATGCCGAGGATATATCCCACAAGCATCGAATTGAATACATGTTAGACTACCTTGCAAAGCACAAGCATATTGACTGTTTAGTATCGCTCTCCTTTGTAGTGGATACTTCGTACCGCATCATCGGCATCTCCAATCTGCTGCCTTTCAAATCCTTGGATGATGCCTTGCGTCAAAATCAGAACCCCTTTGCACACGGCGCAGTCGCTTACCGACGCGCACAGGTCCTTGCCTTGGGTGGATATCCTGCGGTGCTGCATGCCGAGGATCATGCACTCTGGCAGCGCATGTACAAAAGTGGTTTAAAGTTTCACCTGATCCGCAAACCACTGTTTGCGTACATGAAAAGTGATCACGGTATCACCTACGCCAACAGAGGTGTGCAGCTTAGAACCGTGTTGCTCAGTAAAGGGGTGAGCGATGAAACTGTTTTTAAAAAGCAGTTGCTGAAGGAGCAAGTAGGTCAGCTGATACTAGATGGGATACCTATAGAAATAACAGTGCCAAGCGGATTGACGCTCTACTATTACTATCTTTATATGCGTTTTTCACTGGTATCTTTCGTTCAGATAAAAATATTGATTCCGTTGGTATTTCGTAAGTATATGGTGGGTTTTAACGCAATTCGTTCAAATTAACAATGACCGAGATGAACATGGATGCAAAGCCCGCTGTCTCTGTGCTGCTGTGTGTGTATAACGGCGGCCCTTGCTTGGCTTATACGTTGGATAGCATCCTCAACCAATCCTATACTCACTTTGAGTTTGTCATTGTCAATGATGGATCCACCGATGGCTCACAACAGCTGCTCGAGTCCTATGCAGCTGAAGATAAGCGTATCAAACTAATCAACAAACCCAACACAGGATTGATTGACAGTTTGAATATCGGTCTGCAGGCGTGTTCAAACGACATCGTTTTCAGGCACGATGCAGAAGATGTATCACATCCCGATCGGCTGCGACTGCAGCTTGATTTCTTGTTGACGAACCCCCATGTATCGTGTGTCGCCTCTCGCACCTTTTTTGTTGACGAAAAGTATGGAATTATCGGTTTCTCGCCATTGTTGCCCATCAAAAACCTAGATGAAACAGTAGATGCAAACCAGACTAAAATCATCCACGGAAGTGTTGCTTTTCGGAAATCCGCCGTTTTACAAGTCGGAGGATATCCTCGTGTTTTACATGCCGAAGACTATGCACTTTGGCGGCTGATGCGCGCATCGGGTATGCATTTGCACATGTTACCAATGCCTCTTTACGGTTATATGAAGGTGCCACGAGGCATCACTTTCTCAAACAGCTTTACACAACTCAAAGCGGTGTATGAAGTAGCTAAGGAAAAATATACGGATGCGGATATTCACAAAAGCATTTGTCGCATCAACCTGCGCAATCGAATGCTTTATCAATTCGACCGCGCTTGGGAGACGCCGGTTGACGTATCCTTTCTCTACAAATTGAGCTGGACTTTCTATTTTCGACTGCTTTCGCTTTATCAATCCCTATTGGTTATGCGCTATGCGCGTTTCGCCAAAGCACTTCAGCCGGGTCACCAACAGCATACAGAAGTTAAGCTTAGTACGTTCTAAGAATACTGCTTTCTGATTTTACTGTACTTTGTTTATCTTGCATTCGCTTAAAGGTATTGAATTCAATGAATAAAATTTTAGTAGTTGGGCAAACCCCACCTCCATATCATGGACAGGCTTTGGCGATCGAGCGTATATTGAAAGGAGAGTACCGTCATGCCAAACTTTTTCATGCGCGCATGGGTTTCGCCAAAGACAACGATGATCTGGGTACGGTGCGTGTTGGTAAAATCACGCATTTGTTAGGCCTCCTTCTTCAAATCGCGTGGATGCGCATCACAAAAAACATCAAGGTCCTTTATTATCCTCCTTCCGGTCCTAAGAAAATAGCCGTTTATAGAGATATCGTGATACTTTGCCTGACACGTTGGATGTTTGCAAAAACGATTTTTCATTTTCATGCAGGTGGTATTTCAGAATTGTATCCGCGCCTAAATCCCATAGCTAGGTTCTTCTTCCGGCGCGCCTTTTACCGCTGTGACTTGGCACTTGTACTCTCGAACAACCTGCCACCAGACCACCTTTGTGTAAAGGCGAAAAAAACGTTAGTGCTGCCTTTAGGAGTGCAAGATATGTTCAATGAGCACTTGCACAAGCCTTCAGTGAATGTTCTGCCGCACATCTTGTTCGTCGCGGTATTACATCGTTCTAAAGGAGTATTCGATTTATTGCAGGCCTGCCATATTCTTAAAATGAAAGGATTCGAATTTGCGGTTGATATTGTCGGCATGTTTCCGGATAAAGAAATTGAGGCTGCTTGCAAAACGTTCATCCAGCAGCAAGACATGATGTCTAATGTGGTGTTTCATGGGGTATTAAAAGGGACAGAGATTGCAAAGGTTTATGCTAATGCTGATCTTTTTTGTTTTCCAACGTATTACGAATCAGAGGCCCTACCTCAGGTAGTCATCGAGGCCATGCAATTCAGTTTGCCTGTAGTTGCGACGGCCTGGCGTGGTGTGGTCGACCAAGTTGAAGATGGCCACAGTGGTTTTCTAACACCGAGCCATGATATAAACGCCTTGGCTGAACGATTGGGCCAACTACTTGCAGATCCTGCTTTGAGAGCGCAAATGGGGCGAGTCGGTCGCACTTTGTATTTAAAAAAATACACGCTCGATGTCTTCTATCAAAAATTCGATGAGTGCTTATCTCAGGCATAATACTTAACGATATAAAAATTAATAAAGATAACATCTTTTCAATGTTACGCTTGTTATAATTTCTTCATTCATGCTTAAAGAAATTTTCAATCCCTACCGCAAGGACTCCTTGATTTACAATTTGCGCAGAAAGAGATTTGCTTTCTTTTTACGATTATTAAAAAACCAAAAACGACCATTAAAGTTGTTGGATGTTGGTGGTTTTGAAGCGTATTGGAAAGCCATGGGCATGGAGAACTTGTCGAATATTCACTTTACTATGCTTAATCTTCAGGTATCGAAAACTGAGCAACCAACTTTTGTTAGTCTTGCAGGAGATGCCAGAAGCATGCCTCAGTTTGCGAATGAATCGTTTGATGTGGTTTATTCCAATTCAGTGATTGAACACGTTGGAAATGCGCATGATCAGCAAGCAATGGCTGATGAAGTACGCCGTTTGGGCAAATCTTATTTTGTTCAAACACCCAATTACTTTTTTCCTATTGAACCTCATTTTCTTTTTCCTTTTTTTCAATTTTTACCTGAAGCAATTCGAGTGTATTTACATTTGAATTTTGATTTAGGACATATGAAGAAGGCGAAAAACAGAGAGGAAGCGATCAGTACTATTTATCACACCCGCTTGCTCACCGAATCGGAAATGGTGAAGATGTTTCCGGGTTGCAAGGTATATAAAGAGATGTTTTTAGGATTCACAAAGTCAATAATCGTTTACAATGGATTTGATTCGTAATGTTAGTTGACACGGATATCAATTGCATCTATATTAGGAGTCAACTTTTCTTTTTCTTTTAATCCCAAATACCTACGTTTAAGACGAATATCAGGACCACATCAGCTCGCTCTTTTTATCTTCAATATTTCGATTTTTTAGCCAATGAATAGTGTCCATGTTTTAGGAATTCCATTATACAATAAAACACTAGTAGACGCTGTGCAGGAATTACGCCAGGATGTGCTGGCCGGTAATCCGCCATTAAATCGATGCATGAGCGCTACCGGTGGACATGGTTTGGTGTATGCCCAACGCAACCCGGATTTCGCTCTTTTGCTGAATCGCTTTTACAGAAACCTGCCAGATGGTATGCCTGGGGTGTGGATTGGTAGATTGAAGGGGGCTAAAAACATGAGACGCTGTCCTGGGCCGGATTTTTTTGAAGCTGTAATGAAGGCTACAGCAAGCGATAACATCAATCATTTTTTTTGTGGGGGGCGCGAAGGGGTAGCGCAGGAACTAAAGGAAGCTTGTAGAGTCAAGTTTGCGAATCAGCATGTTGTCGGGGTTTATACGCCTCCTTTTCGGCCAATGACGACGACTGAATTGCAAGCATTAGCCGCTGCCATTGAGCACTCAGGCGCTGATGTGGTATGGTTGGGGATTAGCACGCCCAAGCAAGAAATGCTTGCTGAAGAGCTTTGCAAGTATTTGAAAACATCCTATGTGATCGCTGTAGGTGCGGCTTTTGATTTTCATACGGATAGAGCAAAAAAGGCGCCCAAATGGATTGGGTCAATAGGTCTAGAGTGGTTATACCGATTACTTATGGAGCCGCGTCGCCTCTATAAACGATACGCAGTTGTGGTTCCTCTTTTTTTATGGTACAATCTCTGCGAATTTTATTATTTTTGCACTTCAGAAAAAACTAAATAAACATGAAAAAAGCATTGGTTTGTGGTGGTGGTGGGTTCATTGGAGGTCATCTGATTGCTCGTTTAAAATCAGAGGGCTATTGGGTGCGTGCGGTGGATATCAAAACCAATGAATATGGCAACGGCTTGGCCGATGAATTTGTTTTAGGTGATTTGACCGATATGACGATTGTCAATCAGGTGCTTGATCAACCCTTTGACGAGGTTTATCAGTTGGCTGCAGATATGGGTGGAGCGGGCTATATTTTTACTGGCGAGAACGATGCAAATGTGATGCACAATTCAGCAACTATCAATCTGAATATTGCTAATCGTGCAGTGCAAGAAAAGGTAAAGAAGCTCTTTTACTCTTCGTCAGCATGTATGTATCCGGCTTATAATCAAGAAGACCCAAACAATCCAAAATGTTCAGAGGATTCGGCTTACCCTGCTGCACCCGATAGCGAATATGGCTGGGAAAAGTTATTCAGTGAGCGTCTCTATCTTGCGTATCAGCGCAACTATGGACTCGATGTTCGAATCGCCCGATTCCACAACATCTTTGGTCCGAAAGGCACTTGGACAGGAGGGAAAGAGAAATCACCTGCTGCCATCTGTCGAAAAGTAATCATGGCTAAGGAGGGTGAGTCAATTGAGATTTGGGGCGATGGTCAACAAACCCGTTCCTTTTTATTCATCGATGAATGCATCGAAGCTGTCCGCCGACTCATGAATAGTGACTTTATTTTTCCTGTCAATATTGGATCTGAAGAGATGGTGACTATCAATCAATTAGCTGAGATGGTTATGGAAATTGGTGGTAAAAAAAGGACCCTTAAACACATTCCGGGTCCAACAGGCGTGCGCGGAAGGAATTCGGACAATGCGCTTATCCAAGAAAAACTGAGTTGGGCTCCATCGCGTCCTTTGAAAGAAGGCCTGGAAAAAACGTATGTATGGATTGCTCAGCAAGTTGCAGAGGCTACCAAGTAGTCCTTATAATAGATTTTTCAGGTCGCAATTGCAAAGTCATCGCATCCGGATATTCCTTTGTAATTTATTTTGAACTTGCGAAGTATGCTCTTTGATTTTCTACAGCAGGTTTCCAATGTTATTGCTCCTTCGCTTCTTTGGCATATGCCACGCAGCGAGCAAGCGGTGTATCTAACTTTTGATGATGGGCCGACCAAAGAAGCAACCGAATTTGTATTGGATCTTTTAAAATCAAATAATGCCAAAGCAAGTTTTTTTTGCATTGGCGCCAATGTCAATCGATATCCTGAGCTTTACAAAAGAATCTTGTCAGAAGGTCATCGCGTCGGAAATCATACGATGAATCATCGAAACGGATGGAAGAGTGGTTACGCAGATTACCTTCATGAAGTTAACAAGTGTCGTACTTGTGTCGACTCTAATCTTTTTCGTCCACCATATGGCAAACTTGGTTTGCGGCAATACTGGGAATTACGCAAAACGTACCGCATTGTTATGTGGGATGTTTTAAGTCGTGATTTTGAATCAAGCATAACGCCAATGCAGTGTATGCAACGTGTTGAAAAGCGCATTGAGCCAGGTTCCTTGTTGGTTTTTCATGATAGTGAGCGTTGCTTCCCATTACTTCAAGAAGTGCTGCCGTCAATAATCGAACTTATAAAGCGCCAAGGCTTAGCCATGAAGCCAATTCTTTGATACGATAAGATAGAAGCTATAGCAGATTGAATGCTTTTGTTTACGGCTTCTTAGGCGCGTTTCCGTTTTCTTGTTGATTCCAAAATGTTAACTTTGCAGAACAAATAAAGAGAAAGTAAAAGCATTCTCTTCGCATATCATGGCACCACGTTATTCTCGTTTTTTCCGGACCGCCAATATCGTTGGAGATTTGTTTCTCCTCAATTTCGCTTTCTATTTGGTGAACAGTATCTGGTACAACGATTTAACGGTATCGTTCTCTTCGCATTACCTGAAACAGTTTGTTTACATCAATCTTTTTTGGGGTGTAGCGGCCTCCATCAATAGCACCTACGACATGTTTCGGGTGATGCGTATTGAAAAGGCCCTCGTGATGCTCATTCGCACCCAGTTGTTGCACCTGCTGCTCTGTTTCGCTTTCATCGTGATTTTTAAAGAGAAGATCTTGTCCTATCGTTTGTATTCCATCAAATACGCGGCATTCGTAGTGCTTGTGTTTTCCTGGCGTATTGGGTTTATCTACTCCTTGAAGTTTATTCGTAAAATGGGTTTGAACTTCCGCAACATAATCATTATAGGTACTGGTCCCGTGGCCTTGGAAGGTTTCGATTTCTTTAGCAGACACCCTGAGCACGGGTACCGATTCTTGGGCTTTTTTCGTGAACATGGTGAACAGAATGTGCTGAATAAAAAAACAGCAGAAGCATTATCTATTAAAGAAGCAGAGCAGTTCTGTTTGGAAAATGATATTGATGAAATATACTGTTCCATGTCCGATGTCAAGCCAGAAAGCATCAAGCGCTTGATGCAATTTTGTGATGATAACCTTATTCGCTTCAAGTTACTGCCAGATTTTAGAGGTTTCATGGGGAAGCGATTAGAAATAAATTTCTACGACTATATACCTGTGTTAACTCCGCGAAAGGAGCCCCTCGAGAATCCGTTAAATCGGTTTCTTAAGCGCATTTTTGATATCTTTTTTTCCTTGCTGATCATCGTGCTTTTTTTTCCATGGCTGTTCCCATTGGTTGCCTTGCTTATTAAGCTATCCTCAAAGGGGCCTGTGTTTTTTGTTCAATGGCGTACCGGTATTAATAAAAAACCTTTTCGCTGTTTCAAGTTTCGCTCCATGCGTGCCGATTTTGTTTCGAATGCTCAGGCCTCTATTAATGATCCTCGTGTAACCCCAATTGGTCGGTTTTTGCGTGCTAGCTCGATAGATGAGATGCCCCAGTTTTTGAATGTATTATTAGGCAATATGTCTGTCGTTGGACCTCGTCCGCACATGATCCAGCACACCGATAAATACGCTCAAATTATAAGTGGATTTATGGTTCGTCATTTTGTTAAACCAGGCATCACCGGACTTGCTCAGGTGAGCGGTTTTCGTGGACAAACAGCCGATCCAGAACTGATGCGCGGTCGTATCGAGCGGGATATCTGGTACATCGAGAATTGGTCTATCTTGTTTGATGTTAAAATCATACTGTTAACGCTTATTAAAATTTTCAAAGGCGATGAAAATGCGCATTAATAAACGAATAATTCTATCGCTTTGCTTTTTGCTTATTGGATTTTCTTTATCGGCTCAAGAACTTTTTTATCCGCTTGGTCGTGATTTAAATACCAAGATAGATGCTGCGATTAACGATCCGGCATTTGATTTTCATACGGATATTCGACCGTATCGAATGGCCGAGTTCGCACAGAAAATTAAGCTGGATTCAATTACCTCGACTTTTTATTTCAAGCCACAGAGCAAGCATTTGTGGCGCAATAGTATATGGCGTAGAGACAACTTAATTTATATTCGGCAAGACATTCTAACCTTAGCAATAGATCCTCAACTGGATCTTGAGTTCAACCAAGATGCTGCTGAACGAGGCATTGTTAATGGGCGTGGTCTTAAACTAGATGCAACGATTGGTAAGAAGGTGGCTATTACCTCTGCCTTTTATGAAAATCAATCCACCTTCATTAATTATATCGATGCGTATGTGAAGTCTAATGGAATTGTTCCAGGTCAAGGGTATTGGAAAAAATTTAAAACATCGGGCTATGATTATGGATACGCTACCGGATCAATTTCCTATTCCCCTTCCAAGTATTTCAATTTCAATTTTGGAAACGGAAAGAATTTTATCGGCGATGGGTACAGATCAGTGCTCTTATCCGACAATGCATTCGTCTATCCGTATTTGAAAATTACCACCAGTATTGGGAAGATCAAATACATGAACTTGTATACTACAGGTTTGGATATCAATCATCCTAAAGACGCTTTCAATAACGATGATTTTTATCGAAAGAACATGGCGATGCACTACCTCAGCATGAAGTTCGGTAAGCACTATACCTTGGGATTATTTGAAGCGGTAGTGTTTCGCGCCAAGGATTCGACCTCATCGCGGGGTTATGATTGGAATTACTTAAACCCAGTAATCTTTCTGCGCCCTGTCGAATTTTCTTTGGGTTCTTCTGATAATGCCTTGATGGGCTTGAACCAAAAACTTTCGATTTCAAAAAGTTTTTTGCTCTACAATCAAATCATGTTGGATGAGTTCAAACTGTCTGAAGTACGAGCGGGAAAGGGTTGGCATGGAAACAAGCAGGCCTTTCAATTGGGCTTGAAATATTTTAATGTTGCCACACTCAAGAACTTAAACTTGCAGATGGAATTCAATTATGTGCGTCCATACATGTATTCGCATTATAACACCTTAGAGAATTACGGACACTACAATCAGCCACTTGCGCATCCGATGGGGGCTAATTTCTGGGAAGCTATTTCTTTTCTGAATTATCGATATAAATCCTTTTTCTTTGAAGGAAGAGGTTCGTTTGCCATGAAGGGATATGATATTTATGACAAGACCTCAAAAACATATTTGAATTACGGTAGCGACATATATCGCTCGTATTACGACCGGCCCGACTTGGATGGCACCAACAACTATGGTTATTTCATGGCAACGGGACTAACAACAAAAATAATTTATGCGGATTTTCGCGTTCAATATGTGATTAATCCAAAAACAAATTTGAACTTTGAAGCTGGTGTGACGGAAAGGATCACTAGCGACAATATAAATGGAATGGCTCAACATACCATTCTGCACTTCGGCTTGAGGACATCCTTGACCAACGCATACTTTGATTTTTAATAAGCGATGAGGGAGGAAAAAACGATATTTCAAAATGTAGACTGGTTTACAATCTGTCTTTACCTCTTCATGGTCACCGCTGGCTGGATAAGCATCTATGCTGCGGTATATAACGATGAGCACAAAAGCATTTTCGACTTCAGCCAGAATTACGGTAAGCAAGTTATGTGGATTGGTACATCCTTTCTTCTAGCTATTATTCTGCTCGCTATCGATGGTAAGTTTTATGCTGCGTTTGCCTATCCCACCTACATAGCGTTAATTTTTGTATTGATTGCCGTGCTCTTGTTTGGTGTTGATATCAAGGATACGCGAGCTTGGTTTCAAATTGGAAGCTTTCGTATTCAACCGTCGGAGTTTGCCAAGTTTGCCACCAATATGGCGCTTGCGAAATACCTCAGTACGCTGGATATCAAAATGGAGCGACTGAAAACAAAGATTTATTCTTTTGCTCTGTTAGCTATTCCGGGTGGGTTGATCCTGTTGCAAAACGATACTGGATCGGCAATGGTTTTCGCTGCTTTCATCTTCGTTCTCTACCGCGAAGGCTTATCTGGTAATTATTTACTTATCGGGTTCTTTACTGCTTTGCTTTTTATCCTCGCCCTGTTAATAAGCAAACTAATTTTAGTAAGCGTGATATTGGGCGTTGCTATTTTGTTCATCATCTTAGTGCGTACCAACCGAAAAAACATGCTGGTCATTGCCGTCGGTGTAATGCTGTCGATAGGCTTTGTATATAGTGTAGATTATGCTTTTGAGAACATTCTGGAACCCCATCAGAAAACACGTATCAATGTGCTTTTAGGCAAACAAACAGATTTGAAAGGGGCTGGCTACAACGTCAATCAAAGTATGATTGCAATTGGTTCTGGTGGTTTTTTTGGCAAAGGCTTTTTAAATGGCACACAAACGAAGTTTGATTTTGTGCCGGAGCAAAGCACCGACTTCATCTTTTGTACAGTAGGCGAGGAGTGGGGTTTTGTAGGCACATTCACCATTATAATTTTATTCTTGGTGCTCTTTATCCGAATCATCATGCTTGCCGAACGACAGCGATCAACCTTCAGTCGGATCTATGGATATGGTGTAGCATCAATCCTGTTCTTTCACTTGATGGTGAATATCGGAATGACGATAGGTTTGGCCCCTGTAATTGGAATCCCGCTGCCATTTTTTAGCTACGGAGGTTCGTCGCTATGGTCCTTCACGATTTTACTCTTTATCTTTCTTCGATTGGATGCCTACCGCTTCCAAATTATGCGCTAAGAAGTTGAAGAATTGATTGCTTCGGTTTTTCTAAACACCGATAGGATGCCACGTGGTTTTTATTTCTTGTGTGTTCATGATGTGATATGGACTTTGCGACTTTGCCTGGCTCCAGTCGTCCATCAAATGAATACAACGCTTCACATTGGCTGCAGCCTCGCTTTGAATCGTTTTTAAAGACTCGCCGCTGGCATCGAATACCAAGGCGTTTACGTCCATGTGGCTGGCGTAGGTCTTTATTAATTCGGCGCGCGAACCAGTGAGGATATTCACCACACCCGCAGGAACATCACTAGCATGCAGTACTTCGCCGAAGGTGCTTGCGCACAAGGGCTTGCTTTCGGAACTTAAAACAACACAGGTGTTGCCACCCACAATCGCTGGCGCAATCAAAGACACCAAGCCAATCAACGCGCTCTTCTCTTCGCAAAGAATACCAACAACGCCCATGGCTTCGGGTACTGAAAAATTGAAATGCGACGAATCAACCGGATTCACTGCGCTGAAAATGGCTTGATATTTATCGCTCCAGCCAGCGTAATGCACCAGTCGGTCAATGCTGCTTTGTAGCTCATTTGTTGCTTGGCCTACGGTGTATCCTTGTGCAATCATCTCTTCCATAAATTGCGCCTTCCTGCCTTCTAGCATCTCCGCAATGCGATACAAAATCTGGCCCCGGTTATACGCGCTGCGAGCCGCCCAAGCATCCTGCGCTTTGCGAGCGGCTACGATAGCGTCTCGAAGGTCCTTTCGCGATGCAAGGCACGCATTGGCGATGCCATTACCATTCTTGCTTTTTACAAGATAGTGCCTTCCCGATTCGCTGCGGGGGAATTTACCATCGATGTAAAGTTTATAGGTTTTGAGAATCTCGAGTCGGTTTGCTTTTGTAGCCATGTCTTTTTTTGAATTGGTAAGGCGCGATGTTAAACTAAATGCACATACGGGGCTAGTCCATGCAAGCCACCTTCACGGCCTAAACCGCTCTCTTTATAACCTCCAAAAGGAGAGGTTGGATCGAACTTATTATAGGTGTTTGCCCAAACGACACCGGCTTTCAACTGCTTGCTAACCTTGAAGATCTTCGATCCTTTGTCGGTCCACACACCACCTGATAAACCATACGGTGTGTTGTTTGCTTTTTCGATTACCTCGTCGGCCGTTCGAAAGGTTTGAATGCTTAGCACAGGGCCGAAAATTTCTTCTTTAACAATCGTACTAGAGGCCGAAACGCCCGTAAACAAAGTAGGTTTAAACCAGAATCCTTTTTTGGGAATGCTGCAGTCAGCTTGATACATGTCGCCACCTTCAGCGATGCCTTTCTTTACTAAACCCTGAATTTTTTGCAATTGTTCTTTCGAGTTAATTGCTCCGATGTCGGTGTTTTTATCCAAAGGATCGCCGATGCGTAAGGTGCTCATGCGGTCACGCAGTTTGCGCATCACTTGATCAGCAACGCTTTCCTGCACGAACAGCCGCGATCCTGCACAACAAACATGGCCTTGATTGAAGAAAATCGCATTGATGATTCCTTCAACGGCTTGGTCAAGGGCAGCATCTTCAAAGATGATGTTAGCCGCTTTACCACCGAGCTCTAAGGTATAGCGCTTGTCGGTGCCTGCTAAGCTGCGTTGGATAAGCTTGCCTACTTCGGTTGATCCTGTGAAAGCAATCTTATTCACTAAGGGATGGCGTACTATTGCTGCGCCGGTTTCTCCAGCTCCTGTGATGATGTTCACCACGCCTGGCGGCAAATCAGCTTCTTGAATAAGCTCAGCCAAAAGCAAAGCGGTGAGTGGTGTTGTTTCGGCAGGTTTGAGAACAACCGTATTTCCTGTTGCTAAAGCAGGTGCTATTTTCCAAGCAGCCATTAGCAAAGGAAAGTTCCAAGGAATAATTTGCCCTGCAACGCCTAAAGCTTGCGCCTTGCGGCCCGGAAAGGCATAATCCAGCTTGTCGGCCCAGCCAGCATAGTAGAAAAAGTGTGCCGCTGCTAAAGGAATATCGATGTCTCTTGATTCGCGTATCGGTTTGCCGCCGTTCATGGTTTCTAAGATGGCGAATTCGCGGGCTCGCTCTTGCAAAATGCGTGCGATACGGTAGATGTATTTTGCCCGCTCTTTACCGGGCAATTTACCCCAAACACCTTTGTATGCGTTGGCTGCAGCTTTTACTGCCTTGTTTACATCCGACTCGTCAGCCACCGCAACAAGCGCTAATGTTTCCTCCGTCGCCGGATTAATACTAGGCAGATAAATGCCTTTGCTTGGTGCTTGAAACTTGCCATCGATGAAAAGCGCATAGCGTTCTTTCAGCTTTACGGGTGCTGTGCTTTCAGGCGCAGGTGCGTACTGGAAGGGCGTTTCGAAATTCAACGCGTGTTCTTTTTTATCTTTTTTCATGCCTTTGATTAGGGATCTAATCTTTTGAGAAATAGTCTATGCTCTGGTATCGTCCAGTTTTTTCTTTGATAAGTTGCATCAATAAATCGTTTGCCAAGGAACTCGCACCAAAACGGAAAAGCGATGGAGAAAGCCAATCACTACCTAGTGTTTCGTTCACCATAACTAAGTATTGCAGTGCGTTCTTTGCAGTACTGATGCCTCCCGCCGGCTTCATGCCGATGCGTTTGCCTGTTGCGTAAAAATGGTCGCGAATAGTTTCTAGCATAACCAAGGTTACCGGCAGGGTGGCAGCTGGTTGTACTTTGCCTGTCGAGGTTTTAATAAAGTCAGCTCCAGCGCGGATAGCCAATTCGCTCGCTTTGCGAACTTGATCAAGGGACGATAATTCGCCGGTCTCCAAAATAACTTTTAAGTGGGCCTTGCCGCATGCTTCTTTGACAGCTGCAATTTCGTCGTGCACATAGGCGTATTCACCCGCTAGAAAATGTCCGCGCGAAATAACCATGTCGATTTCATCGGCACCTTCTTCCACTGCCCAGTGTGTTTCGGCAAGCTTGATGGCTCGATTCGATTGTCCGCTAGGAAATGCCGTTGCAACCGAAGCCACTTGGATTTTGGTGCCTTTTAAATGCGATTTGGTAAGTCGCACAAGACTCGGGTAAACACATACTGCAGCAACTGAAGGGATGTCAAGATCTTCGTGCGGACGAATGGCTTTGTTGCACAATTGTCTGATCTTACCTGGACTGTCTTTGCCTTCTAAAGTGGTAAGGTCGCACATGCTGAGCGCCATTTTCAATGCCCAAACTTTGCTCTCTTTCTTGATGCTTCGTTTTGTGAGTCGCGATACCCGCTCCTCAACACCAACCTGATCTACGGTTACGCAGGTCAGGTCTTCGTAAGGCGTTTTTGTATGCTTGTCCATTGTTTTTTTAGTTAAACAAACTTACATAAAAAATCAGTGCTTAAATAGGACAACGGTAAATTACACGTCCTCTGTTGAGCATCGATTTACTGGCTCTGCTAAGAAAATTAGAAAAGAAAATTAGTTTTTATTGGCGATGATATTCCTGCCGTAAATGGCATAAAAAACAAGCATACCAATGAGGCAGCCGATGGTATCGGCAATCCAATCCATTACATCGCCTTGTCGCCCAGTGAATACGGTAGCTTGAAGGAATTCGATGACGCCACCATAAAATATACCAAACACCATGGAAACAGTGACAGCGCTAAAGCGCAATCGTCTAAATGTATATTGTTTGATGAAACCAACAATCATCAATTCAACAAGCACGGCATAAAAGAACGCATGTACAACTTTGTCGAAACTAAGCAGACTCCAAAAGCTCATGTCCGGAAATTCTTGGCCGGGCAAAGCGCTCAGCAGCAGAATCAGCAAGCCCCAAACGATAGCAAGAAAGGTGTGCCTGAAAAACATACTTCGTGGTGTGTTGAAAAAGCTGACTGGTTAAACACCAATCAGCTGCTTGTATTCGGCGGCACTAATAAGTCCGGTATGGTTTGATGGGTCGGTGAGTTTTACTTTCACCATCCAACCTGCTCCATACGGATCTTTGTTTACTGACTCAGGGCTTTTTTCTAGGCCTGCATTAACTTCCAGTACGGTGCCTGCAACAGGTAGAAAGAGGTCGGACACGGTTTTTACCGCTTCAACGGTGCCGAAAATGGCTTCAGCGCTCAGTGTTTTGCCTTTAGTAGGGATATCCACAAAAACGATATCGCCCAATTCGCCTTGTGCGAAATCAGTGATTCCGATAGTTCCTGTATCGCCTTCGATGCTTATCCATTCGTGATCCTTGGTGTAGAGTAAATTGTCTGGGAAATTCATGATGTTGTATTTTTTACAAATTTAGGTTTAATTTCTCAATCAGGAGGCAGTAACTACATTATCACGACAAGGTGAAGCGGATACTGAAGCCAGCGTTCCAGTTGGTGGTTTTAAAGCTGGTGGAAATCTCTGGTATGTTGCGCGACCATTCGTGAAAGAGTTTCAGATTAAAGCGTTCATTCACCATGTATTCGATGGAGGTGCTAATTTTCTTTGTGCGCATGCCACCAGTGGGTTGTACGGTCTCCTGCACCAATGCTCTAGAGATTGTCAAGCTGCGCCGATACGAGAAGTCGGTCTTGAAAATCAGGTCGTTTTTTAGGCGTACCGTCTGGGCATTGATCTTGAATGGGATTTTGTAATTCTTCAATTTATAGCCCATTCCCAACACATATTCAGCGCCTCTGGTTTCATTGACATTGGTGTTGGCGAGGTTCAGCGAAATGTTGCGGTCGCGTTTGTATTCTAATTTATTCGTAAAACCACTCTTCCAATTCATATCGATGCCTAACAAAGGACTAAATTGCTCGGCAATACTAATTTGGCCGATTTCAAAACGGGAGCGAAAGTCACCGGTATCGTTAACCGCAAGTGAATGGCCGTTTATATCCTCGATGAAGAGGGTAGAGGTTGTAAAGTTATTGATGTTGTAGGTCGATCGATAGCCGTGGCTGATGGTGACGGTGTTAAAGTATTTTTTAGTGGCTTCCAATTTCGATAAACCATCGTAGCTGATACGCCAGTTGGGAATTGGAATCGCCGCGAAAAGGCTATGTTTGGCATGTTTGCTACTGCCATTGGCCAAGGACTCGTTCTCTGGGCTGTGGTTGCTGCCATACGCGGCTAAGAAAGCAGGAATAAGAACCTCTTGGGAGGTGCTTCCATAGCCTTTGTAATAACCAGCTGTGTCGCGCATTTGACTAGCATTTGGATTTTCGCTTGACAAGCGTTCGGAGATGATGGTTCGATAGGCTTTGAAATTTTCAAATGCGGCAGAGGTGTAATCGGGCTTCGACTGCTTTTCAAACGCGGTATTCAACGAGAAGTATGACATACTGAAATTACCGGTCTCTGTAGGACTGAAACCTTTGTATCCACTCGTCCCAGTGGAGTCGGAATAGTAATGAAAATACTCGCTGTGGTTTAAGGTGTAGTTACGCGTAACATTCAAATCAATTTTAAATCCAGGCAGTGGTTCGATATTCACCTTGCCCATGATATTATCCATATGGGTTTTTGTGTAAGGCAAATTAAGCAAGGTGTCGTGTGTGATCCAGTTTTTATCACCGGCCTTCATGCGAATATCTTTTTGGCTCCCAAATATGAATCCTGTTGTTGGTCCTTCGAAACGATCATCCATACCCATGAATTGCGTTCGCTGAAGATAACCGGGTAAGATGGTGCCATCCGTTGATGTGAAACTTAAGCTGCCTGTTTTTACAGCCAATAAAAATTTGGTTCCAACATGTAAAACTTGTCCTATTGCCGAAGCATGGAAAAGGGAGTCTTGTTTGGCGCGTAATGAATCTTCGTGCGTTTTTATTGGCTTCAAGCGTTTTGGGAAAACTTGTCCGGGCTTCATCTGGTTTACGCGCTTGAAATAATTCACCTTGTTATAAAAATTTGTGAAGTTTAAATTTGCCGAAAGCTGAATATTCTTGGAATTTGTAATGGTATTTCCAAGCGCTGTGTCTGGCCGCATCTTGTAGGTCAACGAGTCTCTCTTATAGGGAGCGGTAACCCAATGATAATCGTATCCATAGCGCGAGGTTGGCGTTATCCAATCGAGTATCGGAATCTTGTTTATTGGGATGGTGTAATTTACATTGCCAGTATGGTGATAATCCGTTGTTCTGCCTCCAAGTGGTGCATCTATACCGAACAGATTGTTTTTTATCGTATCCATAGCCTGCTGATAATCTTGATCCTTCCGATTGATTCGACCGGCACCCTCATCCACGCGTGAAGAGTTATTGGCTTGAAAATCAAACTTCAGCGATTTGGTCATATCGTACTTCACATCGTAGTTTCTCGACATCGAAAACGATTTGTTAAAGTTCGTGTCCATGCCAAAAGGAGAACCCGTTGTGTTGCGAAGCAACATCTCGTTGTATTGTCGGTCGAGGTCGGTGCGGAAGGCTACGCTTGATGGACTATACTGAAAGTTGAAATCTTTAATCAGCTTGAACCAATTCGACTTTAAGGCCTTCGATTTAGCAAAGGGCGCCACATTTTTTGGGGTGTTGCCAAAAACATAGGCGATGCCTCCTCGATGCGTCTTTTGGTATTTGTATTGTATGCTTTCACTTCGGTTATACAAATCGGTGTAAGCATAGTTCAAAGACACATTCTCTACATCGTAAAAATGGGATTTCTTACCAGCGCCTTTCTCTTTCTTGACATTCGTGAAGTTCAAACTGCGTCGAACAGTATAATCTTCCGACTGGTGAATAATCTCTTTTCTCCTGGCATCTTGATTTGTTGTCTTGTAGTGGTCAAGCTCATTTTGCAAAGGAACATCTGGATCGTAGGGGTCAAACTTCGGCCTTTTCCAAACTTCGGCGTACCCCATATATACCGGGATTTTAAGCTTGGATTTTTCAGGCAGAAACTTGCCTAACTCGGTTGTTCCAGAAGCATCGTAGGAGGTTTCGGTATTCTTACTTCGCTCATTCAGTTTTTGTTCGAGTGAACCCCAATTGGCACTTTTATGAATGCCAGACACATTGACATTTCCTAAGTCGGCAAGCTTTGCGCTGAGTCTAGCATTAGCTGCCCAACCCCCCTTATCATCGAAATCTGTAACGCGCAACTCATCAAACCATACCTCAGCGCACTTCGGTAATCCGTCGTCTGAATCGCTTGTATAGCGATACGGGTTGCGAATACCCAACATGATGGTGTGAAGCTCATTCAATCGCGGTGACCCAACAACGGTGATGCGGTTTTCGCCATCCATCACTGAATAGGGTTTGTTGATTGCCCAATTCAATGCATTGCGATCAAGTTTTGCATTGTACAACTTTTCCAAGTCGATAAGCATGGTGTTGGCGTCTGGCCAAATTTCCACATCAGACGAAGCACCCCAGTTTGTTGGGGTGAGATTGATCTCATATTCGTAATAGTTATTTTCAAAATCGTTTCCTAAACGAATAAAAGCTTTTAAATCACCTTTCTTCAAAGCGTCTGTACCACTGCCGGCTTCAGCATGGACATACATTCTTATTTTTTTGTAATTGCGAATATCAAAGCTGATGTTTTTATAGGCTGCACGACCGCTGCCATCGGCTAAACCACATGCTTGTAAAACCAGCGACTGCTCATTTAACTGATTGTTGTTTGTCGAATAGGCGTTGCGCTGCCGCAAAATGCCTGGTGGCAATACATATTTGATTGGTTCTCTGTTGCCATTTTCCTCAATACTTACAGTTGTTACATCGAAAACTGTCTTGTCGTTATCGATTGGCACATAGGCTCCTTTTTCACCCACATCGTTTGGAAAGCGACGCCAATCGCTGCGAACCAGTTGCAGCTTACCAAAACGACAAACTAACGAGTCGCTAAAGCCGCGCATGAACATCCTAATAAAATTAACCGAATGGAAATCTTCGATACTTCCCACTTTTTCAGATTTCGGAGTGTTAATTGGAATCTTGAATTGATACCAGGTAACACTTTCTTTTTTACCATTCGGCAAGCTAATCGGTGGCGTAACTAATTTATCTGTGATGAAGTTCTCGCCAACATTTTGCATGGCTCCTGGCTTGATAGATACCTTGTATTGGTAGTAGCCCTCGTTTTCGCTAAACATGCCATCCTTATTGATGTCTTCCATGTCGGGAAGGGTGGTGGATGAGGTAGGATAGGCTTCTGGTGAGCGCTCCGTTGTAACCGAGTTGCCCTCTAAGCCATTGTATCGTTTATACCGTTGCAGAATGCTTAAGCCCTCGTTATCATAATCAGTGCCTCTGAAATGGTGGTAGTCATCGGCTGCTGGATCGTTCGCTGCTCCTGGGTCGTAGCCAATATAGTCATTGAAAAAAACTTGTTCGTGTGCATTGTCTATTCCATCCAAACCCACATCTTGAAAGGGGCGGCTTGCTGGGTTGTTGTCGAATGCATTCACAACCGATTGCTGCAATGGAATTCGACCCCATACACTGATGGAATCACTGAATGCAGCTGTGGTTGTTGGTATAGGATTTTCAGCAATCGGGAGCCCATTCTCGAAATTCTTGATGCCGTCTTTTAAAATATCTTCAGAGATGTTTCCAAGGTTGAAATACAGGTCGCCTCCCGATGAGGTTGGGTTGTATATAAACGGATCCATCATCCAAAATTCGATGAACTCCACATTCGTGGCCTCAAAGTCGGTGGTCTCCAATTTACGCATCATGCCGCCCCATCTTGTTTCGGGATTGTTTAAAATGCCATTTAACGAGCCCATCGAAACATCACTCGCTGCTTTATCGAAGTTGTAAGGGCCTCGCTCAGAAGGATAATACGCTAAGTTGAGCACCGAGAGATTAACCGATTGCTGATTGTTTGCATTCTCTTTGTTTGGAAATATTTCAGTCTCTAAAACTTGTCTTGAGTAATGATAAGACAACTCGTCGGGGTTGTTTTTGATGTTGTCTGGTGCCTTTGATTCAAAGAAGAAAGGATCAATCACGAACCAACCCAAGCGCGCTCTATTGAATCCAGTGCGTAGGTCATTCGTGTATTGCGCTTCTCTGAAAAGAGTGGGTTGAAATTGCGGAACGCTAGCCAAGGTCCACAGGCTCGGCGACTTGATATCAATGGTTGATTTGGTGCCTTCAAAGTCATCAATGTAAGCTGTTCCTCCAGTCTTGTTATCTATCTGACGAGAGTGGCCCGGTTGCAAGCGCGCATATTCACCTGCAAGGGTAATGGTTGATACCTCTTTTGTATCATACAGAGGTAGCTTGTCAATAATTCGAGTGAGCAAGCGAGAGTCTGTTTTATAGGTTCCATCGACACCCCAGATGGTGTTCGAAATAGATTCATCACCGATGCTCACCTTTTGTGTAATCGGTCGCTCACTTAAGTGCAACAAGGTTCCTCCAAGCGAAAAATCTTTGTTTATATAATAGTCTAAGCGGGTGCCAAAAAGAGTTTTTGTTTGAAAGCTGAAAGCCGAATTGCTCTCCAGTTCGCACTTGATTGGTGTATTCGAATTGAGGTAAGCAGCATTGATGATCTTTACCTTTCCTAAGTTATAATCCACGGTGTAGTCGGCATTCTCAACCAGCTTTACACCTCCCGCAGTTACCGTAACTGATCCTTGTGGAATGTTGAATGCATTGAGGTTGATCTCTGAACCACTGGTCGATTTATAGCTTCCTTTCAACGAATAGCGGTTGTGCTCAAGGTCTTGCTGCGCTCTTGTTTTTGTGGAGTCGTAAAGAAAATCAAAGGCATACTGGTTGGCTGTTGCTTGATCTAGAAATTTCGAACGGAGAAAAGAACCAAAAGGTTCACGAACAGGGAAGATAATACGGCCTTTGTCTGCATTGATCGTCAGCCCTTCCATGAAGTCAAACTCACCGTTTGGCTGCGGATCGTTTTGCGCATTCGTTTTGTCTAAGTTTAATACTTTTAAAAGATTCACTCCGTTAACCTTTGGCTCATTGCCTCCAGCAGGCAAATAATTTACAGGGATGCCTGATGCTGCATTGTCATACATAATATTCAGCTTGAAGTCTTCGCGGTTTATTTGAAAAGCCCCAATGCTGTATATGTTTTTCATCATTAAATCCCAAGTCGGTAGCTTGGTGGTAAAAACGGTCCCTTTTAAAAGTTTTACCAACAAAGCACTTGGTGCCGCAATGCCGCCGTTTGAGAACTCACCAACGCGGTAGGTATTACCTCCAATGGTGTATTCAAAAGAAACAGCAAGCACCTCATTCGGGTTCAATGTTTGGTTGAGGGAGATGTATCCAAGTCTTGAATTAACTGTGTACTCTGAACTTGCTAGCAAGCGTGCCTCAAGTTTTTCATAATCCTGCGTGCCCACAAAGCCATAGGCATCTAAAATAGGCTTTACACTATTGATGTCCCTTATTCCTGCGCTTTGCGATACATTGCGGTAGATGTTGTTCGAATAGTTCGATGGGTAGGGTACATTCAATGTGTCAGGTCCAACCGAAACAGAGCCGAAAGTAACACCGGTATTGTAAACCGTGCGCTCGCCTAAATCTAAGATCGCTGCAATGTTTCGGATGTTATCTACATTGCCTTGCTTCCGTGTTACCCAAACCTCCACTCGGCTAATGTTAACCGGTGATTTTACTTCCGGTAGCTCGGAGAGAAATTTATCGTAATTATCCTTGAAATACTGTGCGAGAAAAAAGTGTTTGTTGGCCTCATACTGATCCGCTTTTACTTCATAGAATGAAGTTTGCGCACCGCCTTGTGATTCCACCGTCTGTTTCTTGCCCTTTTGCTGCGAGTAAATACTCGTCATCTTCAGTCGCCCAAATTGAAGCGCTGTTTTAATACCAAATAAACTCTGGCTGCCGGTAATCAAACTACTAGTAAGCGGCAGACTGACATTGCCCATTTCAATCTTTTTGATGATCTCGTCCTCGTAACCGGTGTACTCAATCTTCATCTGATTCTCGAAGTCGAACTGCGACTCTGTATTGTACGATGTTGTGATCTTCATCTTATCGCCGATGTTTCCAATCACATTCATCTGAATCTTCTGATTAAAATCGAATTGCGGCGGTGGCTTCTGCGAACGAACCGGAAGCGATGGGTTTTCATTGGTGCTGCGACGCAGGCCGAACAAAAGCTCGGCTGAACCGTTGGGCTTAATATCTACGGTGTTTCCTCCAAAAATGAGGTCGAACACTTCATTGTTTACATGCAACACCGGAATGAGCGCATTCTTTTTTACCACATTCTCTTCCTCTGATCGCTGCTTGAAATAATTAATCTGCGATTTTCTGAACTCGCCATCCACAAACTCATCAAATGTTAAATAGCTTGGGTTACGGTAAAACATGCGCCCGATGCCTTCGTTGATGTCGTATTGATTCTCATCCGGATTGTATTCCACCGTCTTGATTACATTCGAAGGGTCATGCAAAAAGAGCGGACTGCTGCTTGTCCCATTCTCGTCTTCGAGGATATGGTCTTCAAATGGATAGCGCAAGTGAATTACGCTATCGCTGTCTGCTTTTAGCATAGGGCTAAGCAGCGCGTTTTTAAAGGGCGAGATAAGCGCAGGACTCGACATCCAAGCCATGGTAAAACCCATAGCCAGTAAGCAGAACAGCAGTGTATTCTTTGCTTTAAAGGATGTATTGAAAACCTTTTTCGTCACAGCGCGGAGCCTTCTAAGGGTATTGTTTCGTGCAGGTATTAAATAAGGAAAAGGCACTCAAGG
Organism: Bacteroidota bacterium; assembly: GCA_947448795.1. Taxonomy (GTDB): domain Bacteria; phylum Bacteroidota; class Bacteroidia; order AKYH767-A; family JAHEYN01; genus CANFOZ01. The sequence continues at coordinate 54,134 of CANFOZ010000002.1, forward strand.
AGGCCTTTCCCACAGATTCTTGTGTCGTTCTTATTCAACAAGAGTATTAAAACGAAATTTCTTTCCAAATCGTATAAAACTCCATAAAGACTTGATAATCAGTTTTGTGTGTAAATTAAAGTTGATTTAGCGCCATCTTTATTAATACCTCGAGGGTTGGCATCTCTTTGCTTGCTCTTAGAATGCTGTTTAACACTTTCTCAACGGCAGGCTTCCCAAAACCTAAAGTGAGCAGTGCTGCCATCGCTTGGTCTTTCAGTTGATGATCAACCATCGTAAAGCCATCTAACATCGGTGTGATGATGGAATCGCTTTTGCTTATTTTGTCTTTTAGATCAAGTACGAGGCGTTGTGCAGTCTTGTTACCAATGCCTTTGATGCTTTGTAAAACAGGAATATTACTGCTTAAGATGGCTTGTTGTATCTCGGCTGGCGACAAGGAGGAGAGCATCATTCTTGCTGTATTTTCCCCGATACCAGAAACGGATATTAACTGACGAAAAAGGCGTCGCTCGTCTTCGTCAGCAAAGCCGAAGAGGGATAATGAATCCTCTTTTACCGACAGGTGAACAAGCAGCTTACATTGTTCGTTCGAACCTAATTTTGCAAAGGTATGAAGAGAGATGTTGACCTGATAACCAACGCCACCACAGTCAATCACCGCATAGGTCGGTGTTTTTTCTACGAGGCGTCCTTGTAAATGATGGTACATGCTATCTTGTAATTTTAGGAGTTTGTTCTAGATTGCGCATCTACCACCGCGATGGTAATCATGTTCACGATTTCTCGAACCGAGCTGCCCAATTGGAGAATATGTACTGGCTTTTTCATGCCCAATAAAACCGGTCCGATTGCTTCAGCTCCGCCAATCTCTTGGAGGAGTTTGTAGGCAATATTTCCGGCTTCCAAATTTGGAAAGATGAGCGTATTAGCGCCTTCGGTTGCTAATGGGGAGAATGGAAAATTGTCTCGTAGCATCTGTGGATTCAATGCAAAGTTGGCTTGCATCTCTCCGTCAACAATGATTTCTGGATGCTTCTCATTGAGAATACGCACTGCTTCGCGCACAGCGATAGTTGATGGTTGATCGACCGAGCCATAGTTAGAGTAGGAGAGCATGGCGATCCTCGGCTTGAAGTTCATTTGCGTGAGCGCAGTGGATACAAGCAATGCAATGTCAACTAAATCGTTGGCAGTTGGGTTTGCATTGATGGTTGTGTCGGCAAAGAATATAGGCCCTTTTTTCGTGATCATGATATACATGCCAGCTACCTTCCGCACACCTTCCTGAACGCCAATGATCTGCAAGGCAGGTCGAATCGTGTCTGGATATTTGCGCGTCAAGCCCGAAATTAAAGCATCGGCTTCGCCTGTCTCTACCATCATAGCGCCAAAATGGTTGCGCTCCATCATCACCTTGCGTGCTTCATAAATATTGAAACCTCTGCGTTTTCTTTTTTCAAAAAACAAGTCGCCAAAGGCCATGCGTTTCTGCTCTTCTTTGCGCGGATCAATGATCGGGGTGTCGCCAAGATCGAGCTTGTTTTCTGCCATCAAGGCCCGGATCTTTTCGGCATTGCCAAGCAATATAGGAAAGGCAATACCTTCGTCACGAACCAACTGTGCTGCTTTTAGAATCTTGTAGTTGTCGGCTTCAGCAAACACCACACGCTTTGGATGCTGCTTGGCTTTGGACGTGATGGAACGAATTAACTTGTCATCCAAGCCTAAGCGCCCCATCAGGTCGTTGTTGTATTTATCCCAATCAGTAATTGGCACGCGTGCCACTCCGGATTCCATTGCAGCCTTTGCAACGGCTGGAGCCACGGTGTATATCAAGCGTGGATCTAATGGTTTAGGAATGATATAGTCTTTGCCGAATACAATGTTCTTCTTGTTGTAGGCAAGGTTAACCATCTCCGGAACGGTTTCTTTGGCTAAGTTGGCCAAGGCATAAACCGCCGCTAGCTTCATCTCCTCATTGATCTGACGCGCCCTAACATCGAGGGCTCCACGGAAGATGAACGGAAAGCCTAAAACATTGTTCACTTGGTTAGGATAGTCGCTTCGGCCTGTTGCTAAGATAACATCTGGTCGACAGGAGATAGCGTCTTCATAACGAATCTCGGGGTCGGGATTAGCTAACGCGAAAACGACCGGATTCTTTGCCATGCTCCGCACCATGTCCTGCGATACCACATTGCCTTTAGAAAGGCCTAAGAATACATCCGCACCAGCCATGGCTTCTGCAAGTGTTGTGACTTTGGTATTCGATGCAAACATCTGTTTGTTATCGTCCAAACCCGTTCGGTCTTTTGTAATAGGACCTTTGCTGTCAAGCATAATCAGGTTGTCGAGCTTTGCGCCCAACTTCACATACAACTTTGCACAGGAAATCGCCGATGCGCCAGCGCCATTGATAACAATCTTTACTTTGTCGATTTTCTTGCCCGCTACTTCCAATGCATTGATCAGCGCGGCGCTCGAGATAATAGCCGTTCCGTGTTGATCATCGTGCATGACAGGAATGTCCAAGCTGGCTTTCAAGCGTTTCTCAATTTCGAAACACTCCGGTGCCTTGATGTCTTCAAGGTTGATACCGCCAAAAGTAGGGGAGATGGCTTGCACCGTCTTCACAAAATCGTCGATGTCCGTTTGGTTAATCTCTATATCCATGGAGTCGATGTCGGCGAAGATTTTGAACAAAAGGCCTTTGCCTTCCATAACCGGCTTAGAGGCCTCTGGCCCAATGTTACCCAAGCCCAACACCGCTGTGCCATTGGAAATAACAGCCACGAGGTTGCCCTTCGCAGTGTATTTGTATACATCGTCCACATTTTCCGCAATCTTAAGGCAAGGTTCTGCCACACCGGGCGAATAGGCTAAAGAGAGGTCGCGTTGCGAACTGTATGGTTTAGTAGGTATAATTTCAATTTTGCCAGGTCTGCCCTGTGAATGGTAGTCTAGTGCGTCTTGTTTCAGGTTGTCTTTTTTCATAAGTATAGTGGCCTTAAGCATGTTTTTTCAAAGGGATGTAAAGCTACAAAAAAAGCCGTTACGGATCGTGAAAAAACGACCAACATACTTATATAATGATAAAAAACAGGAATGTTGCCGCTTAACAAGCCTTGCAAAGACTTCTCAATATGCAAAAACGGTCTTGTTTGCAGATTAAAAAAAGAAGCTTCGCTATTACCCGCGAATCTCGTCAAGCCAGGCATTCATTTGCTTGGCTTTTTTTTCGTCCAGATTGCGGATCAGATCCTTGGTGTAGAAATCTTCTTTTTCGATTTCTTCTATCAGTTCTAGTCCGGCCTTTGTGATACTGATTTTTACGGAACGCCGATCGGACTTGTCTTCAACTCTAGCTGCTAGTTTTTTGCTTATCAGTTTATCAACGATGCGTGTTGCGTTCGACGATCGATCAAGCATGCGCTTGGTGATTGCTTGGTTGTTGTGACTTTCTGGAAAGTGCCCCTTGAGAATTTTTAACACATTGAATTGCTGAGGCGTAAGTCCATACGACTTTAGTCCATTTGCTAAAACGGTATTCAGCCAACTGCTTGTAAAGGCAATGTTTACAAAGAGTTTTAGAAATTCATTATTAAATGGCCTAATCTGCTTTATCTCATCCTCCAATCGCATGGGCTTGTATTTTTTTTGTTCTTGAATGGTGCAATTTTTAGGCGTTAAAGGAAAAAAATTAGATATTTTCCTTGGCGTTTTTAACGAAGTCGAAGAGGAACTCGCGTGCCCGCCAAAGCTGTGCTTTAACTGTGCCTAAGGGTAGTTTTAATGTCACCGATATCTCCTCGTAAGAATATTCCTTGAAATAGCGAAGTTCCACCAATTGCTTGTAGCGAGGGGGTAATTTTTCGACTAGGTTTCGCATGATCTCATTCTTCTGCTCCCGAATCATCTTCTCCTCCGGATCAAGCACATCGGCCTTGATATTCATCGCCATTTCTTCCCCTTCGTCATTCTCAAAACCTTTGTCAATCGAGAAGGTCATCTTCTTCTTCTTGCGAATGAAGTCGATGCAATTGTTTGTTGCAATACGAAACAACCAAGTACTGAACGCATAATCGGGTGTGTATTGGGAAAGATTCCGAAAGGCCTTACCAAAGGCTTCCATGGTTAAATCCTCCGCGTCGTCGCGGTTGTTAACCATCTTTAAAAGCATGAAATAAATCGAGTCGCGATAGCGATGCATCAATTCAGCAAAGGCCTTCTCATCGCGCTCTTCCACCGCCGCTTTAACAAGATTAAAATCAATCTTGCCTTTTGCTGAGAGGTTGTCGTTTATTTCCATTTGTGGTCTTTATAAAGTAAGCCTTGTATAGCAAATATCGGAGAAATAGCCATCATTGTCAAATCCAAAAAAGGCAGCATCCAAATCAGATCTTGCTCCTTTAGTTTCTGCATGGCCTTGCCATAAATAAGGTATTGAGCACCAATCTTTATAGCAAAGATGCCAAGCACAACGCGCCAATCAAATTGCAAAACAAGCAAACCAATCAAACTCAGGATAAAGAGAACCTGTGCAGCCCAAAACAAACCTAGCGTGAATTGGTGTTTGGTGGGATAATGCTTGGATGTCGACATGTGTCGTGTCTTCTGTGTAGACCACTCTCCAAAAGTTTCTTTGGGCTTAGAGATGGTAAAGGCATCCGGATGCACCTCAACACTAGTATTCGATCGTGTCGTTGTTTCGTTAACGAAAAGATCGTCGTCGCCAGAAAGAATATGCTGGTGGTTAGCAAAACCTTTGTTGTTAAAAAAGAGCGAACGGTGATAGCCAAGGTTGCGGCCAACTCCCATATACGCATTGCCGTTCATGGCGTATGACAGATATTGCAAGGCCGACTGAAAAGTGTCGAAACGAATCAGCTTATTAAGGATGCCCTGCCTCTTCTCATAAGCACCGTAACCCAAAATCAAGTGTTTGCTTTCGGTGAAGTTTCCAACCATGCTACGCAGCCAGTTTTTGCTGTTTGGCACACAGTCTGCATCAGTAAAAAGTAACGTGTCGTGTGCTGCTGCTTTTATTCCTAAAGTTAATGCGAACTTCTTGCCGTGAATGTATTTTTCTTGAAATTGAATGGTCACTACCTTCAAGTGTTTGTACTTCTGCTCAAGTGCGTCTAACACTTGCTCCGATTCGTCCCACGAGCAGTCGTTAACTACAACGACTTGAAAATCTGGATAGTCTTGCTCCAGCACATGTTGTAAGTTTTTCGACAGATTGAGTGCCTCATTGCGTGCACTGATAATTACTGAAACGGACGGCGTACCACCCTCGCTTGCTTTGAGTTTTGCAAAGGCCAACTTGCTGAAGCTTTTAAAATAATAAGCAAGCAGGATGATAAAGGCAAGAAGATAAAGGCAAAGCAGCGGAAGTTGAAAGATGTTGTTGAATTCGAGTAATTGGGTCACGTGGTGCTGGGGCGTTGATTTGTTACAAATGCGCTATTCCTCCGCGGGTTTTCGGGAGTCATAACAAAAGTAGAGGATGTAATCCCACGCAATCCCTTACCTTTGACAAGTTTTTCACACCACTGCGTTAATATAAACCATGCATTTTTCGCTTCAAGCAACCGACCCTCAAAGCAAAGCCCGTGCCGGCGAACTGCAAACCGATCACGGCACTATTCAAACGCCGATCTTTATGCCTGTGGGTACCGCCGGCACAGTAAAAAGCGTGCATCAAAGAGAGCTCCGCGAAGACATCAAAGCGCAGATAATCCTCGGTAATACCTACCATCTGTTTTTGCGGCCGGGTATGGATATCCTGCAAAATGCCGGTGGTCTCCATCGTTTCATCAGCTGGGATGGCCCTATACTAACCGACAGCGGAGGCTACCAGGTTTACTCCCTATCCGACAATCGTAAAATCAACGAGGAAGGTGTTGCCTTTCGATCCCATATCGATGGATCCAAGCAGTTCTTCACCCCCGAGTCAATCATGGATATACAGCGCAAAATAGGTGCCGATATAATCATGGCCTTCGACGAATGTACTCCTTATCCTTGCGAATACAACTATGCGCGCCGATCCATGGACCTCACGCATCGTTGGCTCAAACGATGCATCGAACGCTTTGATGCTACGGAAGGAATGTACAGTCATACACAGGCGCTTTTTCCAATCATTCAGGGTAGCGTTTATAAAGATCTGCGTCAGCGCTCGGCTGAATTTGTCGCTTCGCAAAATCGCTTCGGAAACGCCATCGGTGGCCTTTCCGTTGGTGAACCCGCCGATATGATGTATGGCATGACCGAAGAGGTGTGTGCTTTCTTACCTTGGGAAAAACCGCGCTACCTTATGGGTGTCGGTACGCCTGTAAATATCCTTGAATCAATCGCACTCGGTATCGATATGTTCGACTGTGTGATGCCTACCCGCAATGCTCGAAACGGTATGCTTTTTACCCGAAACGGCATCCTCAATATGCGCAACGAGAAGTGGAAAGACGATCACTCGCCAATGGATGCTGGTGGACCTTCTTTCGTTGATGAACAATACTCAAAAGCGTATCTTCGTCACCTCTTTATCTCCAAAGAAATGCTCGCCTGCCAGATTGCTACGCATCACAACTTGACCTTCTATCTATGGCTTGTTGGCGAAGCGCGAAAACACATCATCGAAGGCACCTTTAAACCCTGGAAAGACAAGATGGTAGTTCAGTTAGCGCAGCGCCTCTAAATGAAAATCCTTGATAAATACATCATTAAAAAGTTCTTGGGGACATTCTTTTTTTCCCTTGCACTGATATTGTCTGTGGTGGTCGTTTGGGACATCACCGAAAAGCTCGAGGATTTTATCCAAAAACAAGCGCCAATAAAAGCTATCGTTTTTGATTATTATTTCAATTTCGTCCCTTATTTTGCGAGCCTGCTCGCCCCCCTTTTTATTTTTATTGCGGTCATCTACTTCACAGCTCGACTTGCTAATGATACCGAAATCGTCGCCATACTCTGTAGCGGTGTAAGCTTCCGTCGATTTCTGATGCCATACCTCGTTTCAGCAACCTTGCTGGCCTCGCTGTCTTTCTACTTTCAAGGATGGGTTATTCCGCACTCCAACAAGGTGCGCCTCGAATTCGAAAACATCTATATCCGAAATAAATTCGTTTTCTCCGGCCGCAATATCCATCGTCAAATTAGTCCTGGTGAGTTCTTTTACATGGAGAGCTACAACAACCTGCAGAACATGGGCTATCGCTTTTCGTATGAAAAGTTTACTGAAGGTCGACTTGTTTTTAAGCTCGCTTCTGAGCGTATCGGCTGGGATAGCATTGCGCATCAATGGGTCTTGGATAACTATAGCATCCGTACCTTTCACGACAGCACAGAGACGTTCGTAAAAGGAGTGAAGATGGATTCCACCTTTGCCTTCAGCCCGGAGGATTTTTCTAAAAGGATAGAAAATATCGAGACGATGGATAGCGGCGAACTGGATGCCTTCATCGATCGCGAAGCTGCGCGTGGGTCGGAAAATATCGATTTCTATAAGGTAGAGAAATACGGCCGATACGCCAATCCGTTCGCAACCTTCATCTTAACCATCATTGGCGTTTCGCTCGCAAGCCGTAAAGTTCGCGGTGGCATAGGCATGCAAATCGTGCTCGGACTCGTACTTAGTTTCACCTACATTTTTATGATGCAGATATCCAACACATTCGCACTCTATGGCGGTTTGCCAGTGAGTATAGCCGTATGGATTCCGAACTTGGTTTATGCAGTTATCGCACTGGTCTTGCTAGGAAAAGCGCCGAAATAAACTAAGCCGATTCTCCGCGACTGCGGTGTATCAGAAAAATAGAACTGCCAAACAACAGAAAGGCAAAGGCCTGATGCAGAACGCCCAACCAAACCGGTACGGCCAATAACAAGGTTGTGATGCCGAAAATAATTTGAAGCGTCAGCACGCCAAGCACTAGGTGGCTTGCCTGAAGAACAGGTGCGTTTTTTGTCTTGCGGGCCTGTATGTAAAGATAGACAGCAAGCCCACTTAAAACATAAGCAAGGCATCTGTGTATGAACTGCACGCCAGCTAAGTTTTCTGCGAAGTTTTTCCAAAAAGGATCCATCGCTGTAACCGCTTCTGCCATGAAGGATCCTTCCATCAAAGGCCAGGTGTTATAGATGCGTCCAGCATGCAAGCCAGCAACAAATGCGCCGTATAAGATTTGCAAAACAACACCTACAAAGAAAAACAAGGCCAATTGTGCTATGCGTGCTTCGCCCTTGCTTTTGGTAGTCTTAATCGTGCTTTTCTGATAATGGTCGAGCGCCACCCAGAACGTGAATCCGAACGTGAAGAAGGCGGTCAGGAGATGTGCTGCCAAACGATAATGACTTACCCGCGGATTATCTACTAAGCCGCTCTTTACCATAAGCCATCCCAATAATCCTTGTAGTCCGCCAAGACCTAAAATTAAAACGGAACGAATAAGCAGTTGCCTATCGAACCATTTTTTAAATAAAAAATAACCGAAAGGAAGTATGAATACCAGGCCAATCATCCGGCCAATCAAGCGGTGTAGGTATTCCCAAAAAAATATGGCTTTGAATCCGCTTAGGTCCATGTCGAAATTCACTTTCTGAAACTGAGGCGAGGATTGGTACTTGACAAAAGTGTCTTGCCATTGCACATCATTCATAGGAGGCAAGGTGCCCATAATAACATTCCACTCCGTTATGGATAGCCCCGATCCCGTCAGCCGCGTGATGCCTCCGATGATAACCATTGAAAAGATCAACACACATCCGGCAATCAACCAGGCGAAAATGAGCTTGTTCTTACTTTCCATTCGGCAAAGTTAGGAAGCGTTTTAACGCTATGCAATTCCAATGCGATTACCTGAATAAGTCTTTGTTCGATGATGTTGGGATTGCTTACTTTTGTATGGTAAAAAAGGCCCATCATGAAGATATCCTACAATTGGTTGTTGAATTACCTAGATGCTGCTATAGCTCCAGAAAAAATAGCGGAAGTGCTTACTGCTTGTGGACTTGAAGTGGAAGGAACCACCGTAGTTGAAGCGGTTCAAGGCGGTTTAAAAGGCATCGTGGTAGGTGAGGTAATGACCTGCGAGCGTCATCCGAATGCCGATAAACTTTCGCTAACAACCGTTAATGTTGGTGGTGCGGAGCTGCTTAAAATTGTCTGCGGTGCTCCCAATGTGGCTGCTGGACAGAAAGTGCTCGTTGCTACTGTCGGTGCTACCATGTATCCAGCAAATGGGGAATCTTTTGAAATAAAAAAATCAAAAATACGCGGCGAGGCCTCCGAAGGCATGCTCTGCGCTGAAGATGAATTAGGCCTCGGCGAATCGCATGCCGGTATCATGGTCCTTGATGCTGCTGCTGCTGTAGGCACTCCCGCTGCTGAATATTTGAAGCTAAAATCGGATGTGGTGTTTGAGGTTGGACTGACGCCTAACCGCGTCGATGCGGCCTCCCATATTGGTGTGGCCCGCGACTTAGTAGCTGCCATGAATGCTCGCAATACCGCCCGCATCGCTTTGAAAATGCCTGACCTCATGGCTTTCAAAACAGCTGATATGGCTTCTCCAATTGCCGTTCATGTTGTCAATGCCGATGCCTGCCCACGTTATAGTGGAATTCTGGTAAGCGGCGTGACCGTTAAAGATTCTCCCGATTGGCTGCAACAGTCTTTACGGGCGATCGGCGTAAAGCCGATCAATAACATTGTAGACATTACCAATTTCGTGCTGCACGAATGCGGTCAACCGCTGCATGCCTTCGATGCATCAGCCATCCGAGAGCATAAAATAGCCGTCAGCCGTCTTGCTGATGGTACAAAATTTACGACCCTCGATGGTGTGGAAAGAACACTCACGGCGCAGGATCTTATGATTTGCAGTGATGAAAAAGGCAGCCTCCGTCCACTCTGCCTTGCCGGTGTTTTCGGTGGTCAAGCTTCGGGCGTGAGTGCTAATACAACCAGTGTGTTCATTGAAAGTGCTTATTTCGCGCCATCGGGTATACGCCGTTCTTCCAAATACCATGCTCTTAAAACCGATGCGGCTTTCCGCTACGAGCGTGGTGCCGATCCCGAAATAACGCTCTTTGCTTTGAAACGCGCCGCGATGCTCATGCAAGAGCTAGCGGGTGGTCGTTTAGAATCGAATCTCTCCGATCATTATCCAGTGCAGGTGATGCCTGCTCAGGTGAATTTTTCCTTGGCTCGCTTTAACGCGCTATGTGGCACGCAAATAGACGAACATAAAGCCAAAACAATACTCGCCGATCTTGCTATTAAGGTAGATGAAAAGGCCGTCGATCAATGGCTACTTGAGGTTCCTGCTTTTAAACCCGATGTGTGTCGCGAAGCCGATGTGGCCGAAGAAATCCTGCGCATCGTTGGATACGATCAAATACCATTAAGTGATCGCCTCCGCGCTCCCGTGCTCGTTGCGCCTCGCCCTGATCGTGAAAAATGGATGCACACCCTTGCCGATCAATTAGCCTCTTCCGGATTCCTCGAAATAATGACCAACTCGCTGCGTAAAGAACAGCATGAGCATGCGGTTAGATTGCTAAATCCCCTTAGCGAAGAATTGGCTTACATGCGCACCTCTTTGCTTTTCGGTGGATTGGATGCCATCGCCTACAACCAAAATCGCCGCAATGCCGATCTCCGTTTCTTTGAATTTGGTCGTGTCTATGCTAAAAATGACGAGAGTCAAGGCAATAAAGGTCCTGCCGGCTTTCTTGAACAGCAGCGCCTTTCAATCTTTATGACAGGCAGAAAAGAGTCCGAGGGTTGGAACGCTTCTTCGGATAAAGTTGACTTTTTTCTGCTTAAAGGATATGTCGAAAATCTCTTTGTCCGCTTAGGTTGTCAAAACGAAGTGCAAGCTAAAACCATCGACAGCGAGCACTTCGCAGAAGCCATCGGATATTTTGTAGGTAAAAAAGAGATAGCTACCATCGGACGCCTCAAACTCGCTGTGCTTAAACAACACGACATTCAATCGGAAGTGTTCTTCGCCGATATCCGCGTCGATAACCTGTTGTCGATGGCCGGTCGCAAGGATGTGATCTATACCGAAATAACTAAGTTTCCAGAGGTGCGTCGCGATTTATCGCTCGAGCTGGATCGCGCTGTAAGCTATGCCGATTTGGAGAAACTGTCTTTTGAAACAGAACGAAAGCTACTTAAGAAAGTAAATCTTTTCGATGTATATCAAGGGGAGAAAATCGCCCAAGACAAGAAATCCTATGCCCTCAGCTTTACTTTGTTAGACGATACACGAACGCTCACCGATAAGGATGTCGAAAAAGTCATGGCTAAGCTCATGGCGGCTTTCGAATCGCGCCTTGGTGCCTCTTTGCGTAAATAAATTCGTATCTTTAATTCGATTGATTGCCATGAAAAGAGCGCTGCTGATTTTACTCGCTGCACTGTTTCTCTCCACTAGTTCGGGAGTCAGCTTCTATTTGCATTACTGTGGAAAGTCGCTTGATGGAATCAGCTTAGTAGGAAAGTCGTCTTGCTCTTGCGAGAATGGTAATCAAACTTCCGATTGCTGCCGCGACAAGGTGCATCACATTAAAATAAAGGACCGCTTCGTGGCAGGTCATCGCCTAGGGCCTAAGTTTTTTCAACAGCGTGTTCTTGTCGCCATGTGTGCTTCTTCAACGCAGGCTCCTATATCGTTTCAGGACTTTCGTCGAGGATGCTTTGTCTACCGTTTCTGCAATCCACCTAACCGTATAAAAGCGCCTGTTGTGCTGCGTACCTAATCGGATATTTTTCCATTAGGTCTTATTTTTTTACGAACAGGTTTCTTTTAGGTTTATTAATGAAAGCACTTTTCTTGGCTTTGATGTTTTGTGCAGCGCAGCAACTGTTTGCGCAGCAAATTTCAGGTTCGGTTTTTGAAAAAAACCAATCCGAAAAAGAGATTCCCTTGCCCGGTGCAAATGTGTATTGGATCAATACAATCATAGCCACTGTCACGAATGCAGAAGGGCATTTTGTGTTAAATGGCAAGGATATCCAGGATCCGCGCATCGTTATTAGCTTCACCGGGTATCGCAGCGATACGCTACTTGTAAAGGAAGGGAAAGAAGTGCGTGTCTTGTTGCAAAATGCGGTATCTCTGAAGGAGGTACAGGTCGTGCAGGATATCTCGCATGCCGCCGACCCATTAAAAATGGAGCAGCTATCATCACTTGATCTGAAAAAAGCGGCATGCTGTAATCTTGGTGAAAGCTTTGAATCCAATGCCACGGTTGATGTTACTTACAAGGACGCCGTATCCGGCAGCAAGGAAATTCAAGTGCTCGGTCTTTCTGGCTCATACACGCAACTGCTAACCGAAAATGCGCCGCTCCTGCAAGGCATCGGTTTAACCTACGGACTCAATAGCATTCCGGGTACCCTCATCGATGCCATCAGTGTGGTGAAGGGCCCTGGATCTGTGATTCTAGGTCATCAAAGCATGAGCGGAATGGTGAATGTCGATCTGAAAGATCCTTTGCGCTCCGATCGGTTTTTCGTTAATCTCTTCCGTGATCAAAATCAACGCAGCGAAGCCAATATTGATCTCGCACACCCCTTTAGCCCGCACCTTGGCGCGCTGTTGGCAATTCATGCCGATATGTCACCAATGAAAATGGACCAGAATCGCGACGGTGTCCTGGATATGCCCTTGACCAGCAACATAAGCCTGCTCAATAAATGGAAATACATAAACAAAGGGTGGATCTCGCAAAACTCCTTTCGCTACATGTCGGAAGAGCGCGCTGGTGGCTCGATTTATGCAATCGATGGACGTGCAGATTCTGTCACCTATTTTCAGCAATTGTCAACACATAGAATGGAATTCTACGGTCGAACCGGATATGTAATCCCAGGTGAAAAATACAACAGCATCGGTTTTCAATACGGACTTGTTTCACACCTCCAGCAAGGCTTTTATGGATTGACAAACTATACCGGCGAACAGCGCGTAGCTGATTTTCGATTAATACACGATATCGCTTGGAGTGCTTCAAATACCTTAAACTCAGGAATAAGTTTTCGACATCTGCTATCAAACGAAAATTTTGGAAAACTAAGCGTCGATAAAGAAGAAAATGTACCCGGCGCATTTCTTGAAAACACCTACCTCATCGACAAACGTTTTTCGCTCGTTACCGGCCTTCGTGCTGACCTCTTTCAAGAAAGGATTTTTATTACGCCTCGGGCCAATGCCAAATGGGCTTTGAATACTACAACAGAGCTGCGTGTAAATGCGGGCACCGGCTGGCGTACTACCGATATCCTCGCCGAGAATCCGTCCCTATTAGCGAGCCGCAGAACAATAGTATTGCGGTCGAATCTGCGTCCCGAACAAGCCTTGAATCTTGGTGTGAATTTTACCAAACGCTTTGTGCTTGATTACCGAAAGGGTTCCTTTGAAATAGACGCTTACCGAACCCTTTTCTCCAACAAAATCATTCCGAATTTTGAAAGTGATTCCACCTCCCGTTTGGTGATTTTTGATAACCTAAAAGAAAAAGCTTTCTCCGACAATATTCAGGTGGAGCTAGCGTATGAAGTTTTTAAAAATTTCCATGTTAAAACGGCTTATAAATTCCTGCATGTTTACCAGCTTATCAATAGTAAACCGCAAGAACTCTGCTTCATCGCAAAGAATCGTTTTTTCTTGAATTTGTTTTATGAAAGTTTTAATAGAAAATGGACCTGCAATGCAACGCTGCAGGGCTATGGACGCAAGCGATTGCCTTCTACACTCAATAATCCAATAGCATACCGCATGGATTTGTATTCGCCTGCATACTCAACCGTCAATGCCCAAATTAATCGTGTCTATAAGAAAATAGAGCTTTACCTTGGTTGCGAAAATATCTTCGACTACCGCCAAAGCAAAGCACTAATCGATCCTGAACATCCCTACGGCGCTTGGTTTGACACCTCTTTTATCTGGGGGCCACTCGAAGGGCGTAAAGTATATCTTGGTCTTCGTTATAAAATTAAATAAGTACACTATGAAAAACATACTCTTCGTGCTAATCCTTTTATGCGCAAAACTTGCATCGGCGCAAACAGCGTCTAACAAAGTTGAATCCTTCGCTGTGGCCGGTAATTGTGGGCAATGCAAGGAGCGCATTGAAAAGACCACCCTCAAAGTTCATGGTGTTAGTGCAGCTACTTGGGAAGAAGCCACACAAGTATTGACTGTGAATTTTGATACCCTTATCACAAGTATTGATAAGATTGAACTAGCTATCGCTAAGGTGGGGCACGACACCCCGAAGTACAGGGCGCAAGACACTAAATACAACACATTGCCTACCTGCTGCTTGTACCCGCGCGAGGCATCATCCACAGGTATTCAAACTGCTCGGTTTACGATCACGGGCATGACCTGCGCTGAAGGTTGTGCAAAAGGAATCGAAGGAGCGCTTTACAAACAGAAAGGTGTAAAGTCAAGCGAGGTGAATTTTAATTCACAGATAGCTACCGTTGTTTTTGATTCCGAAAAAATAAGTAAAGCCGACTTGATTCGTGTAATAGAATCCTTTAACCCAGGAGAAAATGGGGATAGGCACTATCGCGCAGAAGAGCTAAAATAAAATCAAATCTTGATTTCTTCGTCGCTGGAATTGAAAAAACGATGTTCCAAAAAGTGATAGGAGGAAACCGATTTTATCTTTATGCGCTTCTTGTATTTGAGCCACCACTTGTTTTGAATAGATGACACAAGTCCTTTGGTTAGATATGCTTCCAAGTAAGGATGTACATGCAAAGTAAGGCTTGGCTCGTTTTGTTCTTTTAGGAAATAACGAATTGTGTTCTCAAGTTCGTCAATCAGCAAAATACTGGCCTTAACCTCGCCTGTACCTTCACAGGATGGACATTTTTCGGCCGTCGTTATATTCATCTCAGGACGAACACGCTCGCGGGTGATTTGAACCAATCCGAATTTACTTGGTGGCAGAATAGTATGCTGCGCACGATCACGCTTCATCTCTTCTTTAAGCTTGATGTAAAGCGCTTTGCGATTCAATGGACTGTGCATGTCTATGAAATCGACAACGATGATGCCGCCCATATCGCGCAGACGAAGCTGTCTTGCAATCTCTTTTGCAGCATCCAAATTTACGGCAAGTGCATTGGCTTCTTGGTTGTCACCCGATTTGCTGCGAACACCGCTGTTCACATCAATCACATGGAGGGCTTCGGTATGCTCGATAACAAGGTAAGATCCGTTCGGAACAGTAACTGTTTTGCCGAACAAGCTCTTAATCAATTTATCTACTCCGTATTGCTCAAAAATAGGGAGCTTGCCCTTGTGTAATTTTGCGATGCCCTCTTTCTCTGGCGCAATCGCTTTCAAGTATTTTTTAATCTCTTCGTAAACTGTAGCATCGTTTACCGTCACCCCTTGAAAATCTTCGCTGAGAAGATCACGCAGGATAGTGGTGGTACGATTCATCTCGCCAAGCACACGCTCCGGCGGTTTCGCAGTCTTTAAGTTTGTATAAAGTGTCGACCACTTCTCACGAAGGTCAATAATGTCTTTCTCTATTTCAGCCACCTGCTTTCCTTCGGCAGCCGTGCGCACAATCACCCCAAAATTCTTGGGCTTGATGCTCTGCACCAAACGCTTTAGTCGCGTGCGCTCTTCTGAGCTTTTTATTTTTTGAGAAATTGAAACCTGATCGGAAAAGGGGATAAGAACCAAATCACGACCTGCTATGGATAAGTCAGAACTGATGCGAGGACCTTTCGTTGAGATAGGCTCTTTCGCAACCTGAACAAGCACCCATTGGTTGACAGTAAGGGCTTGTGATATTTTACCTCCCTTGTCTATGTCGGTGTCTAATTGAAAATTGTCCAAAAAGGCATTGTCGCTTTTTTCACCCAATACATATTTGGTGTATTTGTGCAACGACTTGACCTGAGGCCCGAGGTCGAGATAATGCAAAAAAGCATCCCGCTCATGCCCTACATCAACAAATGCAGCATTAAGGCTTGGGATGAGTTTTTTAACTCTACCCAGGTATATGTCTCCTACGGCAAACTGATTATCCTTGCGTTCCCGGTGCAACTCAGCGAGCTGCTTGTCTTCCAATAATGCAATGTTAACCTCGGTCGTAGAAGCATCAACAATTAGTTCTTTAACCACTAGATTTCATAATTAATAGGAATTCGCATTTCCGGATCTGGAAAAAACAGGTACTCCACAATAAAACACGATGACAGGATCCGAGTAAACGGCAATATCCTAAACCGATAATGGATAATAGATCCGAAAACGGAATTACAAAAAGAAACTATTTCTTCTTATGACGATTCTTCCTTAAGCGTTTTTTACGCTTGTGGGTAGCCATTTTATGTCTTTTTCTCTTCTTTCCGCTAGGCATGGTAAATGTATTTTATAAATTATAAATCGATTATTTCAATTCTATCTCGGATTAACTCGCCGACTGTAGCTTGGCAATCCATGATTCAGCCTCTTGCTTTATCGAGGGTTCCGTGCTTTTCTCCTTCAATCGCATGAAGATTTCAAGCGCTTTTTTTCGGTTCCCTGTTTCGGCATAAGTTCGTCCGAGGAGCAAAAGTACATTATTATTTTCAGAATCTAACACAATTACCTTTTCAAAGCGATCTATGGCTTTGTCAAGCTGGCCACTTTGTAGGGATAAAAGACCTAAAAATAGTTGCCCGTTCTCGTGATTCGGGTCCGTTTTCACCACTTCTCGAAGCATCATAATGCCGCTCATCGGTTGCGGTGATGCCTCCGCCAAACAAAATCCCATCCCTGCTTTGGCATCCAAGTTGCTCGGATCTTGCTGCAACACCTGCTTGTAAACAGCAATGGCCGTTTTGCCCATCGATTCACGTGCCGCGGCATCCTGTTGCCCCGACAAAAGATCGCGCAAACTATCAGCGGTGTTTAAAAGAAAGGCAACAGAACCGCTTGTCGTTGGAGCTGATTCAGCTGCCGTTTGCTCAGTTTTTTTAGTATTCGGCTCCTGTGTGGGCAAAAAATACAGCGCTAATGTCAAAAGCAAAGCAGCTCCAAAAGCGCTAAGTAGTAATTTGGTGGAATTCATGAGCTATGCTAATACGTATGAAAAAGCTGTCTTTACGAAAGAACTATTTGGTCGTTTTGACCGATTTTACCTTATCCGAGAAGTTCTTGGCCGGCTTAAAGCTGGGAATAAAATGCTCAGGAATGATAAGGGTCGTGTTTTTTGAAATGTTGCGCGCCAACTTCCTAGCGCGTTTCTTTACTAAGAAAGTACCAAAGCCGCGTAAATAAATATTCTCGCCAACCGCCATGCGGTTTTTAACGCTTTTCATGAAACTTTCTAAGATGCTCGAAACCTGCGTCTTCTCGATGCCTGTTTTTAAAGCAATTTCATTGATGATTTCTGCCTTCGTCATAGGCTTAAGTGTTGATTTGACTGCAAGTTACTTAAAACCCATTGCTCAAAAAAATTAATTAAAAACTAATTTTGTCCCTAACTCAACAATTATGAACGTCGCAAGGGAACTTTTCAATTGGTATCAAGACAACAAAAGGGACCTGCCTTGGCGCAGAACCCGAGATCCATATCGGATATGGCTCTCTGAAATAATTCTCCAACAAACACGGGTAGAGCAGGGGCGTCCTTACTACGAACGCTTCTTGCAATCGTTTCCAACCCTTGCTGATTTGGCCGCAGCTGACGAACAAGAAGTACTTAAGCTTTGGCAGGGACTCGGTTATTACAGCCGCGCTCGCAATTTGCACGCTGCAGCAAAGCAGGTGATGAACGAATTTCAAGGACAGTTTCCAAGCACGCCCGATACCATTAAATCGCTCAAAGGTGTTGGTGATTATACCAGCGCTGCAATCGCTTCTTTTGCCTTTGATCTGCCGCAGCCGGTCCTCGATGGCAATGTGTTCCGTTTCTTGTCGCGTTACTTTGGCGTGCATACACCCATCGACTCGCTTGCTGGTCGCAGAGCATTCCAATCGATTGCTCAGGGAATCATCGACCACCGCGATCCAGCCACTTTCAATCAGGCAATAATGGAATTTGGTGCCTTGCAATGCAAGCCCGTAAATCCTGCATGTGAGCAATGTCCGCTTGCTAAAGAATGCATCGCTTTCCGGAATGCGAAAGTGAGCGAATTGCCCGTAAAAAAAACAAAGACCAAGGTCCGCGACCGCTTTTTTAATTACCTCTGGATTCGAAGCGATGAGCATTGTTGGGTGAATCAACGAGTTGCAAACGACATCTGGCAAAACCTATACGAACTTCCCTTGATCGAAACGGATGCTCCGTGTTCACTAAAAAAGCTTCCCGAAACAACAGCTTGGAACCGTATTTTTGGCGAGGCTACCTTCCGCTTGAAAAAAGCTGGACCAGATCTTCGTCACTTGCTATCTCATCAAAAAATCCATGCGCGCTTTTTTGAGTTAACGATAAATACCGAGCTTGACGCTAGCGTTTATCGCAAAGTAAATCAAGCAGAACTGCTCGCATTGCCAGTATCACGATTGATGGAACTTTTTATGCAAGGCCAAATGAAAAAAACACTATTTTTGCTCACACCCCCAAGCTCAAGTAAAATCAAGTAAAATAGAATCGTATGTCTGGAGTCAACAAAGTAATTCTCGTCGGGAATGTGGGTAAAGATCCCGAGATCCGTTATTTAGAAAGTAATGTGCCCGTTGCAAAATTCACCCTTGCTACTAACGAAGTTTACCGCAATAAAGACGGTCAAAAAATCGAGCAAACAGAGTGGCATCAAATTGTGCTGTGGCGTCATCTCGCAGAGGTAGCCGAAAAGTTCGTTCGTAAAGGAACACTCCTTTATGTTGAAGGACGTATCAAAAGCCGCAGCTGGGTAGATAAAGACGGTGTAAAAAAATACACCACAGAAATTGAGGGTGAGAACATTACCATTCTTAGCAAACGCAACGAGGATGCTCAGCCTGTTTTGCAAGCTAACTCAGCTCCAGAACAGGCTCGTGAACAAGATTCGAACTCAATCTCGAATGTGTCCTCTGATGGATTGCCTTTTTAATTCGCTGCTGAAAAAAGGTTTTATTCACTCGTTTATTCCCTCCATTGATACCCCTCCTTGTTCATACGCAATTTTTAGTGTTCGTCATCTTGGACGGACTTCTTCGTGAGTTTCAGTTGCTTCCTGTTTGGCAAAGCTTGCTGCTTCTGCTGCTTGTTTTTTCGGTAGCCCTAATCTCGGGCTCAGAAGTGGCCTTTTTCTCTTTATCGCCAAAGCAATTGGCTGAACTAAAAAGAAGTCGCTCTTCGTCGAGTCACGCAATCTTGCGCTTGCTCGCCGATCCTCGAAAGCTGCTAGCCACGCTGCTCATCGCAAATAATTTTTTGACGATCACCATCGTCATTCTCGCTTCCATAATCATTGGCGAGATTTTTAATTTCATTCAATACCCAGGTCTGCAATTTGTCTTTGAAGTAGTAATTGTATCTGTGATCATCGTGCTCTTCGGTGAAGTGATGCCGAAGATTTATGCTACACGTAAATCCATTAGCCTTGCTCGTTTCATGGCTTTCCCGATTCTCATGCTTGATCGTGTCTTTGCGCCGCTGAGCTTTCTTTTGGTGTCAACCACAAAGCTTGTTGACAAACGCATGCAGAAGCGAGGATACGAGATATCTGTCGACGAACTCACCCACGCCATCGATATTACAAGCGACATTAGCACCGCCGGTGATGAGAAAAAAATTCTGAAAGGCATCGTTAAATTTGGAAATATTGATGTGCGTCAAATCATGCGCGCGCGCATCGATGTTATCTCTTTCGACTACAAAACTAGCTTTACCCAACTCGTTGAAAAGATTCGCGAATCGGGATATTCGAGAGTACCAGTTTACGAAAACAACTTCGATAAAGTACTAGGTATAATCTATATCAAAGATGTGCTTCCACACTTGGGTTCCGACGATCAGTTTAAGTGGCAGTCGCTTTTGAGGCAGCCTTACTTTGTTCCGGAAAGCAAAAAAATAAGTGATCTGCTGAGGGAGTTTCAAAAACGCAAAAACCACATGGCTGTTGTTGTTGATGAATATGGCGGCACTTCCGGAATCGTAACACTAGAGGATATCCTCGAAGAAATCGTTGGTGAAATAAACGACGAGTTCGATGACGATGAGATGGTCTACTCAAAGTTGGATGAGCATACCTATGTCTTTGAAGGCAAAGCCTTGCTGAATGATGTTTGTCGGATCATGGAGCTCGATCGATCGATACTGGAGGCATCTGGATTAGAGGCCGACACCTTGGCTGGCTTGATCTTGGAGATAGCAGGCAAAATCCCGCGCAAAAACGAGCTCGTTGAATTTATTCCGGTTACCGGCGAAAAAGATTTTACGTTCAAAATGGAGTCGGTAGACAAAAGACGTATTCATCGGGTGAAAATTTCTTTTGTCGATAAGCCTGTTTCTGAAAGTGAGTCAAACTAAGTACATCCCTATGCGCCAATCCTCGTTTCTGCTGCTCTTTGTTGTCCTTGTTGGAATGGCATGTAAGCATGAATACACACCTAAACCACCGGGGTATTTTAGAATCGATTTTCCAAAAAAGGAATACCGCACACTTGTTTCAGACTGTCCCTTCACCTTCGATTATCCTATCTATTGTGCGATTGAAAAGGACACCTATCCTGGCGCAATGCCGTGTTGGCTTAACATCGAGTTTCCTACCTATAAAGCAACGATCCACCTCAGCTATAAAGAGCTGCATGATGATTTGCGCAAAATGACAGAAGACAGTCGCACGCTTGCTATGAAACATGCCGTGAAAGCAGAAGAGATCGATGAGAATCCGTTCATAACCCCCTTTAAATGTTATGGTTTACTCTATGATATCAAGGGCAATGCTGCTTCGCCTATTCAGTTTTACCTAACCGATTCAAGCAAGCACTTTCTTCGTGCATCCTTGTACTTCAATGTGCCTCCCAAAGCGGATTCATTGAAACCCGTACTTGTTTTTATTCAACAAGACATTACTCGAATGCTTGATTCATTTCACTGGAAGTGATCAGTATAATCCTTAAAAAAAAAGAGGCCTTTATGGCCTCTTTTTTGTTGTCGCTTTTCTTAATTGGTTTCCAAAACCTTTAACAACTCATCCAGTTTTGGACTGAGTATAATTTCGGTGCGGCGATTCTTTTTGCGTGCCTCCGGTGTCTTTGCTGCTTCTATTGGGAAATGTTCACCGCGGCCTGCCGATGACAAACGCTTTGGATCAATCGTCGTCCCTGCTAGCAATATTTTTACTACCGCAGTGGCTCGCAATACGCTCAGGTCCCAGTTGTCTTTAATCTCGCCTGTGCCCTTCATCGGAACGTCATCTGTGTGCCCTTCAACCATTATATTGATGTCTGGTTTCTGTTCCAGAACTTTGGCTAGCTGCTTTATTGCTTCTTGCCCCTTAGGGTCAACCTGCGTGCTTCCAGAGGCGAAGAGCAGACGCTCCTCCAAAGAAACATACACCTTTCCGTTTTTCTGCTCAACGGTAAGACCCTGGTCTTTGAAGCCCAACAATGCTGCAGCAACTGTGTTTTTCAAAGCGTTAACTACGGAGTCTTTTCTGTTTAAAATGGATTGCAATTCGTTGACCTTGACCTCGCGTTGTTGAAGTTGTAAGCGTTGCTCTTCCAATTCCTTAGTCGATTGTTTTAAAGCGTCTTCTTTTTTTACCAACTCTTCTTGCGTAGCGTTTAATTGGGTCATTAATTTTTTGGCTTCAGCACTGCTTCCAGACATTAGCTTTTCATTATTTGCGATGAGTTTTTCATACGCACTTGTGAGTTGGTCATGAACCTCTGTCAGATGGTCGAGGTCTTTAGCAAAACGAGCTGTGTCCTCCTCAAGATGACCGACTCGTTTCTTAATGTCCATGATCACGGTCGACAGTTCGGTGTTGTTGGCCGACAGGTCCTGATTCTGTTGCTTTAACTGGGTATTGTTGTCCGATGCCTCTTGATACTTCGCCTTCAGGTCGTTGAATTGCCTGGAGGGAACACATGAGGCAAAAACGAGCAAACCACTAATGGCGATGTAAACAAGCTTGAATCGAATTGTTTTTCCGGAGTTTGATAGGCGCATTTGGATGGGGTTATATTGACTGTAAAGATAACGGCTCGAGAACGGTTAGATATTCGTGTGTAGCGTTCGTTTATTAACCTGTTTATTAACACTCAACGAAAAAAGTACAGTAACATTTCATCCAACTCTTTCGTTTACAAAATAAATTCGCCGACCATGAAACAGCTCGCCTCTAATTGGCTTACCGAAAGCCACATCGATTTTGAATATAAAAAGTATATGCTTTTAGCGTATTTGCAGGATGTTAGCAAGCATTTCGACCAGGCATTTTTGTATCCAGGCATGACCGATTTAGTCATGCATTATCGTAATCTAATTCATTTACGAGATAGCAGACAACATTTGCTAGAGCAGTTTCCGGAGCGCATTGCGTCAACCGATATGGAAAATTTTAAAATTATTTTTAAGAAAATTGTAGAAGATGATCAACTCATGCAGGAGCTGGTCAATATCATCGATTTTTCGATTCCTGAATTCGAAAAACACTTGCAAGAAGGCAAGCGAATTTATGAGTTTGTCGAAGCTCACTTAAACATTCAGCCCGTGGGTGTGATGCCTTTGAATGCTGGCGAAGGTTACATTCTCTTGAGAAATGGCCCCAAAACGGAGACACGCGTATTTGAATACCAAATTTCCTTTTTCGAGAATCCACGAGATCGATATAGGAGCATCGTGACGCAGCACCTTGCAGACTTCAAATACAACATCAGTAATTCGTACGAAAATATTAAAACTGAACTCTTGCGTACCTATCGGAAATTACCCAATCCGGCAACCTATTTGATTGAGTCTGATATGTGCTTCCCTTTGACCGAATCGTTGATTCCTGTTGCCAAGCGTTCTTTCGTAAAGTACCTTGCATCAAACAAGGCCTGCTGATTATTCTTCGGTGCTTGTCGCTTCTTCTAAATCGTCTTCGTCACCTTGACCTGCAACAACGATTACAAGCTCTCCCTTCACCGTTTTAGCCCGAAAATAATCGGCTAGCTCAACAAGGGTTCCGCGCTTCGTTTCTTCATACATTTTAGTAAGCTCTCTGCTTACAGATGCCTGTCTATTTTTGCCAAAATACTCGGCAAATTGGTCAAGTGTTTTAACTAGACGGAATGGCGATTCGTAGAAAATCAAGGTGCGCTCTTCCGTTGCCAATTTCAGCAAACGGGTGTGTCGACCCTTCTTCTGAGGAAGAAAACCTTCGAAACAAAATTTGTCACAAGGCAAGCCCGATTGGACCAAGGCGGGAATCAGTGCCGTGGCGCCAGGTAAGCATTCTACCTCAATGCCTTTTCGGATACAGGCTCGCACTAAAAGAAATCCTGGGTCGGAAATGCCAGGGGTGCCAGCATCGCTTAGTAATGCAATCGTTTCGCCAAGGGCAATTCGTTCGCTGATGTGCTCAACCGTCTGATGCTCGTTGTGCTGATGATGGGAGTATATTTTTTTATCAATACCAAAATGGTTCAATAAAAATTTAGAGGTGCGTGTATCTTCGGCTAGCACCAAATCGCATGCCTTTAAAATCGTTAATGCACGAAGCGTGATGTCCTCGAGATTACCTATAGGTGTGGGGATGAGGAATAGCTTGGACAAGATGTTGGGATCAAAGGAAACGGCGCTGAACGAGTTCCATGAAATCGGCTCGCACGAATTTGTTTTGGCTTTTCCAGTTATACTTGGAAGAGGGCCCGCTGCTAATGTAACTTTCAGCGGTAGTCAAATCGGCCGCTTGATTGATGCTGTCTATAGCACTATCAAAGGCCTCCGAACTTCCGTTGAAGAGGTCGCGTACAAAGATGAATTTTTCGTTTATACCAATTGCCGTTCTTAAATTAGAGATGGGCTTGACCTTCATTTCATTGGCCACAATCTTCTTGCTTTTGGTCAATGTAAGCTGATCGTTCAAAGTTGGGGTATCTCCAAATTTCTCGCGTAAAGAAGCTGCTGATCGAGTTGCTTCCGTTGGCACGGAGTCCATGTCGAAGGTTATAGCGCTTGCTTCAGGTGCACTAGCAGCCGCAGCAATTGGCTCCGGGCTTGCCGTAATTTCTTCTTGTTCTGCTTCTATTACTGGCTCAGGAACTGGTTCTGATGCAAGAACAGCGCTTTTAGATGCGGTCGTCTTTTGATTTTCCGGTGTTGTTGCTGGCTCAGCCGGAGGGGCTGCTTCGATTGCTTTTTCAACAGGTGGCGTTGGTAGAATTTCGTCGGGGAGATGCGATAACTCGTTGCAGAACTCATACATCGTACGCAGATCAGCTAGCATCATATCCACCTCCATTCGTGGAGGTCGACCATCGATTTTCTTAAGCAGGTTGTGCCTTTGGCGAATTTTCTCCAGCAGCAAATCAATCTCGTTATGAAAAATATTTTTTGGCATCGCGATAAAATAAAGTATTCAATCCCAATTATTATACTTTTGTAACATCAAATTTATAGATTAATATTCGTTTCCAACGGAGCTTTTTTCGATTTTATTTGAAAGTTTTAACATAAGTTTCAACAGGATGTTTCTCGAACAATCAACCAATCGGAATAGGACCTCTGGATCCATTGAAGTAATCTGCGGATCCATGTTCTCGGGCAAGACCGAGGAACTCATTCGGCGTTTAAAGCGTGCACGCATTGCTAAGCAGCGTGTCGAAATCTTCAAACCGCTTGTGGATCAGCGTTATCATGCTACGGATGTGGTCTCGCACGATGCTAATTCGATCGCATCAACTCCTGTTGATTGTGCTGGCAACATGTTGTTAATGGTAGGCGATATCGAAGTGGTTGGAATAGATGAGGCTCAATTCTTTGATTCCTTGCTGCCTGAGGTTTGTCAGAAGCTGGCTGCTGCTGGGGTTCGCGTTATCGTTGCTGGCTTGGATATGGATTACCTTGGTAATCCGTTCGGCCCAATGCCTCAATTAATGGCAGTTGCTGACCATGTTACAAAGGTTCATGCTATATGTATGAACTGCGGTAGCCTTGCTCAGCATTCTTTTCGCAAGGCAAATAACGATGCTCAGATTCTATTGGGTGAACAGGAAAGCTACGCAGCCCTCTGTCGATCTTGCTTCCACGAACAAGTTTCTAAATAATGGACCTGCACAGATATACGTTCGAAGATATTGCCAACATCGTTGGTGGATTGATGCAAGGTGCATCACCTTCGGCCGATTGGAGGCTGAATAAAATCCTCGTGGATAGTCGTAAGGTAAGTGATCCCGACGGTTCGCTTTTCGTTGCTATAGTGGGCGAAAGAAACGATGGACATGCCTACATAAAAGATTTGATTAATCAAGGCGTGCGTCATTTTCTGATCATGCATTGGGACGACAAATGGGCTTCTTTGCCAGCCTCTTTCATACTCGTGAAAGACACCATGGTTGCCCTGCAGATGCTCGCTGCAGCCCATCGTATGAGGTTTGATATTCCTGTCATAGGCATCACGGGAAGCAACGGAAAAACAGTTGTTAAGGAGTGGCTTTTCCAATTGTTGGGGAGCGATAAAAACATAGTTCGAAGCCCAAAAAGTTATAACTCACAGGTGGGCGTTCCTCTTTCTATATGGCAGATGCAGGTGGAGCATGAGTTAGGCATCTTCGAAGCAGGGATATCACTTCCTGGGGAAATGAAGAAGCTCCAGAAGATGATACAGCCTACCATCGGTATCTTCACCAATGCAGGCCAAGCGCATGCTGAAAATTTCCCCGATCAACAGCAGAAGATTAGTGAGAAGATGCTGCTTTTTGAATCCGTAAACAAGTTGATATGGTGCAAGGATTACGCCGCCATCACAGCAGCGATTAAAGACGCTAATATCGATGACGAAAAACTTTTTTCATGGTCGCGTAAAAGCAATGCAACGCTTGTTATCTCTAAAGTTTCTAAACCCGCTCGTCATCAGGATGGTGATACTTCGGAAGGCATTACACGCATTCAAGGAATCTACAAGCACGATTTTATTGACATCGCAATTCCCTTCTCCGACGAGGCCTCCATTGAAAATGCTATTCATTGCTGGGCCCTTATGTTGCTGCTCGGCTACGACCAAGAACACATTGCCCAGCGGATGCTTTTGCTCAACCCTGTGGCGATGCGTTTGGAATTAAAAGAGGGAATCAACAACTGCTCTGTCATCAACGATAGTTACAATTCGGATCTGGGATCGTTGGCTATCGCGCTGGATTTTATGAGCCAACAAAAACAAAACGCCCGCAAGACGGTGATCTTGTCAGATATCTTGCAAAGCGGAAAGAACGACGAGGCGCTCTATCGCGAAGTAGCGGCTATGCTAGAAGGCAAAGGGGTAGGGAAGTTGATTGGTATCGGCAAGGCAATTTCTGCTAATCAACATCTTTTTGTTGGCGAAAAATCATTTTTCGAAACAACAGAAGACTTTATTCGAAACTATCCGTCATTCTCTTTTAAAGATGAAACCATCTTGCTGAAAGGGGCGCGGATGTTTGGCTTCGAGGCAATCTCCAAAACATTACAACAGAAGGCACATCAGACCATTCTTGAAATTAATTTGAATGCACTGATTCATAATCTCAACTTCTATCGTTCCCGGCTAAAGCCTGAAACGAAGATCATGGGTATGGTGAAGGCCTACTCGTATGGAAGCGGTAGTTTTGAAATCGCCAATGTCCTGCAGTTTCATCGCGTTGATTATTTGGTGGTTGCATATGCCGACGAAGGCATGGAGCTCCGTCGTCGAGGCATAACCTTGCCGATTATGGTGATGAATCCAGAGGAGCAAAGTTTTGATACCATTATCAACCACAATCTCGAACCAGAGATTTATAGTTTTCGAATTCTTAGCCAATTTACAGAGGCCGTGAAGCGTTCTTTGCGTGTTCGGCCTAACCTAGTTGTGCCAATTCATCTGAAGCTGGATACGGGCATGCATCGTCTCGGTTTTGAAGAGCAAGAGATTTCAGAGCTCGTTGCTCGCATCAAAAACAATCGCTCGCTGCGCGTAGCTTCCGTATTCTCTCATCTTGCTGCCAGCGACGAGTCTGCCCAAGACGAGTTTACCCGAAACCAAGCCGATATGTTCAATCGGATTGCCGACGAAATTTGCTCGCAGTTCTTATATCCTGTGCTTCGCCACATGCTAAATTCGGCGGGCATCATCCGCTTCCCTGAGTATCAGATGGATATGGTTCGATTGGGTATAGGTCTCTATGGTATTGCGCCTTCTTCGCACGAGCAAAAGCAACTTCAAAATGTGGGGACATTGCGTACCACCATCTCGCAGATACGTTCAGTTACAGCAGGAGAAACGGTGGGCTATTCTCGCACGGGTAAAGCCATTCGAAACACAACGGTGGCAACTATCGCCATCGGCTATGCAGATGGAATTCCGAGGTCTTTGGGTAATGGTAAAGGAAAGGTGCTTGTAAATGGTATGTTTGCAGCAACCATCGGCAATGTTTGCATGGATATGATGATGATTAACATCACCGATATTCCTGCACGCGAAGGAGATGAAGTTATTTTATTTGGTAGTGAATACCCGGTCTATCAGTTCGCCTCGGATGCAGACATGATACCATACGAGGTTCTAACCGGGATCTCCCAGCGCGTTAAGCGAATCTATTTTTTTGAGTAACAGTCCTTAGTTGCGAAAAATCCAGGCTGTACTGTCTTCCTTGCTTTTCACTTCGTGTAAAAGAACCACCGCTTCTCTACGACGCGCAAAGTCTTTGTAAATAACCATGGTCAAGCCTTTGTTGGTGATTCCTGCAATGCTTGCTTGATAGCCTTTTTTTCGAAGCATCTCGAGCATTTTCTCGGCATTGGATTGCACCGAGAAACAGCCGGCTACAACCAGGTATTGTTTTAATGTCGGTTCGGCCGAACTAAGAGCCGATGCGGGCGCCTGAGCTGGGGTTTCAATGGATGCTGCAGCTGGCTCCGGTGTGGCCGGTGTACTTGTAACTATGGCTGTTTCCTGCACTTCAGATTCTGCAACTTGCTGCAACGTATCTAAAGCTACTTCGTTTGTAGTGCTTTGCGCTGTTTGACTTTCGATCGGTTGTGTTGACTCTGCTTCGTGCTTGACAACCGGCACGGTATCCATTTTCTTTGGATGCATCCATGAGCTATCCGAAAATGGATTCAGCATGGCCAATTGCTGCTGACTTGTTGGAAGATATCCGGAGCGGTAGGAGAGCCAACCGATTTCTCCCAAGCAAGCTAAAGCCATGATAGCAGCCGCTACTTTCCATTGTGTGGGGGAAAGGAAGCGAAGCTTTGGTTTTTTAACCGTGTTCTTTTTAGCGGTAGACTCGGCAGCGATTTTTTCAAACGCACCTTCTCTTTTCACGGCAGGCGATTGAACTTCGATGAGTCCAAAAGAATCCAAGAGATAATTGACCTTGGTTTCTGCTTCGAAGCGAAGATTTTTTTCAATATCGTAATGCAATACCCCAATCTGTTCGAGGTCTAAACGTCTAGTTGATTCAAGCTCTTTATTCCATCCTTCAATTTCGCGCGCGATGCTGAGATTGGCTTCTGGGTAGGAAATGTTCTCCGCTTCAGCGATTCGGTTTGCAAGCAGACCGTCGTTATTTTGGAGGCTGCGGTTGAAGGCGATATGCTTTGATGGAGGACTGAAGGTGTGTTGCGTTGGATGAATACGTGCACCTTGATAATTGGCCACAAATCCCCCAAAACCTGGAACAATCACACAATCGTGACGATACAACAGATAGCTTATATGAGGGGTGATTTTCGGATCCATAGTTAGGTATTGAATGCGAATTTAAGAAAATTATTGCGATTCGTCGAGCATTGCTGCTGTAATCTTCTTTAGATCGTCTGGCACATCGATAGAGACACTCTCGTGTTGGGTAATGCATATACCGATGCGAATGCCGTTTTCAAGCCAGCGCAGCTGTTCCAGAGATTCGGCTAGTTCAAGGGGCGAGGGTGCTAAAAGCGCGATCTTCTCGAGCACCGAAGCACGATAAGCATAAATTCCAATGTGTTTGTAATAAGCGTGTTTTTCGGTCCATTGGCTTTGTTCTTCGCCGCGCAAAAAAGGAATAGGTGAGCGGCTAAAATAGATGGCCTGCAAGGATTGGTTGAAAATTACTTTTGGAACATTTGGATTGAACAGACTTGCGCTGTCAGTCAGCTTTTTTGCTAAGGTGGCGATCGCTGTTTCGGGCTTGCTAAAACTGGCTACAAGGAGGTTGAGTTGTGTAGCATCAACAAAGGGTTCGTCGCCTTGAATATTAACAACAACAGCTGGTTTTGTAGGCATTTTGTCAAGCACTTCTGCGCATCGGTCTGTCCCGCTGCGATGCGTACTTAGCGTCATCACCGCCTTTCCTCCGAATGCCAATACATGATCGAATATCCGAGCATCGTCAGTGGCCACTACAATTTCTTGGAAGCACGTAGCTTTTTGAACTTGTCGATAGACCCTTTGAATCATCGATAGTCCGCCAATTTCAACCAATGGTTTGCCAGGGAATCGGGTTGATGCAAAGCGTGCCGGGATAATAGCTACTGCGTGAATGGATGTCATGTTGCTTCCTAATGTATTTAGAAACGGCCCCAATTTTCAAGTTCTTCGGCAGTCCATAAAGCAGGGTAGAAAATGCGTTTTTGAAAGCGCGGAGGCAGGTACTTCTGCCAGTTTGTACCACCTGTCGCAGGAGCGTCACCCGATTTGCTTTGAAGGTAACGTGCCGCTGATTTATAATGCACCAAAGGCCAGCGTACGTTCACATTTAAATCGAGCTCGCGTAAGGCCGCAATTAAATCCTTGTTCTCTTGGTCCGCTTTTGGAAGAGCGGTGTATTTAGCCCAAAGATTTCGGCTTGCATATTCTTTAGCCAAGGTTACAAACTCTTCGGAGTATTTTTCTTCGAACTGCTTCAGGGTAAGTGTTTTCTTGCCTGTTTCTGCTTCGGTAGCGCCTTGTTTCCAGTAGATGTATTGATACATCTCTTCGATGCTATGGGAGC
Source organism: Bacteroidota bacterium (assembly GCA_947448795.1). Lineage (GTDB taxonomy): Bacteria > Bacteroidota > Bacteroidia > AKYH767-A > JAHEYN01 > CANFOZ01. The sequence goes on from CANFOZ010000002.1 coordinate 84,244, forward strand.
CGCCTTTGGGGAATTTATCGCGATGGTCTTTATCCACCAAGTTGATCATGTCTGCGCAGCTAATCTCAATCATGCGGTATTGCGCACTTTGAAAACCGCTTGCAGGCAGCAAAGCCATCCGGAAACGAGAGAACTGCTCAGGATCCATGCCGTCGACCATTATGTCAAAAGACTTTGTTAGGCTTTCGAAGTATCTGTTTACTCTGTTGATGCGGTCAATAAAATAGGGCACTTCCAAGGTGTTCTTCCAACCTTCGTCTTTGCCATTCGGGGCGATGTTTTTTCCGTTGTAGGCTATTTGTTGTAGCTCGTGTAAACAGAGTTTAAAATTGAGCTCAGTGATTTGATGGTAGACGATGAAAATCAACTCGTCTGGGAAGTCGGTACGCGGGTTTTGTAGATTAAGCAGCTTATCTGTGTGCACATAATCCCAATAGGTAAGATAGTTAGATAGCAGCAGGCCATCCAAATAGGCAGCCATATCTTGTCCCATGGCGGCGTATTTTTGCTCGAGCTTTTGAATGCGTTCAACGATCTCCGGTTTCAGTTCCATAATGTTGTTTTGTGTCTGCAATGTATGAAAAAAAGCGCCAACAAGAGGTTAATCCTGTTGGCGCTTAAGTTTGAAGAAAGGCATTTTTAAGGGCTGACCTTTGAAATCGGATTTAGCAAGCCAGAATAATCAATGAGGTCCATTTTAATGGATCCGACTAAAATTTTTGCTTCGGCACGGATAGGGATTTTGTTTTCATCATCCGTTATCCAAACATTCATGTCTTCTTCGTGTTTGAAGATGCGGCCCGTTTGTATAACCGGACGAAAGATCATGCACTTAAAGGTGCCAAGATCTGTGGTGATGGTTTCACGACCAATAAATCTGATTTTTGCTGAGAAAAGGGTATCGTCAACAAAACACGGGACTGTAATTAATTCGCCTGGTTTGGCGTGTCGCATGTCTTGTGTTCTTGCAAAATAGTAGGCCGAAAGAAGATCCTGAACATAAGCCGGTGTATTCACAAGTTTCTTGCCCGTAAAAACGGTTTCTTTGTTCGGATTGAAGATATAGTCTTGTTTTATGGAGTACCCCCCTTCATCAACTCTGCGGATAAAGGCCAAAGGCGCGATCATGTCTTTGTCGATATAGGTTTCGTAGCGATCACGCACCTTGAAAAACCAATCGAAGGTTCGGCTTGATTCGCCCACACCAACTACTCGAAACGTGCTGCGTCCACACATTTCAGAAGGTTGGTCTTGGATTTTTATTGAGGCATATCCGGCATCAATCCATCCGTAATATACTTTGTATTTAATGAATTCGCCGTGGGTGAAAGAGTGGTTGTTAACTTTGCGTGTATCGTCTTGGCAAAAGCCAAGGATAGGGAGAATAAGACCAAGAAAAAGGGGAAGTGCTATTTTTTTCATAGGACAGATTTTCAAGGTGCATACAAATGTAGTGCCATTCTTTTCGACAAGGTAAAATCTTTATCTAATTTCGTATTTCTATGAGGGCATTAATACAACGCGTTTCGTCAGCATCGGTTACGGTGGACGGTGAAGTTATTTCCAACATCGGCCTCGGAGCATTGGTATTATTAGGGATCGAAGATCGCGATGGTGCTGAGGATATTGAATGGTTGGTAGGCAAAATCACCAAGCTCCGAATTTTTGACGACCCGCAAGGCGTCATGAATTATTCTGTGAAAGATGTTGCTGGTGAGCTTTTGGTGGTTAGTCAATTTACCTTGATGGCAAGCACCCAAAAAGGCAATAGGCCATCGTATATTCGGGCTTCTCGACCTGAACAGGCACGATTAATTTATCACTCCTTCATCACATCCTTGGAACTAAATATGGAGAGGTCTGTAAAAACAGGGGAGTTTGGTGCGATGATGCAGGTTGCATTAGTAAACGCAGGTCCAGTGACTATTTTTATAGATAGTCACAACAGGGAATAGGATTTAAATTTCCTTCTTTGCCACGCGCAGAAATTTCTGCATTTGCACCCAAATATAAACACTATCAACGCTGGCCGGCCAAAGGGCTCGTGAGCCATGAACGCCGCGCGGCTCAGGCACATAGAAGTATTTGACTGCTGAATGAACCCCTTCAATCAAGAATTGCACATCGGCTTTTTCTTCGGGGGTGCATACAATGAATACGGGCTTGGTGAGGCCTTCTATGGTATCGTGCACATTCAATTTTCCGTCGAAATATTCGCCAGGCGAGAAGGCGAGTGCAGCAGCAACATGTTCATTTTCTTTGGCGATTTTTAAAACCAATGAAGCGGAGTAGGAGCTACCCAATAGGATTACCTTTTGGCCAGTTAATGCATAGCAATATTCGACGGCAGCGAGAATGTCTTTTTCTGATTCTAGATAAGTGCTTTTCTTTTGAGCGCTATCTGCGGCAGCGGCAGTCTCGTTTTTGATGCCGTTCACTTCTCCGCCTGAACGCTGGTCGATGGCGATGCAGTTGAAGCCAAGATCATTGAATTTTTTTGCGGTAAAAAGGTATTCACCCCTGCTGAATTTACCCTGATGACAGAGAACAATCATGGGCGAGGTGTCGTCCAGCTTGTAGAAATCGGCTGTTATAGGCAGACTGTCAAGCGAAGGAAAGTGTATTTTTTCCTGTGCCATTAATTGGTTGATACCGAGCATCAGTAAAACCAGAAACGGGAGTTTTCTTTTCATCATTGTAGATCGTGCTATCAACAAGAAAGCCCCGAAATAATCAGGGCTTAACTTGTTTCAATTGGTATTTTTCTAGACGACTTCAGCCAGCAGAATAACTTTGTTTTTCAGTACCTCGATAACCCCACCGCCGATCGTAAAGGTTTTTAACCCTTCAGCAGATTTGACCTTCACCGTGCCTTTTTGCAAGGTAGAGATGATCGGTGCGTGATTTTTCAGTACTTGGAATTCGCCATCGGTGCCAGGCACCTTAACCGAATTCACTTCGCCACTGAACAATTTTTTCTCGGGAGTGATAATATCTAAATACATCCTTTGCTATTGATTAGTTATTCGTTTCAGCCAAGATTTTCTTGCCTTTCGCGATGGCATCTTCGATGTTTCCAACGAGTTGGAAGGCTTGTTCTGGATATTGATCCATTTCTCCTTCAAGGATCATTTTAAATCCTTTGATGGTTTCTTCGATCGGCACCAATACACCTTTGAGTCCTGTGAAGGCTTCAGCTACATGGAAAGGTTGGGAGAGGAAACGCTGCACTCGACGAGCACGGTGAACCACCGTCTTATCTTCGTCAGAGAGTTCATCCATACCAAGAATCGCGATGATATCTTGAAGTTCTTTGTAGCGCTGAAGAATCTCTTTCACGCGTTGAGCTGTGTTGTAGTGATCTTCGCCAACTACTTTAGGTGTAAGGATACGGGATGTTGAATCCAATGGATCCACCGCAGGGTAGATACCAAGCTCAGCAATTTTACGACTTAATACCGTTGTTGCATCCAAGTGGGCAAATGTGGTTGCTGGAGCTGGATCGGTCAAGTCATCTGCAGGCACATAAACGGCTTGCACAGACGTGATAGAGCCGCGTTTTGTTGATGTGATACGCTCTTGCATCAAGCCCATTTCGGTAGCAAGGGTTGGTTGATACCCTACAGCTGAAGGCATACGACCAAGGAGGGCGGATACTTCAGAACCAGCTTGGGTGAAACGGAAGATATTGTCGATGAAGAAAAGGATATCACGACCGCCGGATTGCTCATCGCCATCGCGGAAGTATTCGGCTACGGTAAGACCTGAGAGCGCAACACGAGCACGGGCTCCCGGTGGCTCATTCATCTGGCCAAACACAAGCGTAGCTTGAGATTCAGCAAGCTCTTTGGTATCCACTTTGCTAAGATCCCATCCGCCTTTTTCCATATCTTCTTTAAAGGCTTTGCCATACTTGATAACGCCTGATTCGATCATCTCACGCAACAAGTCATTTCCTTCACGGGTACGCTCACCCACACCTGCAAATACCGATAAGCCGGTATATGCTTTTGCGATGTTGTTGATAAGCTCCATGATTAATACGGTCTTGCCTACACCAGCACCACCAAACAAACCGATTTTACCACCTTTGGAATAAGGCTCGAGCAAATCGATTACTTTGATCCCTGTAAAGAGAACTTCGGAAGCTGTAGAAAGGTTTTCAAACAAAGGTGGATCGCGGTGGATCGGAAGGCCTACGCCCATTGGTACTTCGCCGATTCCATCGATGGCTTCACCCACCACGTTGAAAAGACGACCTCTTACCGCGTCGGTAGAAGGCATACGAATTGGAGCGCCGGTGGATATTACAGCCATGCCTCTAACAAGGCCGTCGCTGGAATCCATGGCAATAGCACGAACGGTGTCTTGACCGATGTGCTGCTGGCATTCGAGAATGATTTTTTGTCCATTGTCTTTAACGATTTCGAGAGCGTCAAGAATGTTTGGAAGTTTGCCTCCGTCATCGAAGCTAACGTCGATAACCGGACCGATAACCTGGGTAATTTTGCCTGTTGACATGAATTGGGGAATGTTTTAAATTGAATTTCAGGGCGCGAAGTTATTCATTATTATTGAAAGCATGAAGTGTGTTGATAAATAATCAGGAATTTTTAATAAGATTTATACTAAAAACATGCTTAAAAGAACGATTTGTAGTTTTTTTAGCAACGGTTCGATTTTTTAATTCCTGAAAATAAAACATTCTCTTTTCCTATTTTTGTCGGGTGTCGAGTCCGTTTTTTGAAACAAAAATCGAATTCCTGAAGGGGGTAGGTCCTCAACGGGCGGAATTGCTGCGCAGTGAGTTGGGCATTTATCGGGTGGAGGATCTTTTGCAGCATTACCCTTTTCGTTATGTCGACCGAACCCGGTTTTACAAAGTAAATGAGATTAACGCAGACCTGCCTTACATTCAAATTCGCGGGAAATTAATTGAACTAAAAGAGCTCGGTGAGGCCCGCAGCAGGCGTTTAGTAGGACGTTTTCGCGATGAGACTGGCGAACTTGAGTTGGTTTGGTTTGCCGGGCTTCGTTGGGTAAAAACAGCAATTCGAACAAATGTTGATTATGTCTTGTTCGGTCGTCCTAACTTGTTTAACAAGCGGTATAACATTGTCCATCCTGAGTTAGAGCCGGTATCAGACGAAAACACCTTGCGCACGTCAGCGCTGCAAGCGGTTTATCCGAGCAGCGAGAAGTTGAATGCAAGATCTTTAGACAGCAAAGGTTTAGGGCGCCTTATCAAAACGGCTATTGCACAGATGCCAGATCAAGTGTCTGAGACTTTGTCTGTTGAGCTGGTGCATGCGATGAAGTTGCTGCCGCGCAGAGAGGCCATTGTGCAGATTCACGCACCGTCTGACCCCGAGCTGTTGCGCAGGGCTGAATTTAGACTCAAGTTTGAGGAACTTTTTTATATTCAATTGCGCATGCAGCGTTTGAAGAAGGATCGCAACGCCCGCTACCAAGGGCCACCTTTTTCGACCATCGGATCGAACTTCAATAGTTTTTACAAGGAGCATATTCCTTTCGAGTTAACGGGCGCTCAGAAGCGTGTTATTCGAGAGATTCGGCAAGATGTTGCCAAAGGTTCGCAAATGAACCGTCTTTTGCAAGGCGATGTTGGCAGCGGCAAAACCCTCGTGGCGCTTATGTCTATGCTCATGGCAATCGATAATGGGTATCAGGCTGCGCTGATGGCTCCGACGGAGATTTTGGCTACCCAGCATTATCAAAACATTAGTCGCATGCTCGCTAAAATGCCTTTGAAGGTGGCCTTGCTTACCGGTTCCACGCGTACGGTGGCAAGGCGCGAGATTGCTGAGCAGCTGCAATCTGGAGAGCTACATATTCTCATCGGTACCCATGCCCTGATTGAGAAAGGAGTGCAGTTTAGTAAATTGGGATTGGTTGTAATAGACGAGCAGCACCGCTTTGGCGTGGAGCAGCGTTCTAAGTTATGGGCGAAAGGGGATGTTTTTTTGCCTCATATTTTAATTATGACAGCCACTCCGATACCAAGGACCTTGGCCATGACCTTATATGGTGATTTAGAGACCTCCATCATCGACGAGTTACCGCCAGGACGAACGCCCATTAAAACCTTTCATTATTTCGATTCGGCGAAGCCGCGCATTTATCAGTTTATGCGTGAAGAAATAGCGTTGGGCCGGCAGGTGTATCTCGTTTATCCGCTCATCGAAGAATCGGAGACTTTGGATCTTAAAAATTTGCAAGAAGGCTATGAGCAGATCGTTCGCGAGTTTCCAGACCCAAAATACAAGGTGAGTATGGTTCATGGCCGCATGAAGGCGAAGGAAAAGGAGCATGAGATGCGGCGTTTTAAGGATCACGAGACCCATATCATGGTGGCGACTACGGTTATTGAAGTGGGTGTTGATGTACCTAATGCAAGCGTGATGATTATCGAGAGTGCCGAGCGTTTCGGTCTGTCTCAATTGCATCAGTTGCGCGGTCGTGTAGGTCGTGGAGCAGAGAAATCATATTGCATTTTGGTAAGCGGAGATAAGTTGTCGACCGATTCTCGTTTGCGTTTGGATACGATGGTTCGGAGCACCGATGGTTTCGAAATAGCCGATGTGGATCTGCGCTTGCGAGGGCATGGTGATTTGGAGGGCAAGCAACAGAGTGGACAAGTGAATCTTCGACTGGCCAACCTAGCCAAAGACGGTCAGCTTGTTCAGCTGGCGCGACAAGCGGTTCTTGCGCTCTTGGAACAAGATCCGAAGCTGGAGGCACACAACCATCACATGTATGTTGATCGCTTGCGAGACCTGAATGCACAGTCGGGTAATTGGAGCCGTATTAGTTAATGCATCAATTGTATGAAGAAACTTGTTTTTGCAACCAATAACAATCATAAATTAGTGGAGGCGCGCGCACTGCTTCCGCAATACCAAATTCTTAGTCTGGCCGATATCGGTTGTTTTGAGGAATTGCCCGAAGATCAGGATACATTAGCCGGCAATGCCCAGCAGAAGGCGGAGTATGTTTTTCGGAAATTTGGAGTCGACTGTTTTGCCGACGATACTGGGCTGGAGGTAGACGCGCTTGGCGGTAGGCCAGGCGTTTACTCGGCGCGATACGCTGGTCCCCTGCGCAGTGCATCCGACAACATGAATAAGCTGCTTGAAGAGCTTCGTGGGCATACTGACCGAAAAGCAGCGTTCAAGACGGTGATCGCACTTTATCTTGGTGGTGCATTAACCTGTTTTGAAGGTGCTGTTCAAGGCCAGATAACAGATAGTTTGAAAGGCGCTTCAGGGTTTGGTTACGATCCCGTTTTTCAGCCCTTGGGTTATCAACACACCTTCGGGCAAATGACGGAGGTGGAGAAGAATCGTCTAAGCCATAGGGGGCGTGCTCTTGAGAAGATGGCGTTCTTCTTTTCAGAGGCTTAAAATGCATGGTTAAAAAGGGTGTATAAATCCTTTTTCCTTGTTTCTTTTTCAGGGCTTATTATTGATTAACTTTGCCTGTGATGAAGCTACGAATTGGAATATTTTTTGGAGGAACTTCCCGCGAGCGGGAGATCTCCTTTGCAGGCGGCCGGACAGTTTATGACAATCTCAATAAATCGCTCTTTGAGCCCGTACCTGTTTTTGTTGATAGTTTTGGAAATTTCTGCCTTTTGCGTTGGGAATATATCTACAAAGGAAGTATTCGTGATTTTTATCCTCCCGTAGATGCTATACCTCCTTCACCAAACGGTTTTCAGGTTTATGCCGAGGCCCTTGGAGACCTGCCTTCGGATCAACAGCAAGATTTGCTGTGCAAGATCGGAGAACCTTTGACCATCGAGCAATTGAAGCACAAAATCGACTTCGCTTTTTTGTGTTTGCATGGACCAGGTGGTGAAGATGGAAAGATACAAGGCCTTCTAGAATACCATCATATTCCATATTCCGGTTCGGGCATTCTGCCTTCTGCAATAGGCATCGACAAGGTGGTGCAGAAGGGTTTTATAAAGGCAGCTGGTTTTAGTAGCCCCGAGTACTTAGTTGTCAACCGCGACGAGTGGTTTGGAAGAAAAGACGCAGTTGCGCTGTTCGAACAAGCTAAGCAAACGGTAGGTTTTCCGATGGTTATTAAATCGGCCACACAAGGTTCTTCAATAGGCATACACATCTTGCGAGAAGCAGCCATAGATACCTTTGTGAATGCTATTGATGCTAGTTTTTTTACGCGTTCCTTGAAGGCACAGGATTGGAATCCCTTAACCAAAAATCAAAAAGTTGAGTTTCTACAGGGACTGTGCGACATACGCCACGGCCTTGGTATGCCTATGTTGGTGAACAAGCAATGCGTTTATCACCCAGAAGACCTTCTTAAACTACTTGATCAACAATTGAGCAAGGATGCAGAGGTCGTGTTGCAATCATTGGATACCGAAAGTCGAATTCTGATTGAGGGTTTTATCAAAGGAAAGGAGTTCTCTTGTATCGTTGTAGAAGACGAGCACCGACAGGTTATTGCCTTGCCTCCTACCGAAATCGTTAAGGGTGACGAGCTTTTCGACTATCGATCGAAGTATTTGCCAGGCCTTGCCCGTAAAGTAACACCTATTGAGATCGCCCCTGAAAATATTCGGGCCATTGCTCGCGTTTGTGAGCGTTTGTTTAAGGCGCTTGGATTTGATGTGTATGCACGTATCGATGGTTTTATTAGCGCCGAAGGGCAGATTTTTCTGAATGACCCCAACACTACCTCGGGGATGATGCCTTCGTCTTTTTTCTTTCATCAAGCCGCAGAAATAGGATTGAATCCTTCGCAGTTTTTAAGTTTCATAATACGGGCCTCGCTGATTAGTCGCATTCAAGATGCGAAGCACGATGGCCGGGTAGAGCCTTTGCTGGTTAAGTTAGATGCGCAGATGTTAGAAGCGGGAAAGCACGGGGATAGCAAGAAAAAAGTGGCTGTTATTTTAGGTGGATATTCTTCGGAGCGACACATATCTGTGGAAAGTGGTCGCAATGTGTATGAGAAACTAAGCTCTACTGAGAAATATGCTGCCACGCCCTATTTCCTTGCCCGTGAAGGCAAAGAATTAATTCTTTATACAATACCAATCAACATATTGTTGAAGGACAATGCGGATGATATTCGCGAGAAATTGGTACATTTTCATACCCACGAAGTCATACGCGAGATTGTACAGCAGTGCGCTTCCATTACGCAGCGTTTTTCTGGCCTTGATGAGCTTCCTGTTCCAAGAAAACTTTCTTTTGAAGATTTAGCCAAGGAGTCGGAAGTGGTGTTTATTGGTTTACACGGCCGTCCTGGTGAGGATGGTGAGGTGCAGCAGCATTTGGAGCGCGTGGGCTTGCCTTACAACGGTTCAGGTCCTGCATCCTCACAAATCACAATCGACAAGTTTACGACCAACGAGATATTGATGCAGCAAGGTTTACAGGCTGCTCGTCACGCCATTGCGGAGAAGAGCGTTTGGAAAGATTCGCCCGCTGCTTTTTTCTCCAACATAAGTGCCCATTTCGCTTTTCCTTTTATAGCCAAGCCGGTTGATGACGGCTGTAGTTCGGCGGTGCGCAAAATCGATACCGTAGAAGAATTGAACGCCTTCGCGGAATTAATTTTCAGGGATACAGAGCACTTGGATGCAAAGCATGCAGCTGTATTGTCCTTAAAGCGAAACGAGGAGTTTCCGCAAAAAGATCGTTTTCTAATTGAGTCCTTGATTACGGCTGAAGGAGCAGGTCATTTCTTAGAAATTACTGGCGGACTTTTAACCCACATGGATGGACAGGGGCAGCTCCGTTACGAGGTGTTCGAACCATCCGAAGCGCTTGCTGAAGGCGGCGTTTTGTCCTTGGAGGAGAAGTTTCTTGCCGGAGAAGGGCAGAACATTACCCCCGCTCGTTTTTCGAGCGATCCAGCTATCCGTCAGGCCATCTCCTTGCAGGTTCGTAAGACCTTGGAGACAGCTGCGAAATCCCTGCATATCGAAGGGTATGCGCGTATTGATGCTTTTGTTCGCGTACGCGATGAAAATAAAGTGGAGGTGATTTTCGTTGAAGCCAATTCGCTGCCAGGCATGACGCCTGCTACTTGTATTTTCCATCAGTGTGCTATCAATGGATATAAGCCGTATGAATTCATCGATCGCATTCTCGAATATGGTATCCAGAAAAAGAAGTTAATGCATACTAAATCAACCGTATCCTAAGATGCAAGCTTTGTTTGAGTTCATTAAAAGTAAAACATTTCTTATAAACTTGGGCATTGCCCTTGTATTGATTTTTTCGTCCTTGATAGGGGTGTACTTTTACCTTGGCAGCTACACACATCATGGCGAGAAAATCAGTGTTCCAGAACTTCGTGGTTTGATGCCGGATCAGGTGGCGGATTCAATTAATGGCAAGCAATTGCAGGTCTTGATTATCGACTCCTCTCTTTTTGATCCCAAAAAGCCGAAACGTTGCGTGCTTGATCAAGATCCTGCTCCAGGTACCTTCGTCAAAGAAAATAGAACGATTTATCTCAGTATCAATAAAGAAGTGCCTTCGCAAGTAAAGATGCCTGATTTGGTGGATGCATCCTACAGGCAAGCAGAAGGGCTTTTGCAAAGTTTTGGCTTGCAAGTAGGTCAATTGATTTACAAGCCGGATATGGCTAAGAATGCGGTGCTTGGGCAGCAATATCGCGGTCGCGAAATCAAACCAGGAACGCTTATTGCTCGTGGTTCCAAAGTAGACCTGGTGCTTGGTGATGGCTTGAGCGACACGAAGATGGAAGTACCGAATCTCGTCGGCTTAACTTTGCGCGAGGCTAGCGAAGCCCTCGCAGCGGCTATGTTAAATAGAGGTGCTGTGATAGCTGATGAGACTGTGAAAGACACACTGTCAGCGCGTGTTTATCGACAACTGCCTGGAGCCACATCGGGTGCTACCTTAGGGCAGGGCGGAGCAGTCGATCTTTTTATCTCTGAGAATCCAGCCCGATTGCCACAAAGCAGTCCTGTGGGCGAATAATTATTAATCAGTGAACGGCATGAAACATCGCCTTGTAGTATTGTTTTTAGGTAGCATCATGCTCGTGTTAATGCAACACCGCGCGCAGGGTCAGGAGCGTGTAGCCAAAGAAGAGCCGGGGCAGTCAGCATTGCCGGTTTCAATTAATCATCAAAAGGATGTCAATGTAAATCGAGTGTCTTCGATTACGGATACACTGAGCTTGCCTTTTTTGGATGATTTTTCTGCACCGGGCATTTTTCCTAGCGACTCGCTTTGGTATAATAACGATGTGTTTGTGAACAACACCATGCCGTTTTATCCAATCACATACGGAGTAGCTACTTTCGATGGTGTAAACCACCGCGGTAATCCATATAATATAGTCACACCAACAACTTACGGTTTCGCCGATTCCTTAGTTTCTCATCCCATTCATTTGGATGCTCGCGGTGCTGTGCCGTTGAATCCAGACAGCAATGTCTATTTGAGTTTTTATTATCAGCCGCAAGGTCGCGGAAATGCCCCAGAGCCGGAAGATTCCTTGGTGCTTTTTTTTAAAGATTCCACCGGTCATTGGCGACACATTTGGGCAATGCCAGGGCGTGAAATTACCGGCGACACGAATTTTGTTCTTGTCATGATTCCCATAACCGACCCACAGTATTTTTATGCGGGGTTTCAATTCATGTTTCGAAATTACGCCACGCTTTCGGGCATGTTGGATGTTTGGAATGTCGACTATGTGAAGTTGGATGCAGGTCGTTCGCCGGGAGATTCAATCTATAACGATTGTGCTTTTGTGGGAATGCCTTCTACCTTGCTCACCGATTATCAACAGATGCCATGGCAGCATTACTTGCTCAATCCCAGCTCGCATGTGGTTTCGAGTTTTCACAACACGATAACCAACCGATACAACGTAGTCAAGTTTTTAGATTATGGATACGAGGTGTTGGATGAAACGGGTACTGCTTTGTATACATTGCCAGCTGCACCGGATAACATCGAGCCCTTTGCTACCAGCGGTTATCAGCATGGTGTTTTGATGGCGGATCCTCCATTCAGTTATACCTTTGCGGCAGGCTCAGGTGGCGAGCGCGCCGATTTTCTCGTGCGCAATCACATTGCCACTACCCCTGATGAAAACCGCCGCAACGATACTATTCTCTTTCACCAGCTCTTTGACAATTACTATGCTTACGACGACGGCTCTGCTGAGAACGCATACGGATTAAATGCAATAGGAGGTATGTTGGCATATCGTTTCAGTCCATTGAAGACCGATACTTTGCAAGGCATCTATATGTATTTTGAGAAAATGTTGACTGATGTAAGCATGCGTACTTTTTTATTGACGGTTTGGTCAGACGATCAAGGACGCCCTGGAACGGTGCTCTATCAATCGGCAGCCGTTCGCCCGATGTATCGTAATTGGATGAATACGTTTTGGTTTTATAAATTGGATACGCCCTTGTTGATAGATGCAGGCCAAGTCATTTATGTTGGTTGGGTGCAGAATACAGCCAATCTTTTAAATATCGGCTTGGATTGCAATACGGATAGCAAGGAAAAAGTATTTTTCAATACTACGGGAACATGGTATTCATCGCTGATTCCGGGGTCACTGATGATGCGGCCTGCCTTTGGCGGCCCTGTTGCAGCCGATATTAATGTAGGCGGTGAAACATTAACTAGAAGTACCGAGCTCTTCGACTTGCAAGTATATCCGAATCCCGTTCGTGACGTATTACGATTCAACACCTCGGCTTTGCAGGACATGTCTTCCATGCACTTGCTAGTGATAAATGCATTAGGGCAGTGCGTGCTTCAGGTGAATGGTTTTACCAAGGAGTTGGATGTTTCGACATTGCCGACAGGTCTTTACCTTTTAAAAGCTACAGATACCAAACAGGGACATGTAGTCTACAAGAAATTTGTAATTCAGCGTTAATTTTAGGAGTGCATGATTGAAGAGGATCGTTTACCCGAAGGGGAAGAAGAGGAGCAGGAGTTGTATGAGCACCATCGGGTGGTTGTTGAAAAGGGCCATCACCTTTTGCGCATTGATAAGTTTTTAATCAATCGCATCGAAGCGGTTTCTCGAAACCGGATTCAAATAGCTTGTGAAGCTGGTTCTGTATTAGTAAATAGCAAGCCCGTTAAATCCAGTTATCGGGTAAAGCCCATGGATGTTGTCACTATTGTGATGGCAACCCCTGTGCGTGAGACGGAGCTTATTCCGCAAAACATACCTATTCACATTGTTTACGAAGACGATGTGATGTTGATAGTCAATAAAGTGGCTGGAATGGTTGTGCATCCGGCCTATGGCAATTACGATGGTACATTGATGAATGCATTGATGTATCATGTTCAAAAATTGCCAAAGCGACAGACTGCCGATATACGACCTGGCTTAGTGCATCGCATCGATAAGAACACGAGCGGTTTGTTGGTTATTGCCAAGGACGAAAAGGTAATGACTTATTTAGCCAAGGCGTTCTTTGATCGCACAATTAAGCGCAGCTATCTTGCCTTGGTTTGGGGTGATGTAAAAGGCGAAGGCGGAACAGTGACTGGGCACATCGGTCGTAATTTGAAAGATAGAAAGATCATGCAGATTTTTCCGGAAGGCGATCATGGCAAGCATGCGGTTACGCATTATACAGTAGTTGAGCGTTTCAAGTATGTTACTTTGGTGCAATGCCGTCTTGAGACAGGTCGTACGCATCAGATCCGAGTGCACATGAAGCATATTGGTCATCCCATCTTTAGTGACGATACGTATGGAGGCGATAAAATTTTAAAAGGTACCACCTTTGCTAAATACAAACAGTTTGTAGAAAATTGTTTTCAGATTATGCCGCGTCAGGCGCTGCATGCGAAAACACTTGGTATCATGCATCCTATATTGAAAAAGGAAATCTTTTTTGATTCTGATTTGCCTTTGGATTTCACCACGGTTTTGCAAAAGTGGCGGGAATATGCCCTTAGTATAGAGAAATAAAAAAAGGGGCTAATAGCCCCTTTTTTTATGCCGAAATTTTTGATTAATTAATAATCGAGACGTTTCCGAAGTATTCGTATGGTTTTCCAAAGTAGTCTTTGGCTTTTATTTTGTAGATATACACACCTTGGCTTGCCCCTTTTCCATCCCATGGTTTCTTCATATCGGTGGTTTGGTAAAGTGCATTGCCCCAACGATCAAAGATTACCATTTCGAAGGAAGATACACCAGCGCCTTGCGGACCGAAGAAGTCATTTTGGCTATCTCCGTTTGGTGTAAATGCCGTAGGCATGAAGAATAAGAATTCAGGTATGATATGAACCTCTTGTGAG
>CANFOZ010000003.1 GCA_947448795.1 Bacteroidota bacterium
AGTGCCTGGCGTAAAAGGGCCGTTAATCTGGTATGGATCATTGCTAATATTGGGTCGATGCCGATGTATAAGTTGCTTGACAGGGGTTACGATAAGCGCTGACACAACAAAAGCTTTGGTACCCAGCAAGGCAACACGCTTGCTTCGAGCATCTTTAGCCAAGCTACCGTATAGATAAAAGGCGCCCATCAAAGGCAAAGAATAAGCACCACTCCCCCAACGCTCAAAGCCTTGTTTTTCAAGCGTGTTTGTTAAGGGTGTGGTGTTTCGTTGAATGAAATTTTTTAAAGCTAAATCTTGCGTTGAAAGCAAGGCCGCTGATGAAGTCACTGCTGCAAAACCAAGCCATTGCGATGTATTCCAACGCAAAGGTGACACGACTATATCACGCGTATCTAAGACATACGATTTTAAATAGGCTTTATTAATCGCAACTTGCTTGTATAACGAGTCGGCTGATTGGGCTGAAACACGCGTAAAAAGAGAGATACACAGGATAATAAGACTGCCATAAACACCTGCTTTTTCTTTCATAACGATACCTAAAGACATTGCTAATTATTCTTTATCCAACCATCCAAAAAGGAAGGTGGCAAGTGCTGAGCCTCCTAAAGGCCCCACAACATAAAGCCAAGCATGACCAAGGTTATTACCACCACGCAATGCATCGGCAATCAAAGGACCGACACCAACAGCAGGATTGAAAGCGGCGCCTGAAATCTCCCTACTGCCGTATGCCAAAGCGAGCACAACAAAGCCGATAGCCAGTCCATAGTAGCTATTTCCAGCCGTTTTGCGTGAAGCGGCTACCGTTAAAATAACCATCATCATAATAAATGTGGAAGCTGTTTCAACAAATAAGGGCTTTAGAGGATTGATATCAAGATTTGGGGAAGGAACAAAACGGCGAAGATCGCCCCATAGGAATTTGAAGCATACAGAGGCAGCTACAGCAGCCAGCATTTGTAGCAGGACATAGATTAAAGCATCCCTATTGCTAATCTTACGAAGCAGCCATATACTTAGGGTTGTAGCAGGATTGTAATGGGCACCCGAGATCCCATATCCCATGTAAATCAAGGCAATAAGCATGCAAGCGACCGACATAGAATCGCCCGTCAAAGCGCATGTTAAAACCAGAAAAAAAGTACCAATAAATTCAATGACGTATTTTTTCATGAGAAAGAATTAATGCTTACAAAATTAAAAGATGTAATTTTGTCCCACTAACAAACCCATTATTTTAATCAACACAGCTATGGCAATAACATTAGGACAAAAAGCACCTGCATTCACACTGGTGGATTCAGACAAAAACATGGTTTCTTTGGAGAATTTCAAAGGAAAAAACGTACTTCTTCTTTTTTTTCCAGCGGCATTCACTGGTGTATGCACTAAAGAAATGTGCAGCACCACCGACGAGCTAGCCTTTTACAACAAGATGAACGCAGAGGTCTTGGGAATATCCGTTGACCTTCCTTTCTCACTAGGCAAATTCAAAGAACTGAACAAAATCGAGTTCCCACTGCTTTCCGACTTCAACAAAGAGGCTATCAACGCCTTTGGTGTAAATGAGGAATCGTGGATCTTAGGCCTGAAAGGGGTATCTAAGCGCGCGGTGTTCGTTGTAGACAAAGACGGCACTGTTGCTTACTCACAGGTGATGGCAAGCGCTGGCGAAATGCCTGATTTCGACATGGTAAAAGAAGCGCTGTCGAAATTGAACTAAAAATTCTTTGTTAAGAAAAGCCGTCTCGATGTATCGGGGCGGCTTTTTTATTTAAAAGATCATCAAAGCAAGTCCAACGCCAGCAAGAATAGCGCCCATCTTGTAATAATTAAAACGGTGCTGTTCGCTCGATTCAAAGAGGATGGTGGTGCTTATATGAAGAAAGATTCCAATCACAACGCCCATAACTTTATCGAAATAGACTTCGTTGGCGCCGAACCCGCTAGCAATAAATTGGCTAGCCCACGCACCTAAAGGTGCCATCAGTGCGAAAATAAAAAGGTTGAACAAGCTTTTTGTTTTGGAAAGGCCAGATGCGATGAGCAGACTCATTAAGGCAAAAGCTACAGGCAGGTGATGGAGTAAAATACCAGCAAACAAGCCCGTATTAAAAACCTCCCCATTGCGCTGCGCTAGCGGCATGCCTTCGAAGAAGGAGTGAATACAAAGACCAAGCATAATGGACAAAGGGAATGCAGCATGTGGGTGATGATGAACATGCACATGGCCGTGCTCAATCCCTTCGGAAAAGAGCTCCAGGATGATTTGGAATAAAAAACCAACTAAAATATAGATTCCGATACCTTGTCCACCATGCAAATAGGCTTCTGGGATCAAATGAATAACCGTTACGGCAAACAAAAATGCACCACTGAAAGAGAGCGCTAGCTTTAAGTAAAGCGGATTCGTTTTTTTAAACAGCAGATAAGCCGAACCCGCTAACAATGCGGAAAGGATAAGAAGAAAATAGAGAACTAGTTGCATCGGCTATACTTTTTCGGCTATAAAGATAAGTCTGTCGGAGGATTCAGCAGCAAAGGGTTGCATCGCATAGTTGCCGTATGCATTAGCTACTTTAAAGCCGGCTTGAGCAAAATAAGATTGGATATCTTCAGTGCTAAGCAAGCGCACTTTTTCTTGAAAAACGAAAGACTCTCCTGCATCAACAAAGCGAATGGTTTTAATAACAAAACCACCGCTTATTTCACGCTCGATGGAAAAGACGATATCGTCTACCACTTTTGTTTCAGAGGAAACCAAAGTAGCTCGAACTTTTTCTGCGTTAAAAAAGTCGAATACAAAGCGACCACGAGGCTTCAATGCTTTATAAACGGCTTGAAGCACTCGCAAATCGTCGGATGGATCCTCAAAATAACCGAACGAGGTGAACAGGTTGAAGACAAAATCGTAGGATTGATCGGCATACGGTTCACGCATATCGTGAACGGCAAAATGCAAAGATTCAGTTCTAAAAGCAGCGGCCTTAGCGATGCTGTTCACCGATGCATCGACACCCGTTACATGAAATCCTTGTTTATTAAGAAATATAGAATGTCGACCAACACCACAGGCTAGGTCGAGAATTTTGCTGCCAGCCGCCGGATCTAAAGTCAACAGAAGGCGCTGCAGGAAGCGCTCGGCCTCGTGATGATCACGATCGCGATAGAGCATTTGATAATAGCGGGTATCGAACCAGCTAATAAACCATTCCGATCTTGAATTAGTTGTCAACATGTATCTTTTTCAATTGGTAAATTTAATTATATTTGTTGGCATAATACGACCCTTTCTATGCAAGCACTAACCATCTATAAATCCTCCGCCGGTTCAGGCAAAACGTTCACCCTGGTGAAGGAGTATCTCAAACTGGTACTAGTCGAACCAAAACTGTATCGCAATGTACTCGCCATCACCTTCACCAACAAAGCCGCTGCTGAGATGAAAAGCCGCATACTAGAGTCCTTGTCTGGACTCGCTGAGGGCAAAGAGCAAGCGATGGCCGATTCGCTTATTGCTGAAACGAATGGGGTGTTGACCGATGCATTAATTAAAAATCGTTCGGCCGAGACACTATCTCTTATTCTTCATGATTACTCGGGATTTGCGGTAAGCACGATTGATAGTTTCTTCTATAAAATAATTCGCGCTATTGCGCGCGAAATGCAGCTTCCACTTTCGGTCGAGATTGAGTTGGATATCGATCGTGTATTGAGCATGGTTACCGACAAGCTATACGAATCCATGGACAATAACCCCATCTTGGCCGATTGGATGGAAACCATGGTTAGCAACCGCATGAGCGAAGGGAAAGGATGGAAAATAGACACGCAAATCGTTGCGGTGGCGAGAGAGCTGCTTAACGAGCGCCTTGCTACTCGAGATCAAAACTACGATGCGAAAGCCATTAAAACCTTCAGCGAAGAACTTTGGAAAATCCGAAAGGACTACGAAGAAAAAGTAAAGGTACTGGGTGAACGTGGCACGAAGATATTGGACATGTACAACCTTGATTTCACAGATTTTCCTTTTGGACTAAATGGATTTGGGACCATATTTCCTAAAGCCATAAAAAATCCTGGAACATTTGATATTGGGACACGCATGCAAGTTGCAGCGCAAGACGATTCAAGGTGGTACAAGGCTAATGACCCGCGCCAAACGGAAATAGAAGCCTGTCGGCCTGAATTGCTGCCTATTGTCAAAGAATTGGTTTACCTGCGTCAAGAAGGTGCTGTATACTACAATACCGCTTGCCTTGTTCTGCACAACATTTATCTCTTTGGTATCGCTGAAGATCTTTTAAAGAACTTAAAAAATTATCGGGAAGAACAAGGCGTGCTGCTCATTTCGGATATCTCTATCCTGCTTCACAACCTCATCAAAACAAGCGATACGCCGTTTGTATATGAAAAAGCAGGCAGCATTTATAAGCATTTTCTTTTGGATGAGTTTCAAGACACTTCGAATGTGCAATGGAAGGATCTTCATCCGCTTGTATCCCACTCCATGTCAAGTGGTAATTTCAACCTCATCGTGGGCGATGCCAAACAAGCTATTTATCGCTGGCGAAACGGAGAGGTAGAGCTGCTTCTAAATGGCGTGAAAGACAGTTTGCCGCAATATAGCTCGATGATTGACTACAAAGCCCTGAAAACAAATTTCAGGAGCAAAAAAGAAATCGTCGAGTTCAATAACTTGTTCTTTGAAAAAGCACTTGAACAGGTAATAGCCCAGCTTGAACGCGATGAGATCACAGATCTTGATTTACTTAAAGAAGCCTATCGAGGCGAAGATGCGAAGCAGATTGTGTCAGACCAACACAAAGAAGGCGGTTACGTTAAAATTAGTTTTTTAGAAAACACTAAAACTGAAAAAAAGAAAAAGAAAGGCCAGGAGACCGTCGAGGCATTGCAAGATGAAGAAGATGAGCCAAAAAAGAAATGGAAAGAGCTCGCCTGTGAAGGTGTTTTCAGCACAATCGAAACGCTTAAAAAAGAGGGTTTCTCATACGGCGATATGGCCATTCTTGTGAGAAGCAACAAAGAGGGCGCAACCATCACCAATTACTTGATAGATAATAACATCACCAATGTGATTTCGCCGGATTCGTTAATGCTCGAATCCTCACCTGAAGTGCGTTTCTTGATCAGCGTATTATCGTTCATGCACAATCCAGATGATAGTATTTCAAAGGCCAATATTCATTTTCATTACTACACGATCATTGACCCCAAACCGGAGACAGATCTTCATGCGCTCTTTTCGCATTTCAACAAAAAAAGCGATTCAAAACAGACCGCCCCATTACCCGGCCCGATCATGAAACAGCTGGTGATGATGCGCAAGCTTCCTTTGTATGAACTGACTGAGCAGCTGCTGCAGATTTTCAATCTGCATCAAAAGCCAAATGCGTTTATTCAACGCTTTCAAGACATCATCTACGACTTTATACAAAAAGCGAATTCCGGTATACAAGGTTTTTTACAATGGTGGGATGAATATCGGGAATCTGAAAAATGCTCTTTGCTGCTTCCAGAAAACCAAGATTCGATTACGGTGATGACGATACACAAATCGAAAGGACTTCAGTTTCCAATAGTATTCATGCCTTTTATGGAATGGAAAATGAAGCCAGAAGCCAACAAGCCAAAAACCCTTTGGGTGAGCACCAACGAGGAACCTTTTAAACCATATTGTCCGCTCCCTGTCCCGCTGAATGAGGCGATGGCAAAAACCTATTTCTCGGCCGAATACAAACAGGAGTTAACCCAATATTATCTTGATAATCTGAACTTACTCTATGTTGCGCTGACTCGCCCCGAACAGCGTTTTTATGGCTTTTGTCCAACGATGGATTCTGAAAAAATCAACAGCATCGGCGCTCTTCTTCCTGCAGTATTGAAAGCCGGCTGGGCATGGCAGGAATTCGACACCTTCGAGCTGGGTGCAACAGCCCCACCAGTACAAAAGAAAAAAAACAAAACGACACCAATATCCTTATCCCGCATATTGTCAGGCCCTTGGAACGAACGCATCTCTATTGCTACCAAAGGCAAAGGAAAGATGGATGCCTTTACCTTGGACGAAAGCGACCGATCGGTTTTAGACCTCGGACTTCTTATTCACGGATTGTTGCAAGAAATCGATACCGTTGATGACATTGATTCAGCCTTGCAGAGACTCGAATTCGAAGGCATGGTAGAGCCCGCCGAAAAAGACACGCTGCGCGCATTACTAGATTATCTTACTCAGCATCGAGACACGTCCTTTCTGTTCGAAAAAGGATGGGATGTTAAAAACGAAAACGATATCCTACTGCCAGACGGCACCGTACTGCGACCAGATCGCGTTATGTTCCGCCAAGGGCAAGCCATAGTGGTGGATTACAAAACAGGTTTGCCACACGAGAGCCATGCTAAACAAGTGCAAGAATATGCTCATGTGCTAAGCCAGATGGGTGTTTTAGACATCCAAAAATACATTCTTTATTTACGAACAAATCCAGCGGATACGTTCATTCAACAATTGCCTTAAGCTATGGATTCATTCCTCGAAAAACTCATTAAAGAACTGAATAGCAAGCACCCTCAAGGACTTGGCGATGTGTGTATCGTTTTCCCAACACAACGTGCTGGCTTGTTCTTTCGAAAACATCTTGCACGCCATATAAAACAACCCATTTGGGCACCTGAAGTGCTTTCGGTAGAAAATTTCTTCCGCACCTTATCCGGTAGTGAGGTACCCGATCAACTTACCTTGGTGATGGAACTGTTTGATGTATACAAAACTTATTTTCCCGACGAGAGTTTCGATCGTTTCTACCATTGGGGCTCTATGATGATAAAGGACTTTGACGAAATCGACCGTTACATGGTAGATGCGCGCGTGTTGTTTAAAAACATCAAGGACCTCAAAGATATTGACGAGGAGTTCGGTTTTGACGGCGAAGAATTAGAAGCGCTGAAACGCTTCTGGGAAGCCTTTCTTGGTAATGGAGAAGATTTGAGTAATCTCAAGAAATCATTTATCAAAACCTGGTCCTGCCTCAACGATGTGTATAGTCAATTGAAAGTCAACCTGAATAAAAAAGGCTGGGCCTACGAGGGCATGGTGTATCGTCAAGTGGCTGACAACTTGCAGGATTCAGAAGCTCGCGCAAAGCGTTGGAAACACGTTGTGTTCGCAGGGCTATATGACTTATCTCCTTCCGAAGAAAAAGTGATTGAGCATTTGATGCAACAAGGTCTTGCATCCTGCTATTGGGATGCCGACAGCTATTATACAGACACTAAAAACTTCGAAGCTGGTGCGTTCTTTCGAAACAGCAATCTCACTCAAGGTAACTTCCTATGGAAAGAAGATGCCTATGCTACGTTAGAGAAAAAAATCAACATAATCGGTGCACCTCAAGCCGTCGGACAAGCAAAAACAGCGGGCCTCGAACTTGAGGAATTATCATTACTGCCGGGCTTTGTGGCTGAAAACACAGCACTCGTGCTTCCCGATGAAAACATGCTTTTTCCGGTACTGCATTCCATTCCTGAAGCGATCAAAACGATCAACGTAACTATGGGATATCCGCTGAAGAGCACGCCCATCGCTTCGTTGATGTTTCTTGTTGGCCGCATGCAGAAGAATTACAAGAAGGGTGCGTTTTACCACTCCGATGTGATTCAAGTACTTAGTCATCCGTACATTCAATACCTTGAAAAAGACAACAGCGCACTCTTTAAATGGAAACAAAACTACTTCCAGATAGGCTGGATTTACCTCTCTACAAAGCATCTATCAGGAGCCACTGTGCCTTCCTTTTTTAGCACGCTATTTCAAAGACCAGAGAGCACTGATGAAGTCATAAACTATTTACTTGGACTTTTAAACATGCTGCAGAAATCGATTGAAACGAAACGCAGCAACAGCAACCGAGCAAGTTTAGAATCAGAGATGATCTTCCAATACTTCAGTCATTTAAAACGCTTGCATACCTTGGTGCAACAATACAAAACTGAGCTCAGCGGTGAAATTCTTTGGAACTTATTCAATGAAATAACGGCATCGGTGCGTATTCCCTTTAGTGGTGAGCCTTTGAATGGCCTACAAATCATGGGCTTCTTGGAAACGCGTGCACTTGATTTTGAAAATGTCATCATCCTCGCCAACAACGAAGGCACTTTGCCTGCTCCGATGCGCAGTCATTCCTTTATCCCATTTGCTATTCGCAAGGCTTTTGGAATGAATACCCACGAACATCATGACTCTCGGTATGCTTACTATTTCTATCGTTTGTTGCAACGAGCAAAAAAGATTTATCTGCTTTACAACACGGAAACGAAAAGTGTGACAGGCGGCGAGAAGAGTCGTTACATAATGCAGATAGAACAGGAATTGCAAAAGCGCTTTCCTCAGCAAATAAGTATCGAGCACAAACAGATTGCGCCAGACATTGCTAAGCCACAAGCAATGCCTATCACGATACAAAAGACACCAGAAATACTTGCTATTTTAAAAACAAAAAAACAGTATTCAGCCTCTGCTCTATCCAACTATATTAATTGCAAATTGAGCTTCTACCTAAAGAGCGTTGCTGGCTTGCATGAGCCGGACGAGGTAGATGACTCGATTGATGATGCGATGTTCGGCAATGTGTTCCATAAAGCGATGGAAAATTTATATAGGGATGCAGGCCTACTTGATCAAGCAAAAGGACAGATCCTCAAGAAAAAAATAGAACAAGCTGTTGATGGTGCTTTTACAGAAGAGTATCCAGGCGCAGAAAACCGCTTCGAAGGGCGTAACCTGCTTTTGCGAAAAGTTATCCTGGAGCTCGTTAATCAAACCTTACAGATGGATCTAAACGATCCGGAGAAACCCATTAATATCGAGAAAGTAGAGGAAAAAATAAATCTTCCTTTTTCATACAAGCAAGGCGAAGAGCCAATCATGCTAAACGGCATCATCGATCGCGTGGATAGCTTAAATGGACGCAAGCGCATCTTAGATTACAAAACAGGGAAGGTGGATAAAAAAGACAGCTCAGAAATGGATTTCTTTTTCAGCGACCCCAAGTACAAGATTCTTTTTCAGACCTTTTTTTATGGGCTCTTGTACTCTAAAACCTATCCGAACACAACGATACAGCTTGGTATTTATCCATTGAAAAAATTATCGGAGGGTATCCACTTTCCTAAAAAAGACAATGCCAACCTAAGCCAGGATGAGCTCAATGAATTTGAAAACAGACTGTCAAATTTGTTTAGCGAAATCTTCGATCCAACCACCACGTTTGATCAAACAGATTTCGAAGAACGCTGTGTTTACTGCGCATTCAAAGACATTTGCGGGAGGTAAGTTTGTTTAAAAAAGGGAGTTACAACATTGGGTTATGGACAGTGCAGCCAATCTTGCTACAAGTAAATTAAAAAGCAAATTTCGATTATTTTGAAAATTCATCAAAAACATATTCGGCATTGTATTCTATTTCATAGCGCACCAACAATTCCAAATATTCCTGCCTGAAACGTTTTGTAGCATGATGCTGCTCTTGATTTTCAATATACTTAATAACACTTTTTAATCGAGATTGATCGACAGAGAATGCACCAAAACCATTCTGCCATCGAAAATATCCTGGCTTATACTATTGGGTATTAATCCATAATGAAGAATCTGACTTAATATCTCGGACCAAATTAGACAAGGTGCATTCCGGCTTGAGTCTTAATAAAATATGCATGTGATCGGCAACTCCATTAACTATTATTAATTTTTGACCATTTCCCTTAACGATACCTGTAATATATTTACATAAATCAATTTTCCATTTTTCGGATATTAGGCTGTGTCGGTATTTTACAGCAAAAACAACATGGATGAAGATTTGAGAATACGTGTTCGCCATATATTCAGGTGTATTAATGGGTAAGAAATAAAAGAGTTTATCTGCGCGGTGGCAAACTACAAAATCGATTTGTGCATTTTTAAACAGAATAAAAATCCGGTTGTTCTGATGAATAATTCGGTGAATGATTCACAAATCCAATATCGCACTCTAGCGGAGCGCCATATCCCTAAAAGAAAAGTACGCTACAAAATCGCTCCAGCGGAGCGCCATATCCCAAGCGCGCCAGCGGAGCACGATATCTTTTACAAAGAGGAAACTAAAAACGCCTCGCTCTTCATCATATCCTCGTGCAGATAGCGATCTTGCTCAAGGAACTTCACCTGCTTGCGGTAATCACTAAACAACTTTTCCAAGAATGCAGACGATTTTGCAGGACGTCTAAACTCAAAGGCCTGCGCCGCATTCATCAGCTCAATGGACAAGATACGATGTAGGTTAGCCACCACGCGATGACACTTTGTAGCAGCGTTGGCACCCATGCTAACATGGTCTTCCTGCCCATTCGATGATACAATGGAGTCAACACTAGCTGGTGCACACAGTTGTTTATTTTGAGAAACAATAGAAGCTGCGGTATATTGCGGAATCATAAACCCGCTGTTCAAGCCTGCATCAGCAATAAGGAAAGGCGGTAAGCCGCGCTGACCTGAAATCAATTGATAGGTGCGACGCTCGGAGATATTGCCCAGCTCAGCCAAGGCGATAGCTAAAAAATCATAGGCAATGGCTAATGGCTGTCCGTGAAAATTGCCACCAGAAATAATCTTATCACTCTTTTCAAAAATGGTTGGGTTGTCTGTAACAGAGTTAATCTCGGTTAGCACAACACTTTCCACATAGCGAATGGCATCTTTAGAAGCACCGTGCACCTGAGGTATGCAACGAAAAGAGTACGGGTCTTGCACATGCACTTTCTTGCGCCCAGCAAGGACGCTGCCTTTGCGGTGCTTGCGAATAGCAGCAGCTGTTTCAGCCTGACCAACATGCGGACGAATGACATGCAACTCGGAGTCAAATGGTGAGGTATGACAATCAAATGCATCAAGCGAAAGCGATGCAATAACATCCGACCATTGCGACAATTTTCGTGCTTGTAATACGCAGTATACACCGTATGCGCTCATGAACTGAGTTCCGTTTAGTAAGGCTAAGCCTTCTTTGGACTTCAGCTTCACAGGTGACAAATTCAGTTTGCTAAGTACAAGTGCTGCTTTGATTTTCTTTCCTTGATAATACACATCACCCATACCAAGCAACGGCAAAGAAAGATGTGCAAGTGGAGCAAGATCGCCGGATGCACCCAATGAGCCCTGTTCATAGACCACAGGATAAATGCCGTTATTGTAAAAATCAACCAAGCGCTGAACCACCTCCAACTGAACACCGGAATAGCCTTGCGAAAGTCCTTGTATCTTCAGCAATAGCATTAACTTAACGATATCCGATGACACCTCTGCACCTGTTCCGCAAGCATGCGACATAACTAAGTTTTCCTGCAACTTCTCCAAATCTGCGTCTGCGATGTGTTTGTTGTGCAAAGAGCCAAAGCCTGTATTGATTCCATAAATAGGGTCTTTTGCGGCTTTGAGCTTACGATCTAGGTAATCGCGGTTTTGCTTGATGGCTTTTTTTGCAGCAGGCGACAGCTCAATTTTTATCGGTTCAGCCATCAATTGCTCAATGGTTTCGTAACTGATGTGATCGGTGATTTTATAGGTTTTCATACAAGTTGTTCGATTAGTTGTTCCGGAGTAAAAGGGTGTTGCTCTCCGGTGCTCATGTTCTTCAGATTTACTTGGCCGCGCTGCATTTCTTCCTCGCCAACCACAACAACAAAAGGAATCTGTTTTTTGTTGGCATATTCAAACTGCTTCACAATTTTCTTTGTGATATCAGGATATACTTCTGTACTAATACCCGCGGCACGCAAGCTACTCGCCAGTCCCATGCAGTACTTTTGAGTGTTTTTGTCGAAATGCGTGAGCAACACTTTGGATGAAGAGGTGCGTATACCTAATGTCTCAAAGCGCTTCAACTCCTCCATGACATCGCAAATGCGATCTATACCAAAAGAGACACCAACTCCAGAAACATTGGGCAATCCAAAGATGCCTGTCAGGTCGTCGTAGCGACCACCTCCACAAACACTTCCTATTTGAACACCATCGGCTTTCACCTCAAAGATAGCGCCGGTATAATAATTCAGTCCACGAGCTAATGTAATATCGAGCTCAAAACTACCAGCCGTAAGCATGGATGCTATCTCCTCTACCTCTTCGATGCCTTTGCGACCTGTGTTTGACGACATAAGTAAATTCTTAAGCAAATCAATCTTCTCGTTATAATTGCCTTCGAACTTAATAATAGGCTGCAGCATATCAATCGCATCGGCTGTTATGCCTTTTTCAACAAGCTCATTATTAACGCCTTCGATACCAATTTTATCAAGCTTATCAAGGGCTACCGTAATGTCTATAATGCGATCCTGTTCACCAACCACTTCAGCTAAGCCGGTTAGGATTTTGCGGTTGTTCATTTTCAAAACGACCTTCAAACCAAGCTTATTAAATACTTCATGGATCATTAATACCAACTCCACTTCATTGACCAAAGATGGGCTGCCAATAACATCGGCATCGCATTGATAAAATTCTCTGTAGCGGCCTTTCTGAGGTCGATCCGCTCGCCACACCGGCTGCATCTGATAACGTTTAAATGGAAAGGTAATCTCGTTCTGATGCATCACCACATACCTTGCAAAAGGAACAGTTAAATCGTAGCGAAGTCCTTTCTCAGCAAGATCGGCACGTTTAATCTGGTCGGCACCTTTGCTTTGAATAGTCAGCAAAACAGGCCCCGAGTTGAGCACACGAAACAACAGCTTATCGCCTTCGTCTCCGTATTTTCCTTCGAGCGTGGTGAGATTCTCCATGGCAGGTGTTTCGATGCCTTGGTAGCCATAGCGATGAAATACTTCGCGAATGGTATCGAAAATAAAATTCCTTTTCGCCATCTCATCGGGCGAAAAGTCGCGTGTTCCTTTTGGTATTGAAGGTTTCAAGGGCGGTGATTTTTCTTTGTATGCGAAGATACAAAATCACCCTAAAGACAGGGAATTTGTTCTTTATTTAACCAACATTCCGTTCAAACGCAGAAGTTCTGTTTCAGCAAGCTTAGCATCGTAGCGCGCGCTCACCAAACGGCTTTGGGCTTCTTCAAAGCTACGCTGCGCATCCTTCAGCTCCAGGTTGCTTGCATTCCCTAGGCGGTAACGCTCCATCGACACCTGTATTACTTCGGCAGCCAAAGCCTGATTTTCTTGTTCTTGGTCTAAAACCGCTAAGGCATTTGTAAAAAAAACATAGGCCTTTACCACAGCGGCATCCACTTGCTGAGTCGTTTTATCAAGCGTGTACTGCGATTGCTGCAGGCGAATTTTGCTGCCTTCAATCTGCCTGCTTACTTGATGGCCGTTGTAGATAGTCCAACTGGCGGTTAGGCCCGTGCTCCAACCTAAGTTGCGGTTCTGCAGGATAAAGCCGGCCTGATTATCGGTGTTGTTGTAATTGTAACCGGCATTCCAATTTACCCGAGGGTAGCGCGCCGCAGAAACTTCTTTTAGCATTAATGCCATGGACCGCTGTTGACTCGCACCTAACAAAATGGACGTGTTCTTTTTCATCGCCTCCGTCTTCATGTCGTCGAGTGAAGGATGATAATTTACTTGCAAGGAATCGACCACATCAAAGACCGTCAATGAAGGACGCGAAAGCAATTCGTTCAAATCAATTTTCAAGGACTCTAATTTATTTCTTTGTTGCAGGTGCATGGTCTTTTGCGCATTCATATCAACCTTGGCTTGCAGGTACTCTATTTTTGAACCAGCGCCAAGATCCCAACGCGACTTGCTAATATGCATACGCTCCTCATACAGTTGCAGCGCGGTATCGGCAGCGATGAGCAATTGCTTTTGCTTAACAATACCGCTATACGTATTAATAAGCTGTGCAACTGTGTTTTCAATTTGCAAACGCAAAGCCAACTCGCTTCTACCCTTCTCTTCTTGCAGTCTGTCGTATGTAGCAAACATCTTCATCCCATCGAACAAGGTCCAGCTCATACCCGCGCCTACTGCTGATGTTTGAGTCGATGCCGCATTTTTATCCACCACCGTGCCGTTTGAAAATTCTTGCTTCGTGTTATTACTGGCGAGCCCGAGCGACCCTGAAACACCAACTGTTGGAAGCATCCCAGCATTACCACGCGCGGCATTCAGCTTTGCAATATCAATATCCTCTTTCGCGATTTTTAGGTCGTAATTATTTTCAAGAACAATCTTCAAGGCATCCGACAAGGTCAAAACCTGCGCAGATGCAGACAACGTCGAAATAACAAAAAGCAGAGTGGCTATTTTATGCTTCATGTTTTATCTTTTTACGAGACAAAAATGCATACATCGCGGGAATAACATACAAGGTCAGCACCAAGGATATCATCAATCCACCAATTACCACAATACCCATTGACATTCTACTTTTTGCACCAGCACCCAAAGCCAACGCGATAGGCAACGCCCCCAAGGCCGTGGCCAAGCTAGTCATAAGGATAGGGCGAAAACGTGCTGCAGCCGCTTCTCGAATGGCCGTAGCCTTATCCACACCTTGTTCACGAAGCTGGTTCGCAAACTCCACGATGAGAATTCCATTTTTAGTTACCAAGCCAATTAGCATGATCATGCCGATCTGACTAAAAATATTTAAAGTCTGATTAAAATACCACAGGGATAAGAGCGCACCAGATAATGCTAAGGGAACAGTAAGCATGATGATTAATGGATCAATGAAACTTTCGAACTGCGCGGCAAGCAAAAGATAGATGAGCACCAAGGCCAGTAGAAAAGCAAAAAGGATATTGGATGAGCTCTCCGAGAAATCACGCGCTGCACCAGTTAGTGTTGTAGCAAATGAATCGTCTAAGACTTTCTTTGAAATTCGATTCATCGCATCAATGCCTTCACCGATGGTTCGCCCTGGCGCTAGTCCTGCAGATACGGTAGCCGACATGTAACGATTGTAATGATAAAGCTGCGGTGGACTGCTCTGCTCCTTCATCGTAATTAAGTTGTCAAGCTGAATGAGTTGCCCTTTGTTGTTGCGCACATACAAAGCGCTAACGTCTGCAGGCGCATCGCGGTTGGCACGGTCCATCTGCCCCATCACTGCGTATTGTTTGCCGTTCATGGTGAAATACGAAAAGCGCTGACCGCTGTATGCGAGCTGAAGCGTTTGCGCAACATCAATTACCGACACCCCAAGGCTTTTTGCTTTCTCGCGATCGATACTGATATCTAAGGCTGGTTTATTGAATTTGAGATTAACATCGGAAATGCCACCGAATATAGGATCTTGATTAACCTCTGCCATAAATTTAGGCAGAACTTCTTTCAGTCTTTCAAAATTAGGTGCTTGCAAAACGAACTGTACCGGTAAGGCACCGCGTGGACCGCCACCAGCCGAAATTGTTTGCTCCTGAATCACGAACGTTTTCGCATCAGGGAACTGTTTTGTGAGCTGTGTCAGCTGGTCTGCAATATCTTGTTGCGAACGCTTCCTACTCTCTTTATCGCCAATCATCAATCGAACAAAGCCCGTATTCACAGCACCCGAACCCGTGAAGCCAGGTGCTGTGATGGTTAGCAATACCTTTTTCTCGGGCACCGAATCGGTGATAAGATTGGTAAGCTTGTTCATGAACGCATCGGTGTATTCAAAAGAGGCTCCTTCTGGCGCTGTAACACTAAGGCGCAACCAACCGCGATCATCTAAGGGCGACAACTCGGAAGGGATTATTTTACCAACAATAAAGATAACACCTACAGCCACGATAATCACGCCAACCGCTAATCCTTTGCGATGCATAAAGCCGTTTAAGGATTGGCGATAGCGTTCCACTAGACCTACAAAAAAAGGCTCTGTCTTTTCGTAAAAGCGACTCTTCTTTGCGTTCTTGCGGATCAATCGCGCATTCAGCATCGGTGTTAGCGTGAGTGAAACAAATGCGGATATTAAAACGGCGCCCGCTAAGACAACACCGAACTCACGAAAGAGGCGTCCCACAAAACCTTCCAAAAATATCACCGGCATAAAAACAGCAGCCAAGGTTAAGGAGGTGGAAACAACTGCAAAAAAGATCTCCTCTGACCCTTTGTAGGCAGCTTCTAAAGGCTTCATCCCGCCTTCCACTTTCTTATATATATTTTCTGTTACTACAATTCCATCATCGACTACCAAACCCGTTGCCAACACAATGGCTAGCAGCGTCAATACATTGATAGAATAACCCAATAAGAACATAATAAAAAACACACCAATTAAAGAAACTGGTATGTCGATGAGTGGCCTAAAGGCGATGAGCCAGTCGCGGAAAAAAAGATAAATAATCAAAATCACTAAAGCGATGGCGATGAATAAGGTCTCTTTTACCTCTGCAATGGAATTGCGCACGAAACGGGTATTATCAAGCGCGATATCCAAGGTGTAATCTTTTGGAAGATCTTTTTTTATTTGCTCGAGGCGTTTGTAAAATTCGTCGGCAATGTCAATATAATTGGCGCCCGGCTGCGGCACAAGGCCAAGGCCAATCATGTGAACACCGCTGTTTTTTAGGTTCGTCTCCTCGTTCTCTGGACCCAGTTCGGCGCGTCCGATATCACTCAAACGAATCACTTTGTCGCCATCCTGACGGATGATCATTTTATTGAAATCATCAACACCGCTGAACTTTCCGATTGTTTTTACCGTCAACTCGGTATTGTCGCCTTCAATCTTTCCTGCAGGCAATTCCACATTCTCGCGATCTAGCGCTTGTTGAACATCCAATGGGGTGAGCTCGTAGGATGACATCAAGGCCGGATCCATCCAGATGCGCATGGCATATCTTTTCTGGCCCCAAATCTGAATACTACTTACACCGGGAATCGTTTGCAAACGCTCAGCAAGCACATTCTCGGCAAAATCACTTACCTGTAGTATGTTTTTAGAATCGCTTTGTATGGTCAATGAGATAATCGCATCTGCATTGGCATCACTCTTTGTTACAGTGGGCAAACCATCGATGTCTCGAGGCAGCTGGCGCAAGGCCTGCGATACTTTGTCGCGAACATCATTGGCGGCGGCTTCGAGGTTCGCATCCAAATTAAATTCAACCGTTATCGTGCTGTTACCCAGATTGCTTGCCGACGAGATGGAACGAATACCAGCAATACCATTGATGGCTTTCTCTAAGGGCTCCGTAATCTGCGCTTCTATTACCTCGGCGTTCGCTCCTGTGTATACCGTCTTAACCGTTATCACCGGCGGATCAATAGATGGAAACTCACGAACTCCCAAATAGGTGTATCCAATCACACCAAAAAGAATGATGACAATCGACATAACGATCGCCAAAACAGGCCTACGGATACTGAGGGAGGATAGACTCATGCTTTAGTTCGCAACAATCTTAAGCAGCGCATCAGGCTTCACCTGCATTAGACCACGCACAACAACAGAATCACCAGGATTCAGTCCTTCGGTAATCTGCACCCGTGTTTCTGTCCGAATACCGGTCTTTACTTTTTGCGGACTCGCTACGCCATTTTTGCATAAAAAAACCTTCTGTCCTTTCAAGTCAGGAATAAGGGCTTCGGTAGGAATCATTAAGCCTAGACTGTCTTTATCAAGCTTCAATCCGATGCGGGCGAAGGCACCTGGAAGGATCTTGCCAGCAGGATTTGCACATCGGGCGCGGATTTTCAAAGTGCGCATCGTTGGATCAACCTTTGGCTCGATAGCCGAGATACGAGCAGCAAGTATAAGACTCGATCCAGCGGTGTTGAACTCAACATCATCACCGACATGAATCTTCGCTGCGTATTTTTCAGGAACATTAAAATCAATCTTCACAGGATCTATTTGCTGAATGCTTGCCACAACAGTACTTGTGTTGATATAGCTTCCCTCACTCACATTGCGCAAGCCAACGACTCCGTTAAATGGTGCGCGAATCTCCGTCTTTAATATAGTCGCTTGAATTTGTTCGATATCCGCTTGCAAGCCAGTGTATGCATTTTGAGACGCATCGAAGTCCTCCTGACTTACGCCACCTAGCTCTAGCAAATGTTTCTGACGATCCGATCTATCCTTTGCCAACTTGCACTGCTGCTGCATCTTTTTCAAACTCGCCTGCAAGTCTTGGTCATTGATCTTCACCAACAATTGTCCTTTGCTAACCGTAGCGCCTTCCTGAAAATCAATCTTCACGATGCGTCCTGATGTTTCGGTGATCAAGGCAGCTTCTTCAGAAGCAAGTACAGTGCCACTCAAGGCAATCTTCTGGTCCAGCTTTGCAGGCGTAACCACAAACACAGAGACGATGGCTGCCGGGGGTTTCATCGGCCCAACAGGTGCGCTTGGTTTATTGCTCGTAAAGAAGGAAAGCTTAATCACAGCAAGTGCTGCAACAAGAACAAAGACAATAAGAAACGGTCGGATTCTTTTCATAAGCCAGTTAAAAATCTAAATAGCAAGCGAATTAAACCGCCAATTTTTTATACCGTACACGATGCGGTGTATTGTCACCCAGGCGTTTCTTTTTGTTCTCTTCATATTCTGAATAACCGCCCTCAAACCAATACACTTGTGAGTCGCCTTCAAAAGCCAATATGTGTGTACATACCCGATCTAAAAACCAACGATCGTGGGAGATGATAACAGCACAACCTGCGTAGTTTTCTAATCCTTCCTCTAAGGCGCGAAGCGTGTTTACATCCAAGTCATTCGTTGGCTCATCAAGCATCAGCACATTGGCTTCCGACTTTAGCGTAAGCGCCAAGTGCAAACGGTTTCTTTCTCCACCCGATAACACCCCACATTTCTTGCCTTGGTCTGAACCACTGAAGTTGAAACGGGAGATATAAGCACGTGAATTAATAGGCTTTCCGCCCACCAACACATTATCAAGTCCACCGCTGATAACATCATACACCGACTTGTTCGGGTCAATATCCGTATGCGCCTGATCAACATAGCCGATCTTAACTGTTGAACCGGATTTGAAGTCGCCTTTATCCGGCGTCTCTTGATTCATGATCATACGAAAGATGGTTGTTTTACCAGCTCCGTTTGGTCCAATGATACCCACGATGCCAGCAGGTGGCAACTTGAAGTTCAAATCGTCATAAAGCAGCTTCTCACCAAAGGCCTTAGCCACATGTTCTGCTTCTATCACATCATTACCCAAACGAGGTCCGTTCGGGATAAATATTTCGAGCTTCTCTTCTTGTGCCTTCACATCTTGGCCAAGCATCTTCTCATAGTTTTGCAAACGCGCCTTCTGCTTCACCTGGCGGCCTTTAGCACCTTGACGCACCCACTCCAACTCACGCTGTAAAATCTTTTGTCGCTTGCTTTCGGTCTTCTCCTCCTGCGCCAAACGCTGTTGCTTCTGATCCAACCAAGACGAGTAGTTTCCCTTCCATGGAATGCCTTCGCCACGATCCAACTCAAGAATCCACCCAGCAACATTGTCAAGGAAGTAACGATCGTGCGTTACAGCGATGACCGTGCCTTTGTAGTTTTTCAAATGCTGCTCCAACCAATCCACCGACTCGGCATCCAAGTGATTCGTAGGCTCATCGAGCAATAAAATTTCCGGCTCCTGTATCAATAGTCTACACAAGGCCACACGGCGACGCTCACCACCAGAAAGGTTTTTTACAGGCGTGTCGCTCTCAGGGCAACGCAGCGCATCCATCGCCATTTCGAGGCGGTTGTCGAGGTTCCAAAGATCGTTTTGCTCGATGAGATCACTCAGACGAGCCTGACGATCAATGAGCTTATTCATCTGCTCCTCGGTCATTTCCTCTGCAAACTTATTATTCACTTCCTCATATTCATTGAGGATATTGACAAACTCCTGCGCTCCTTCACGCACAACCTCGATAACGGTCTTGTCATTATCAAGCTGCGGCTCCTGCTCCAGCATGCCAATCTTGTAGCCTGGCGAAAAATGCAGGTCGCCCTGAAAATTTTTATCCATGCCCGCAATAATCTTGAGCAAGGTCGATTTACCCGAACCGTTCAAACCAAGGATACCAATCTTGGCTCCGTAATAAAACGATAAATAGATATCCTTAAGAATGGTTTTTCCTGTCGTCACCGTCTTGCTGACATTGACTAACGAAAATATTATTTGTCTTCCCTCTGACATGTGTTATTTGTTTGATGGTTAAAAAATCTACTCTTCTTTCAAAAAGCGCACAAAGATACCGTTTCTATCTGAATTTAGCATGAGCTCAGGTCCGATTTATTTAAGAAATGCGCTATTATCACTATCTTTGTTTTGTAAGAATGATCCCATGAAGAAACTTTTTTTTCTCTTGCTGGCACTGTTCATCGGAACCGCTAGTTTCGCACAATCTCGCAAGTTTAATAGCGGCTTGGCACTTACCCTAGGAACTGAGCGCGATTCAACCAAAATACTACATCTACTAGTTCAAGGCGATATCCCGTCAATTAAAGAATTGGTGGCCGAACAGGGCGGGCAAACAAAAGCGGTGGCTGGCTCTATCGCAAGCATTCAGATTCCTTTAGCGGCTTTAAAAAAACTAGTTAACAATCCTGCACTAGAACGCTTAGAATACAACATGCAAAGGGATATGCCATTAATGGACTCGGTGTTTCACCAGAACTGCAACATCGACTCTGTTTATGAGGGACTTGGGCAGCTCACACAGGGTTATGATGGGAGTAATGTCTTGGTAGGTATTTTAGAAACAGGCATCGACTTCACCCATTCCGACTTCAAATACAGCAACGGCAGCTCGCGCATCGTTTGGATGTGGGACATGACCCAAACGGGCGCTAACACCCCGCAGCCCTATGGCTATGGCGTTCAATACTCGCGTGCTGATATCGATGCTGGATTGGCCTTCTTCCATCCCAGCGACGGCACAAATTCGCATGGTAACATTGTCTCATCCATTCTTGTTGGTGATGGCGACACCTGCCAGATTCATCGATCTGTTGCCCCGGGTGCCGAGATTCTTTTTGTCACCTATTACAATAGTAGCGCTGTGCCTGCTACCTATGTGGAAGATGCCGTCTCCTATATCTTCGCTAAAGCCGACTCCTTAGGCAAGCCCTGTGTAGTTAACTTAAGTCTTGGTGGCCGAAACGGCTCGCACGACGGACTTGATTTGCGCACCCAATTCCTTGAAAATCTCTTGGAAGGATCAACCGGCAAAGCCATTGTAGCAGCTGCCGGTAACGACGGCTCTATGCCCTATCATCTGCAACATACAGCGGTGGGAGATACTGCTTTTATTTGGTTGAAGAAACCGAGCGCAAGCACGCCATACATTGAACTATACGGCGACTCAGCAGAGATGGTCAACCTGAAATTTGCTATTGGCGCCGACAACCAGCCCGCTTACCTATTCAGAGGACGAACAAGCTTCGCATCCGTTGGCTCCATGCCGCTCGGCCTTGTTGATACGCTGTATATATTGAATACTCAAAACGACACACTGGCGCACATTTTAAGAGTCGCCACTGTTAATCAAGGTGTTTATGGCTTGGAGTATTTAGTAGGCTATTCAGCTACTGATTCTTTGAGCTATTATTTCCGTGTTATGGTTACCGGCAGCGGTCACTTTAATGCATGGAGTGTTTCAGGTGGAGGTACCCAATATTTTGTTCCTAGCACCGCCCTTCCCTCTGTAACAAGTTATCCGCCGATGAGTCAGTATATGTTTCAAGACTCCTCCAACAGTGTGATGAGCGGTTTCCAAAATTCGCCGCGCATTTTAACTGTTGGAAATTACTACAATACGCAGTGCTATCAAGGCTTTGATGGAGCGCAACACTGCGAAAGCACCTACTCGGCTGGGGCAATCTACTTTAATTCGAGCAGAGGACCAACGCGCGACGGTCGTATCAAGCCAGACATTAGCGCGCCTGGAACCAAGTTGGTGGCAGGCACTTTTACCTCGGCCATCGCCGGACTTAATCCTGCAAATGCAGCAAGCTGTGGCATTCATCGTTACTTGCAAAACAATCAAGGATATACTTCTTTCTCAGCTCCAGTAGTAACGGGTATTGTTGCCTGCTTTCTGCAAAAAGAACCGCTAGCCAATTGGCAGGAGATTCGCGAACGCATCACCTCGTGCACCACAACCGATGTATTCACCGGTGCTGTGCCTAACAACCGCTATGGATATGGCAAAGTAAATGCCTACAAAGCCTTTACCTGTTGTGTTTCAAACAGCCTAATCACCCTTGTGGCAAACGGCGGTGGCTCCTTCTGCGATAGCGCTCAAATCGGTGTTTCCGTTCAACCGGGCACAGCGGAGGCGGGTACGGTTTATTTCCAAGGAACAAACCCATCTGGAACCAGCCAATCAAGCGCAGGAACTATGCAAACGGTCTTTAGCTCCGGCACCTACTATTTCAGAGCCCTCAACACCTGTGGCTGGGGACCTGCATCGGCGGTCACCGTTACCCTAAACCACCCACCAGCTGCAATCAGCGCAATCAATGGCCCATTGGCTTTGTGTTCAGGAACCAACGCCACCTATTCTGTAACAGCTGTAGCTGGCGCCACCAGCTACACATGGTCCTTGCCAAACGGCTGGTCAGGAAGCTCCGTAAGCAACAGCATTGCAACCACTTCTGCAGCAACTGGGGGAACCATAAGCTTGACCGCATCTAACACCTGCGGCTCAACAAGCCAAAGCACAAGTGTAGCTGTCACCACAATCGACACCACCGTATCGCAAAACGGCAACACATTCACTTCGAATGCCAACCTAGCCCTTTACCAATGGATGTATTGCCTGGGCGGTACCATTCCAGGAGCCACTGACCAATCGTTTACACCAACAACAACTGGTAGTTATCAAGTGCTTGTTGAACAAAGTGGTTGCATAAAAAAATCAGGCTGCCACATCCTGCTTTTAAACGGTATTGAAGCAACTGATAACGATGCAGGATGGCAAATTCTACCGAATCCAAACAAGGGTATTTTTACACTAGAAAGCAATCAAGCTTTAAGCAACGCAAGCTTGAAAATTTACGATATCTATGGCCAGTTGATAGTTGTTCAAAGAATAGACGATGCAAATCGACTGATTCACTTGCCTGATTTGGCCGACGGCCTTTACCTTGTGCAATTGTTTAGCAACGGAAAAACCAGTCAACGCAAAATGCACATAACGCAGTAGGTTTTTTGTTATTTTTTAATATTCCGCATAATTTATCAAGCGTTTCGTTTGATAAAAAAGGCATTTTTAGGGTGTTTTATTTAAAAAAAGGCGTTCGTCGATTTTTCTTGTGAAAAAAGGAAAAAAAATGCCTACCTTTGCGTTCCTTTTTCTAACCGGTCAACCCGCTTTGCGGGCTGCTTATTCTTAAAAAAAACAAACATGCGTCAGCTAAAGATCACGAAATCGATCACCAACCGGGAGAGCCAGTCCTTAGAGAAGTATTTGCAGGAGATCGGCCGTGAGGAATTGATCAGTGCAGAGGAAGAAGTAATACTTGCCCGCAAGATCCGCGACGGAGACCAGCGTGCACTTGATCGTTTAACA
The DNA here is from genome assembly GCA_947448795.1 of Bacteroidota bacterium. GTDB lineage: Bacteria > Bacteroidota > Bacteroidia > AKYH767-A > JAHEYN01 > CANFOZ01. The sequence goes on from CANFOZ010000003.1 coordinate 23,539, forward strand.
AAAGCCAACCTGCGTTTCGTAGTATCTGTGGCCAAACAATACCAAAACCAAGGCCTCAGCCTTCCCGATTTGATCAACGAAGGAAACCTTGGTCTAATCAAAGCTGCTAAACGCTTCGACGAGACACGCGGTTTCAAATTCATTTCCTATGCTGTATGGTGGATTCGTCAATCGATTCTGCAAGCATTGGCTGAACAATCCCGTATCGTGCGCCTTCCTTTGAACCAAGTTGGCTCACTCAATAAAATCAGCAAGGCCTATTCAAAACTAGAACAGGAGTTTGAACGCGAGCCTTCGGTAGAAGAGCTAGCAACACTGCTTGAGCTTCCTATAGAAAAGGTTGCCGACACACAGCGTGTATCGGGCAAACACGTTTCGATGGATGCGCCTTTCGTGCAAGGTGAAGACAACAGCTTGATCGACGTGCTTGAAAACACCGATTCACCGCGCGCCGATAACCTGCTTATCGCCGAGTCGCTTGCCAAGGAAATCGACCGCTCCCTAAACACCCTGACTGAACGCGAACGCGAAGTCATCAAATTATTCTTCGGAATAGGCATGAACCACGGACTGACTCTTGAAGAGATCGGCGCAAAGTTCGACCTTACCCGAGAACGCGTAAGACAGATAAAGGAAAAGGCCATCCGCCGCCTCCGCCACAAATCGAGAAGTCGACTGCTCAAAGCATATCTGGGCTAAATCCCAAAAAAGAAATTCCGCGCCTGCGCGGAATTTCTTTTTTAACATCGTTAATTAATTAATCAATCCTATATTTAAACAATGGCAACTGACGTTTTAAAAAATCAAATGAACGGAGCATCCAACCTGTATGAGCAAGAACTAAACGAGTGGATCGACTATGAGCGCTCGGCCATCGAACTCATCAGCGTGGTGGGCCACCTCTGGTTTGAAAAATCAGTGGAACTCATCATCTTTCGTAACCAGTTGGTAGATCGCAGCGCAAGCGAGATACTCAACCTGCACCTTTACGCGAAAAACATCGTAAAGCAACCTATCAACATCAAGGACACGTTGGCCCTTGCTGTTGCGGTACAAAAACTCGACATCTGTCCTTCCCGTATCGACATCGGCAAACTTGGCGCTGAATGGTTGAGCGAAAAGAACGATTTCAAAAGCGAATTGGAATTCGTTACCAGTAAGCTTAGCGGCCACATCGGCACAGACAAACTTACCTTGACCCCAAAGGATGTGGTTCTTTACGGCTTCGGGCGTATCGGGCGTCTTTTGGCTCGCGAGCTCATTGCTCAAGCGGGCAAAGGCCAGCAGCTGCGTCTTCGCGCTGTGGTGCTTCGCAGCCGCGGCGATTCGTCGGATCTAAAAAAACGTGCCGAACTGCTTCGCACCGACTCTGTTCACGGGCCATTTCCAGGTACCGTTATCGAGGATTATGAAAAGAACGCACTCATCGTTAATGGTCATACCATTCACTTTATTGGTGCAGACAAACCAGATAGCATCGATTATACGGCTTACGGCATCAACAATGCCTTGTTGATTGACAACACGGGTATATCACGCGACCGCGAAGGACTTAGTCTTCACCTGAAATCGAAAGGCGTGAGCAAAGTATTGCTTACAGCACCTGGCAAAGGCGATATCCCAAACATTGTGCATGGTGTAAATCAAAACGAGTACAGTGCGGATGAAAAAATCTTCTCTGCAGCATCTTGTACCACTAACGCAATCGTTCCAATTTTATCTGTTATTGACAGCGCACTTGGCATTGAGCGTGGACACATTGAAACGATACACTCCTACACCAACGATCAAAATTTACTGGACAACTACCACCCAAAATTTCGTCGTGGCCGCTCCGCAGCCGTAAACATGGTGATCACCGAAACAGGCGCCGACAAGGCGGTTGCAAAGGTGCTTCCGAAATTAGAAGGCAAGCTGACCGGCAACTCTGTTCGCGTTCCTACCCCAGATGTGTCTTTGGCTATCCTTAGCCTAACGGTTAATAAACAAACGAGCCGCGACGATGTTAACGAAATCCTTCGTCACGCTGCATTGCAAGGTGAACTCATCGAGCAAATTCAATACTCCTATTCGCAGGAACTCGTTTCCTCCGATTGCATCGGCAACCCTTGCGCAAGCATTGTGGATAGTCCAGCTACAATCGTTTCGAAAGACCAAAAGAACATCATTCTTTACATTTGGTATGATAACGAATATGGCTACAGCCGTCAGGTTATTCGCTTCGCGAAACACCTTTCGGAGGTTATTCGCCTTAGCTACTATTGATCTAGAACACTTGTTTTGCAAAAAAGAGAATGGCCTTGCCATTCTCTTTTTTTTTACCCTAAAAGCTTAAAAAAAGCAAAAAAAAGGGTTTGTACCCATTTTTGAAATCAAAAACTTACACGCTTCTTTCAGCCTGTTTTGAGTTTTAAAAAGCTAAATGCTTGATTTTGCGCTAGATCCTCTTTATGCAACCTGTAAATTTGATTCATTCCTTGCAATTGAGCCCGTACGCTATACTTGGCTCTATTCACTTTTCGTAGCGATCTACTTTTGTTTCAGTTGATTTCAACACTGAACCACAAAAAGCAGATCTATGAAAAACAATAGCAACCACACCGATTCTCCGTTCGATTATCCCGGATTCAGCGATACGTATGTTCATGTGGGACATCAGCAACACATGCGTAAAATCAAACGTGTTTCGATAATCGGCCAAGTTCTATTAATCATCTTAGCTCTTTTTATTGCCTTCAGTTTGTTCGGACAAACGACAAAAAAACGCAGTGCATCTCGCACGTTAAAGCAACATGAGCTTCGCGCACAAGTAAAAAGTGGCATGGTGAATATTACATGGATGAACACGGGCTCCAACTCCAAATTTCTTTATGTTCTTGAGAAATCACCGGATGGCGCCTTGTTTAGCAAGGTTGGCTATATGTTTAGCGACACCACAGGCGTAGCGATGCTCTATAGCATGCTTGACGAAAACACGTTTACGGGGATTGCTTATTATCGATTGAAACAAATCCAACAAAATCACACCGTCACCTTCAGCCAGGTTTTACGCGTTTTTAATTTGGAAGAAGCGAGCGATGTTTTCCATAGCATTGCAATAGGCGAAATGCGACCACTCAGCAAACAAGCAGATGCAACTTTGGCCGAAAACCAGAAGTGAAACTTAAGCAGCAATTAAGCTATCAGCGAATCGATGATACGCTCAACGCTAATACCTTCCGCTTCAGCCTTGTAATTGCGCACAAGTCGGTGACGCAAAATAGCATGTGCTACGCGTTTTACATCCTCGATGTCGGGCGCATATTTTCCTTGCATAAGTGCGTGACACTTTGCACCTACTACAAGGTATTGCGAAGCGCGAGGCCCTGCTCCCCAAGACACATAACTTTTAACCATATCATTGGCCAGTTTGTTATCTGGGCGCGTCATGGATGAAAGTCGTACTGCAAATTCAAGCACATTATCGGTGATAGGAATTCGACGCACAAGTTCTTGAAATGCAATAATCTCATCACCACTTACAATTTTCTCGAGCGTTACCTTGCGGTTTGATGTGGTGTTTTTTACCACTTGCATTTCTTCTTCGAAAGACGGGTAATCCAACAAAACATTGAACATAAAGCGATCAAGCTGTGCCTCTGGCAAAGGATACGTACCCTCCTGCTCGATCGGATTCTGTGTGGCTAAAACAAAGAATGGACTACCCAATGAATAGCGCTTTCCGGCAGCAGTCACTGCATGCTCTTGCATGGCTTCCAACAGCGCGGATTGCGTCTTAGGTGGCGTCCTGTTTATCTCATCCGCTAGGATAATATTAGCAAACAAAGGACCTTGTACAAAACGAAAATGACGATTCTCGTCTAAAATCTCAGTACCAATAATATCCGATGGCATGAGATCAGGCGTAAACTGGATGCGGTTATAACTCAAACCAAGAACCTTGGTAATGGTGTCTACCAACAAGGTTTTTGCAAGACCCGGAACACCCACCAACAAACAGTGTCCCCTGCTAAAGATCGCTATCAAGACATCGCGAACCACCTCGTCTTGTCCAACGATAACCTTTGCGATTTCTTTTTTGAGCAACTCAATATGGCGAACGAAATCGTCCACTGCCTCTACATCCGATTGATAGGTTTTTGCCATTGTGTCTATTCTTTTCCTAAGTTATATTTTCTTTATTAAAATCAATTGAACCAATCGGCCAACGACACGCATCCGCGAAAATCATCATCGACATGAATGTAAGTCGTAGCCTTTTTCTTCTTCACCCAATCCACAAGGGCAGCGTTTTGCTTTTCTGTGAGGGCGGCATTTTGCACCTTCTGATAATCGTCTTTTAGATTAGCATGGTGAGGCTCGGTGCGCGAGCGAACAAGCAACAGTCGATAGCCTTGCGTACCTTCTGCATTTTGGAAAAGCGTAGGTAATGTTACCTCTCCTGTTGTTAGTTTATCAACTTGAAAAAACAAAGTAGGGTCGAGCTGATCAGGTTCAAAACGTGTAGTACCATTGGCTCCGTTAATCATTAAGCCACCACTGTTACGCGTTTCTTCGTCGCTCGAGAAGCGCTGTGCCGCATCTGAAAAACTGATGCTTCCACGTTGAATAGCTTTTGATACACTATCGAGCAACAAGGCAGCAGACGAAAGATTCATCGAGTTCACCTTCGGCTTGAGCAGAATGTGACGAACATTTACTTGCGCACCGCGGCGTTCAATGAGTTGTACGATGTGATATCCATATTTCGATTCAAATACCTTGGAAACTTCATTGCCCTTTAATGTAAAGGCCACAGCCTCAAACTCAGGGACTAAATCACCACGATTAACAAAGCCCAATTCGCCTCCTTTTTTAGCACTGCCAGGATCCTGCGAATAAAGGCCTGCCATGGCTGCAAAATCGGTTCCTGCAATGATCTTCTGACGAATGCGCTCTAACTCCTCTTTAACAGCCAACTTCTCCTCAAGGGTAACGAGCGGATATTTAACAATTTGGGCAATCTCCAGTTCCGCATTGATATAGGGCAAGGAATCAACAGGAATATGCTCAAAGTAGCTGCGCACATCGGATGGACTCGCATTGATGTCTTTGGTAATCTTGGATTGCATGGTTTGCGCCAACAATTGATCTTTTATAGTCTCGCGGAACTCTGCTTTAATCTCGCCGATAGACTTTTTATAATATTCCTCCAGCTTCTGTTCCGAGCCAATTTGCGAAACGAAATAGCGAATGCGTCGATCAAGCTCTCCGTCAACCTGTGATTCCGGAACTTCCACGCTATCTAGCTCAGCCTGGTTAATCATCAGCTTGCTTAAAAGCATCTGATCCATGATGCCGCATTTAACCTCAGGGTCAGCCGTGTTTCCTTGAGCAATATATTGATTGTACTGCGCTTCTAACTCCGACTGTAGAATGATGTTTTTGCCGACAACTCCAATCACACGATCGATAACTTTCTCTTGAGCAAAAACAGCAGCTGGAGAAAGCACTAGCATTAACAGGTAAGGCCTGCAGCTTTTAAGCAAGGGGATAGCAAAAAGGGTGTTCAGCATGCCTTTAATTTTTGATAATTTCAATGTCGTTCTTTTTAATAGCTTCATCGTAGGCACTCTTCTCCATCTCCTCAATCAGCACTAGTTTGCGTTTGTTGAGGATAATATTGATGATATTGTCGTGTTCAAATACCAACGGCGAAGTACTGTCTTTAATTTTAAATCCTTTGATATTCACGAAGTAGTAATAGGTCGAGTCTTGTATCTCAACAAAACGGTTGTTCTTTAAAAACTGCTCTTTATCGTAGGTTCTTATTGGGATCTCTTTGATTAAATCATCAAACAACAACCACGTATCTTGGTCTAAGAAAAAATTCTCCGCGAACTGGTGACAATAATCTTCCAACAACTTAACATCTTGCTCTTTATCGGATTTATACCACTCTTTTACCTTGTTGATCTTAGGAGATTTGCGGTTTACTTTTAGATAAATAACCTTGATGATATTGTCCTTTAACTCAAAGTTATCCTTATTTGTATTATAGTAGTTGGATATCTCCTGTTCACTAACCGTGGTATCTAATTTCTGACTAACAAACTCCTTTTCATAAGCAAAGCGTATGAGCGAGTTTCGATAATCCTCCAATTGCTTGTCGATATGGTTGCGTAAAGAGTCATTTTCCAAATAGGAGTCGGCTTTTTTTAGCACTACCTCTTGACGAATCCAGTTATCGATATAACTATCGGCAATCTTCGTGCTATCCTCTTTCGATGTGCCAGAAGGAATCAAGGTTTCCAGCTCCGACCACATGAGTTTTTTATCAAAAACCCGAGCAACAATACGCTCATTACCAGCTTCGTTCTTTTTAAAAAAGGAACAGGAGGAAACAAGCGCATACGCGCAAAAGAACAAGATAGTGAGCTTCGAATTCAAATACCGCAATGAATTTATCATTTAACCTGCTGCAGGACCTCCTGATTCAGGTTCCACTTGTATTTGGAACGAAGGGTATCAATCCACTGCTTCTCTAAGACGCCTTGATAATCGGCTGTTACAATACCCTTGGCCTCTTCTAAAGTCTTTGGTTGAGCAGGCAATACAGCTCTAAAATTGACAAGAATAAACTTGCCATCGGCTGCAAACATAGGAGCCAATCCTTTTTTCCAAAGGACCTTTCCCAAATATTCGTTCTCTCCTTTGTTGAAACGGGCAGAACGGCTGCTAACCGCATGTGGATCGTTGAGCTTCTTGTTTTGGTTCACGTTGCTGCTAACAACTTCATAATCGTTGCCTTTTTTAGCGGCTTTTTTAACCAACTTGGCAGCTGCTTCCGATGCACAGGTGTAAATATCGGCATCGGCACGATCATCCCACATGTATTTAGCTTTGTTTTGCTCGTAATAGGCCTTCAAGCCCGCTGTGTCTTTAACCGCCTTAGACCATACTGTGCGGTCGGTGAGTTCAAAGAGCAAGATACCATCGCGGTATTCTTCCATGAGCGATTTAAAATCTGGGTACTCAAGTTCAAGACGGCTTTCTTTTAAATTCATGCAGCAATCGTTAACATATTGCTCGTAGAATTGATCGACTAAAGCGCTTGGCGATACGTCCTTTTTCTTGGTCTGATGTTCAGCCATGAAACGTGCAAAGTCAGCTTGATTATACGACTTATCAAGAAGTGTAAACAGGGTGCTGTTCAACTTAGAAGCCTTCTCGGGGCTCCATGTACCTTCAACGAGTGTGGAGTCGACAGCTTTATAAAAAGCCTCCTTCATTTTAGGAATTTCGGTAAGGTTATACTCTTTTTTAACTTTCACAAGAAAGGAAGAGCGTCCAATATCCGAGCGGGAATCTTTGTTGATGCGTGTTTTAAGATCTGAAGCAAGCTCCTCAAACGACCCGATACCTTTTCGATCGATCAATTTGATGATGTGCCAACCGTATGCCGTTTTCACAGGCTCCGACACATCGCCCTTGTTTACCATCGCAAAGGCAACATTCTCAAATTCAGGTACCATGCGTCCAGATCCGAAAGCAGGCAGCACACCGCCGTTACGCGCCGAGCCCAAGTCTTCTGATTCGTTTTTTGCAAGGGTTTCAAAAGACTCACCTGCTTTTAAACGCTTGGATAACTCTTCAATTTTTGTTTTCGCTTTTATAGACTCTTCTGGAGTAGCTTTGGCGCCATCTTTAACCATGATGTGAGCCACGGTTACCTCACCTTGATTGGCACGTGAGCCGGTTACTTTAATCAAGTGATAACCAAAACGCGTTCGCACTGGCATTGTTACCTTGCCTGGCTCTGCATTGTAAGCGGCATTTTCAAAAGGATAAACCATCTGAAGTGCCGTGAAGTAACCCAAATCACCAGCATTTTCTTTTGCTGATGGATCCTCCGAACTATCGCGTGCAACTTGCGAAAAATCGCCGTTTTTTAGAATCAAATCACGAATTTTCAAGATGCGTGCATAGGCCTTTAAGGTGTCTTTTGGAAGCGCATCGGGCGTCACTTTTATCAAGATATGACTTGCGCGAATATCCGTTTTCATGCGGTTGTAGGCCTCGCGCACCAACTTGTCGCTTGCCTCTTTATCCGTGAGATAAGGCTGTGCCAACTGCTTGCGATAACCGTTCAGCTCGCCTTTAAAATTAGCTGCAGTGTCAAGCGCCAATTCCTCCGCTTCCTTAACTTTCAATTTGTAATTGATATACAGGTCGAGGTAATCCTGCAGCGACTTTTTGTCACCACTCACATCCTTGCTGTTGTTCTTGTGATAAATCTTCTCAAAGTCGCCGCGACTAATGGACTGACTTCCAATGGTTAAGAGAACGGCGTTTTGATCCTGCGCCTGAGCAACGGTATGAAGCACGGATTGCAGAAGGAGAAATGCGGTTAAGAAAAGAATGTTGCGTGTTTTCATAAGATAATCAAAGGATTAAGGTTCTTTATTATAGGGTGCAAATGTAATACTATGGTGGCGATTAAGGAAATTTGAAAAGAAGGGACAAAAATGCATTTTTTAGCTGAATTTACAATGAAGAACCGCACCCGCTTAATTTTGGTACCTTTGCGACGTGCTGTTCTATCGCTTCGCGCTCTGCGCGGGGAGGAAAGTCCGGGCAACACAGAACGCCGCACCTTGTGAAAACGAGGGTGTTCCGGTTCAAGCCGGTGCAACAGAGAGGGCCACAGAAAATAACTTCCCCAGCCGATTCGTTCGGGAGGGGTAAAGGTGAAAATGTGAGGTAAGAGCTCACGTTCCAGTACAGCGATGTATCGGAAGGGTAAACCTTGCGGGTTGCAAGACCAAATAAGTCAGGTTCGTGGCAACACGGAGAGTCGTTCGCTCTCGTTTCCGAAAGGATTCAGCCTGACGGGTAGGTTGCATAGATAAATGATAGAAGCCCTGCACTTGTGTAGGGGACAGAACCCGGCTTACAGGCACAAATCAAAAGCGGCCTACTGCTCCGAATGGACAGGGGGTCGCTTTTGATTTTTAAGGCATTCTTTTTTGGCGGAAATCGCTTGTTTTTGAATAACTTTGCCATGCATGATTCGCCTCTTTAAAAAACAGTCCGACCAAGAAATTCTTCTTCTTATTCAGGACGGGAACAAAAACATTCTCCTGAAGCTTTACAAGAGCCATTTCTCTGTCGTTCGCAAATTCATCGAGAGCTGCGGCGGCAACAAGAACGATGCAGCGGATTTGTTGCAAGAGGCGCTAACTCAATTTTGGAGCGAAGCAAATTCGAAGGAGTTTGTCCTCAGCCAAACTATTCAAGATGTGCTTTTAAATAAAGTGCGCACTAACTGGCGCAGCAAACACGACGCGACAGCCATTCGAAGCTTTATGACTTCACGCCTGTCTGGCAAAGGCGCTGCTCTTAAAAAAGGTATTCTTGTTATTGGCGCTACTTTACTTCTTGTGGTTGCGGCTTGGTGGTATTTTGATTCTTTGCCTGTCAATAACTTAGAAGAGCATATGCCTTTTATTAGCAACACGACCGTTGATTCGAGTGCACAAAAAAGCAGCAATGCCAAAGCAAATGGGAGACGAAAAGAAAACACAAGCATCGCAGAAAATGGTATTAACTCCGACCAAACATCCCTCGACTCCACCAACACAGCCAATAACAGCGGCGATTCAATTGAAGCAACAAACCCGCTTTCCGATGATTTCGTGATACGCAAAGATGAATTGCTTTTCGCTCGTATCATTCAAGTTATCGATAAAAAAACGGATAAGAATTCCGATCGCTCATTGGCACAAGAAACAGCTAGCCGACTAAACCCAGAAGCAGGACTTCCCGAAGAGAGCGATAAAGCAAACACCAGCTTTGCTGTCGAGTTTTGGAAATCACCTGTAAACTACAAAGGGTATAAAGCCGGAAAAAACAAGCTTGTCTTTTATGGCATTGATGAACCCGATTGGGTGCATCTATTGCAATTGGATGGTAAAATTTATTTGGAATATGTCCAAAACTATTACCTCTTAGAACAATACATGGACTTCCAATCCTTTGCCCCGGTGAATGATCCGGCACTTACGAGTCAGCTCAAACGATGAAGATACGTTTTGCAAAATACCAAGGTACGGGCAACGATTTTATTTTGATCGATGACCGAACACGGCTATTCAGCGCCACCCAAGAAGAAATTGCTAAACTCTGTCATCGCCGCATGGGCATTGGTGCCGATGGCCTCATCCTACTCCGCGCTCACCCAAGTGCTGACTTTGAAATGATCTATTTCAATTCGGACGGGCGCGAGGGCTCCCTTTGCGGAAACGGTGGACGCTGCATCACTGCATTCGCTGCTGAGCTTGGAATAATTACTACCAAAGCCCAATTTATGGCTTTCGATGGACCGCACGAGGCTGAAGTTCTGCGCGCCAATCGCAAAGCAGGTAGGTATCAAATTAACTTAAAGATGCAGGATGTGACAAGCACAGAACCCATCGATGGAACCTGCTTTATCGATACTGGATCGCCCCACTTCGTGCTTGTGAAAGACAACATCGAAAGCATCGATGTTTTTAAGGAAGGCAGCGCGATACGATATAGCGAATCCTTCAAAAAGCAAGGAACCAATGTTGATTTTATTTGCAAAAATGCCAAAGGAATAGCGATGCGCGTATATGAACGAGGCGTTGAAGAAGAAACCTATTCCTCAGGAACAGGAGCTGTTGCATGCGCAATCACCGCCGCTCTTTTAGGATGGACCAAGTCACCTTGTGCTATTGAAACGAAAGGAGGAGTGCTTATGGTAGATTATCAAAAAGAGGGCTTGCTGTTTACAAACATCTGGCTCAACGGTCCTGCTACAAAATCCTTTGACGGTATCCTTTCAATTAATCACTAAAGAACATGGAGCTCGAAACCAAACGCATCCGACTGCGCGCCCTTGAGCCAAATGATCTTGAGCTCTTGTTCCAATGGGAAAATAACATGTCCATTTGGGAATCAAGCAATACCATCACCCCTTTCTCCAAAGATCTTCTTGAGCAGTACCTAGGCCAAGCGCATCAAGACATCTATACCAACAAGCAGCTTCGCTTGATCATCGAAAGAAAGGATGATAGGCGCCCACTTGGCACTATTGACTTATTCGATTTCGAACCGCGTCATCGACGCGCCGGAGTTGGCATTTTGATAGCTGATGAACAAGACCGCAAACAAGGCTTTGCCAAAGAAGCGCTAGCTATTTTGAAGGACTATGCTATAAACGTCCTTGGCTTGCATCAATTGCATGCGCATATATCGGAAGATAATACCGAGAGCTTAGGGCTTTTTTTAAACGCAGGCTTCATCGTTATCGGCACAAAAAAAGACTGGCTGCAAACGGGAGTCACTTGGAAATCGCAGCTTTTTTTGCAATTCATCCCTAACGTGCATGCCTAAGCCGCATACCCTTTTGGCGCTTAGCACAATTCTCGCACTCGTTGCGTGCACGGCCTATTTTTGCAATAGCCCGGCGAACGAAGAGCCAAGCTATCTGAATTTAAACGACACGGTAAAATATGTTGGGATGGAGAACTGCAAACAATGCCATGCAGATATCTACCGAACATTTATTGAAACAGGCATGGGCAAAAGCTTCGACCTTGCTACGCATCAAAAAAGTTCAGCACGGTTTGACCATACGGTTGTGCACGACACGCTTTTGAATTTTAGCTACTATCCATATTGGGAGAAAGACAGTTTGAAAATCATGGAATTTCGTTTGAAGGGAAAAGACACCGCGTATAAACGAATAGAAACAGTGCGTTACATCATCGGGTCGGGCCAACATACCAACTCGCACCTGATTGAAAAAAACGGATTCCTCTTTCAAGCGCCGCTAACCTATTATACACAAAAAGGCACCTGGGACCTGCCACCAGGCTTTGAAAACGGAGCTAGCTCGCGCTTTAGCCGACTCATCGGCATCGAATGCATGAGTTGTCACAACAGTCTACCCGGCTTTGTTGCTGGCTCAGAAAACAAATACGACACAGTGCCTCTAGGTATAGGTTGTGAACGCTGCCACGGCCCGGGTGAGATTCACGTAAAAGAAAAACGCGCTGGACGAGTTGTGGATATTACACAAACCATTGATAGAACGATTGTCAATCCTGCAAAACTTTCCCCCGACCTTCAGTTCGACGTTTGTTCTCGCTGCCACCTGCAAGGCAATGCGGTTCTAAAAGATGGAAAAACCTTCACTGATTTTAGGCCCGGCATGCAACTCAGCGCTGTCATGGATGTGTTTATGCCCAAGTATAGCGGCGATGACAAAAACTTTATCATGGCCTCGCATGTGGAGCGTTTGAAGATGAGCAAATGCTTCCTTCGATCAAAAGAAAAAGGCGATGCATCAAAATCCAAGAACGATCTCTTTCCCTACAAATCGGTACTAACCTGCGTGAGCTGCCACAACCCGCATATTAGCGTCAAGCAGACAGGCGTTGAGCAATACAACACCGCTTGCAGAAATTGTCACAGTGCGAAGGAGAAACAATGCTCCGCCCCAACAACAGCAAGAAACGAGCAGCAGGACAACTGCACGGGCTGTCACATGCCTAGGTCGGGCACAACCGACATACCGCATGTGATATCCACTGATCATTACATTCGTAAGCCAGAAAAAAATCAGGTGAGCGAGGCGGTGAAACGTTTTTTAGGCATTCGCTGCATCAACGAAAGCCAAGTCGAAAATAAATACATCGCCCAGGGCTATCTGCAGTATTACGAGAAGTTCAAGAAAGACCCTGCCATGCTTGATTCGGCCAGTTTTTATTTAGCTAAAGAGCCAGATCATTCCAAGAATTTCTCAGCATGGTTGCATTTGTATTTCATTCAAGGCCGTTGGCAAGAACTTATTCAGCTCCATGAAAAAACACTAAGGGCCGGCAGTCAGGATGCCTATTTCAAGAAAATAGATAAAACAACCGCCTTAGCCTGGGACGCTTACCGCATCGGTGAAGCCTATTATAACCTCGGAAAACTAGAGCAAGCTCTGCCCTACTTTGACATGGCAGTTCGCCTTTCCCCATACAACTTTGAGTTTAGGAACAAACAAGGCGCGACGCTACTAGCCCAAGGAAAATACGCCGAAGCAAAACGCGTTTTTCAAGAACTTATAAATAAAAACGCGGATTATCCACCAGCATGGAGTAACTTAGGGTATGCTGTATTGCTGCTCAATCACGACGACAAGCAAGCTGAAATAATGTATGACAAAGCACTATCCTTATCACCCGATTACAAACAAGCGCTGCTAAACAAAGTCGGACTCTTTATCTATCGTCAAGACCTCGCATCGGCTCGTAAAGTATTAAACGAAATGCTACACAGCGATCCCAACAACCAAGAAGCAAAAGCGCTTCTCCAAAAAATAAGCGGCTTCAAGTTATGAAAAAATTCCTTATTGGGTTCTTTGTTATTCTTTTCATCGCCGCACTAGCAGCGGGATTTGCGGCCTTTCAGTTATTCGAAAAGCCCAATGTTATCACCAATGGAAAAGCCCAAGCCTTCCTCTATATTCATACTGGCGCAGCCTTGCAAGATGTACAAACATCGTTGCAACATCACGGCTATCTTCGACATCCGAACACCTTTGCTTTGGCTGCTCGACTCATGCATTATGAAGCAGCTATAAAGCCTGGCAAATACAAACTTCAGCAAGGCATGAACAACCGCGCCCTGATTAATTTGTTGCGCTCGGGTCAACAAACACCGGTTAAAATCAGTCTTGAAAACATTAGAACTAAGCAACAATTAATTGCGAGGATACACAATGCCTTGGAAGCAGACTCCCTTTCTTTGCAGGCGTTGCTTGCCGACTCCAACTTTTTAAAACAATCCGACCATACGCCCTCGAATGTAATGTCCATTTTTATCAACGGTGTCTATGAGTTTCAGTGGAACACCAACGCTGAGCAGTTCATGCATCGCATGGAACAAGAATATCAACACTTTTGGAACGCAGAACGAAAACAAGCGGCCGAGAGAATGGGCATGAAGCCCTCTGAAGTAACGATAATCGCATCCATCGTTCAGTTAGAGACAGGCAAAGACGACGAGCGCAGCACCATCGCTGGTGTATACCTTAATCGCTATCGCAAAAACTGGAAGTTAGAAGCCGATCCAACCTTGGTCTTTGCTACTGGTGATTTTACGGCACGACGCATTCTTAACGAACATAAAGCCGTTGACTCGCCCTACAACACCTACAAAATTGTTGGCCTACCACCAGGCCCAATCTGTATTCCTGCGTGCAAGACCTTAGACGCAGTGCTTGAGAACAAGAAGCATAACTTCATGTTTTTCTGCGCAAAAGAAGATTTCTCAGGTTATCATAACTTTGCAGTCAATTATTCGGAACAACTGAAGAATGCCAGAAGGTTCCATCAAGCTTTAAATAAAAGAAATATAAAATCATAAAACATGAGTGATATAAAATTCGGAACAGACGGATGGCGAGCCATCATCGCAAAAGACTTTACGGTAGAAAATGTAGAACGCGTTGCACATGCAACAGCACTGTGGCTAAAGAGTAAGCACAAACAACCAAGTGTTACAATAGGTCACGACTGTCGTTTTGCAGGAGAACTTTTTGCAGAAACCGTTGTTAAAGTAATGGGGAAGCACGGTATTAAATCGTACCTCTCCAAAGACTTTGTATCAACACCGATGATTTCTTTGGGCACTGTTAATTTAAAAACCGACCTGGGCATCATTATCACCGCAAGCCACAATCCACCATCCTACAACGGCTTTAAACTGAAAGGGAGTTATGGCGGACCGCTATTACCAAACATGGTCGCAGAAATTGAAGAGCTGATTCCCACCAAGAGCGCTATTGATACCGAATCCATCTCTTTAAAAGAATTGCTTGACCAAAAACTAATTGAATACGTCGACTTGGAAACCATGTATGTAAAACATGTGGAAGCCAACTTCGACCTCGATGTGATTAGAAATTCGAACATCCGCTTAGCCTACGACGCGATGTACGGCGCTGGCCAAAATGTAGTGAAACGAATTCTGCCGGACATCACGTTTTTGCACTGCGATTACAATCCCTCTTTTATGGGTCAGGCGCCTGAACCCATCCACAAAAACCTGACTGAATTTTCTAACCTTATTAAGAAGTCGGGCAACATCGATTGCGGTCTTGTTACCGATGGAGATGCCGATCGTATTGGCTTATACGACAGCAAAGGCAATTTCGTAGACTCCCACCACATCATTTTGCTCCTTATCCACTACTTGCACAAGTACAAAGGATATTCAGGCAAAATATGTACGGCCTTTTCATCCACCAATAAAATCGCAACACTCTGTAAGATATACGGATTACCGCTTGATGTGGTAAAAATTGGTTTTAAATACATCTGCGAAATCATGCTGGTTGAAGATGTCCTTGTTGGTGGCGAAGAATCAGGCGGTATAGCGATCAAAGGCCACATCCCTGAGCGTGACGGCATCTGGGTTGGTCTCACCCTTTTTGAATTCATGGCAAAATCGGGCAAGACGCTTGAAGAGCTTATTCAAGAGATTTATGACCTCGTTGGCACCTTCGCCTTCGAACGCAACGACCTCCATCTTTCAGAAGAATTAAAAAACAAGATTATTGCCAACTGCAAAAGCGGATCCTATAAAAGCTTCGGATCCTATGCAATTGATCGACTGGATGATCTAGATGGCTTTAAATTCTATTTCGCAAACGGAGATTGGCTGATGATTAGAGCTTCGGGCACAGAGCCGATTTTAAGAACCTATGCCGAGTCTTCGACTAAGGAGCAGGCATTTGCTATTTTAGAAGCCGCAAAGGCTACGCTCTTAGCTTGATTCGAACATGAAACAGCTTGTTATCCTTCTGTTTTCTGTATGGATAACATCTATTGCATGGGCACAAGCACCAGTCCTCGATTCGAGTTTAGTAGATACTCCTATGAGGCAGTTGGACAAAAGAAAACTCTATTGGGTAAGCGGTGCTTGTGTTGGCACCTATTCGGCGAGTATGACAGGGCTTTACTCGCTTTGGTATAAAAATTATTCAGGCGGTCGATTTCATACCTTTAACGATAATACCGAGTGGTTGCAGATGGACAAAGCCGGACATGCCTTCAGTAGCTTTACCCTGAGTCGCATAGGTTACGAATCACTAGCTTGGACAGGACTATCAAAAACAAAGGCTGCCCTATGTGGAACTGGTAGCGCAATGGCCGTCATGCTTAGCATTGAGCTGTTTGACGGATACTCCAACCAGTGGGGTTTTTCGTATGGCGACATCGCTGCCAATACGGTTGGAGCAAGTAGTTTTCTGGTTCAAGAACTGCTCTGGAAAGAAACCCGGATTAAATACTGCTATTCCTTCCATTCCACAGCGTATGCATCGATTAGGCCTGATTTGCTGGGTACCACCTTGACCGAGCAGATGCTCAAAGACTACAATGGCCAAACGATTTGGCTTTCAGGAAATATCCGAAGTTTTGCGCCCGCGCTCAATAAGCTACCTAAATGGATTAATTTAGCGATTGGCTATGGCGCCGACGGAATGGTAGGTGGAGAAGACAATCTTTTTACAGATAACAATAATGAACTTGTTGACTATTCGAATACGTATCCTAGAAAAAGAGAGTTCTATCTTTCCTTGGATGCTGATTTGACAAAAATAAAAATGAAGCCAGGCCTATTGAAAACGCTGTTCGGTGCTATCGGAATTATAAAAATACCTGCACCTGCTTTGGAGATGAGCCAACAAGGTCGATTTAAATTTCACCCGCTTTATTTTTAAACCCATGAAAGTCGGAGATATCGTAAAGTTTTTAAACGAAGAGGGCGATGGTGTTGTTACTAAGATCATCAACAAAAAGCGCGTCGTCATTGATTTCGGTAATGGTATGGAGATCCCTGTGATGACCGATGAACTCATTCTTATAAGCAGTATTGAGCCAGAAGAAGAGGAAGAAGAAGAAATCAAAGATGAAGCACCACAAGAAGAAGAAGTTGATCTTAGTGTTTTGAAGAACTTTGACTTTACAGCTAAAAAAACCAATACGCGTGAGAATATTGATATTCATGCCTTCGCAAAGTCGCTTAGCCCAACGGAGGTAGATCTGCACATCGAGAAACTAACCGATAACTTTGTTGGACTAAGCAATAGCGAGATCATGCTTATTCAATTAAGCTACTTTGAATCGTATATGGACCAAGGCTTACGAGGCCAACACCGCACGCTAATTTTTATTCATGGCATAGGCAACGGCGTTTTAAGAAAAGAGATCCGCAGTCGATTAAAAAGCTATCGCTCCATTCAAGTTTCAGATGGCGATATGCGTAAGTATGGATTTGGAGCGACAGCCGTTTCGTTCCAATAAAAAAGGCACTACGGTTGTAGCGCCTTTTTATATAGGGTATTGAAATTAATTAAAATCAATAACCAAGTAAACATTATACTTTGTAGTTATTGGAGCAAGTCCGGTTGATACCACTCTAACCTCTACAATGTCTCCAGCTACAAATGCCTCTGAGAACGCAGTGCTTACTTGACGCGTTGGATTAGCGGTGCTCATTGTTAAAGAAACTGGCGTTACTGTAGCAGCATTGTTGACATATACAATAAACTGAGCCGTTCCAGCCGTAATTGTACCATTGGAAGTAATCATCATACCACGTAATGTTCCACCATAAGGCATTGGCATACGCATGCCTTCAGTCCCAACTGTTGCATTAAGCATAAAACACTGAATCGGAACTGCAACAGTACCTAAGTTAGCAGCAAGATTTGTTCGATACCAAGGCCCGATAATATTGCGATATCCGCCCGTTGCACCTGTTGCACCAGCCGTTCCTGTTGCACCAGTTGCGCCGGCAGCGCCTGTCGCGCCATTAGCACCCGTTACTCCTATAGAACCTGTTACACCAGTTGCACCGTTAGAACCTGTTACGCCGGTTACGCCGTTAGAACCCGTTGCGCCGGTTGCACCGTTAGCACCTGTTACGCCGGTTACACCGTTAGTACCGGTTGCGCCAGTTACACCGTTAGAACCGGTTACGCCGGTTACGCCGTTAGAACCCGTTGCGCCCGTTGCGCCGGTTGCACCGTTAGCACCTGTTACACCATTAGCACCAGTTGCACCTGCTATTCCGGTTGCACCTGTTGCGCCTGTAACACCATTAGCGCCATTAGCACCATTCGTACCATTAACGCCATTGATTCCATTCGTTCCGTTCAATCCATTAGTACCGTTCGTACCATCAACTCCAGTTGGGCCTGTTGCACCAACAGCTCCATTCAAACCATTGGTTCCGTTTGTGCCATTGGTTCCATTTGCTCCGTTTGTACCGTTCGTACCGTTTGCGCCAGGATTACCTGTTACACCCGTTGCTCCTTGAGCACCATTGGTTCCGTTAGTTCCGTTGGTTCCATTAGTTCCATTGGTTCCTGCAGCACCATTCGAGCCATTTACGCCCGGAGCGCCAGTTATACCTGTAGGACCTGTTAATCCAATACTACCTGTTGCGCCAGTTATTCCAATACTACCCGTTGCGCCGGTTGCACCTGTTGGGCCTGCAATTCCAGTTGCACCAACTGCACCATTAGCACCATTTGTACCATTTACACCATTTACTCCGGCTACTCCTGTTGGGCCAGTAGCACCAGCAATACCATTAAGTCCGTTTATTCCGTCTATACCATTGGTTCCATTGGTTCCGTTCGTTCCATTGGTTCCGTTTGCGCCAGCATTACCTGTAACACCAGTAGCACCTTGCAAACCATTCGTACCATTTGTTCCATTCGTACCATTTGTTCCATTTGTTCCTGCAGCACCATTCGAGCCATTAACACCCGGTGCGCCGGTTAAACCAGTTGCGCCTGTTGCACCAGTTGCGCCTGTAACACCATTCGTACCATTCGTACCATTCGTACCATTAACGCCATTGATTCCATTCGTTCCGTTCAATCCATTTGTACCGTTCGTACCGTCAGCTCCAGTTGGGCCTGTTGCACCAACAGCTCCGTTCAGACCATTGGTTCCGTTCGTTCCGTTCGTTCCGTTCACGCCATTCACTCCATTGACGCCATTGACACCAGGATTTCCTGTAGGGCCAGTAACACCAGGAGCTCCATCAATACCGTTTGTGCCATTTGTTCCGTTGGTTCCATTTGTTCCGTTGGTTCCATTTGCACCATTTAATCCTGCTGCACCAGTAGGACCAGCTGGACCACCAGATGGACCTGTAGCACCTGTAGCACCCATATCACCGGTTGGGCCTGTTACACCCATATCACCAGTTGCACCTGTTACACCCATATCACCGGTGGCTCCTGTGGCTCCTACATCACCTGTGGCACCTGTGGCGCCAACATCTCCTGTAGGACCTGTTAAACCAATATCGCCAGTAGATCCTGTGGCACCCATATCACCTGTAGGACCTGTGGCGCCGATATCCCCTGTAGCACCAGTTAAACCAACATCGCCAGTAGATCCTGTGGCACCAATATCACCTGTAGGACCTGTTGCGCCGATATCCCCTGTAGCACCAGTTAAACCAACATCGCCAGTAGGACCAGTAGCACCAACTGAACCAGCATCGCCTGATGGACCAGTTGCTCCAACAGGACCAACATCGCCAGTAGGACCAGTAGAACCAACTGCACCAACATCACCTGTTGGTCCTGTTGTTCCACCAGCTGAAGCATTGCCCGCTTCAGCAGCATAAAGCGCATAAGGCACAGAAAGAAGCTGGCTTGTTCCTAAAACCATGTAATTTCCATTATTGGCTATATCAACCGATATTTTAAGCCACTTTTCACCTACAGCCCAGTTAACACCAGAAAAACTACCAGTTTCAGGCGCACCCATGCCAATCTGAATGGTAAATAAACCATATTGATTGGTGACAATTTGAAATTTTTCAGAGTAGTCAATAGGACCATTAGGCGACCCCTCAAGAATACTTATTAATACACCCATGGTCTGATTAACCACGACATTGCCTGACGAATTACGGGCAACTGCTTGATAGCTAATGGCCTTTGGTGCTTGACCGAAAGATGCCATAGCGCTTAAGCAAATCGCGAGAATGCTTAAAAGTATTTGTTTTTTCATGATAGAAATATAATAATCGAATTAAAAATTCACGGTTTATTAGGCAAATCTAATATTAATTTTGAAAAGAAACAAAAATGCAATAAACTGAGCCTTAATTTCTTAACGGGTGTAGTTTGGTGCTTCTTTGGTTATCGATACGTCATGCGGATGGCTCTCTTTTATACCCGCTTGGGTGATACGAATAAACTTAGCTTCTTGCAGGGCATCGATATTTTTAGCACCGCAATAGCCCATTCCGGCGCGCAAACCGCCAATTAATTGATAAATAACTTCAGAAAGATGTCCTTTAAAAGGCACGCGCCCTACGATTCCTTCAGGCACTAGTTTTTTAATATCGTCCTCTGCATCTTGAAAATAGCGATCTTTTGAACCTTGCTCCATGGCTTCAATAGAGCCCATGCCGCGATAGGTTTTGTATTTCCTGCCCTCGTAGATTATTGTTTCGCCAGGCGATTCTTCTACCCCTGCAAAGAGTGATCCAGCCATTATACAACTAGCCCCTGCAGCAATTGCTTTCGGAATATCACCGGTGAATCGGATTCCACCATCGGCAATTACCGGCACCCCCGACCCTTTAATGGCGTTCGCAACATCGTAGATGGCTGTCAGCTGAGGCACGCCAACACCAGCAATGATTCGCGTGGTGCAAATCGAACCAGGGCCGATACCAACTTTAAGGGCGCTTGCACCCGCTTTAACGAGCTCTTTAGCAGCTTCGGCTGTAGCGATATTACCTAAGATAACATCAAGATCAGGAAAGGCTTTACGCACTTTTTTGAGTGCTTCAATAACACCTCTAGAATGTCCATGCGCGGTATCTACAATTACGACATCCACACCGTTTATAACCAATGCCGAAACACGGTCTAAAATATCACCCGTAACACCAACAGCTGCACCTACCCGAAGTCGGCCCATCTCGTCCTTACATGAACTAGGGCGTGATTTAACCTTCATTATATCTTTATAGGTTATCAATCCGATGAGTTTGTTGTTTTTATCAACCACCGGCAACTTTTCAATCTTATGCTCTTGCAAAATGATTTCAGCAGTTTTTAGATCTGTTACCCCCGTTGTTGTAATCAGGTTCTCCCGTGTCATCACCTCGGTAACAGGCACATTCATGTTGCGCTGAAAACGCAAGTCGCGATTGGTAATGATACCCTTAAGACGGCCTTGATCATCCACCACAGGAATACCACCAATTTTATTTTCCTTCATCAGGTTAAATGCATCCTTTAGCAAGGAGTTCTCAGTCAAGGTTACAGGATCGTGAATCATGCCGCTTTCCGACCTTTTAACCGTCCGAACCTGTGCCGCCTGTTTCTCGATTGACATGTTTTTATGCAAGATGCCTAAGCCCCCTTCTTGAGCCATAGCAATAGCCATAGCTGATTCAGTGACTGTATCCATGGCCGCAGAAATGATAGGAATCTGCAGGCGTATCTTTGATGTGAGGGGAGCGGAAATATCAACCTCCCGCGGTAGCACTTCGGAATATGCAGGTACGAGCAAAACATCGTCGTAGGTAAGACCGGTGACTGCAAATTTATCTTGCGTTGTTTTCATAGTATTTGGTAAAAAAAAGACCTTAAATACATTAAGGCCGGGGTTTAGTTTGCAAAAATAAGGATAAAATGCCAATCACCGAATAAGGGATATTGTGCCCTTGCGTTCTATATGATGTTGGTTGGTTCCGCTCATACTTAGTAGATACACATAAACGCCAACTGGCGCATCTTGACCATCAACCGTTCCATCCCACCCCGCCTTTGGGTCGCGTGATTCAAAAATGGCTTCCCCCCATCGATTAAAAACTACAAAATGATAGCTTTCGAGCTCAACAAAGGCATTTATAGGAAAGAACACAGGGTTCTTACCACCTGGAGAGAATGCATTTGGGGTATATAAACGAGGGCCTTGCACGGTACAGGCAATATTTGACAAACTGGTATCTGCAAAGCCGTATACATTTAGTGATTGATCTTCAACCGCCTTTACATAGTAACAGAAATTGCCGTCCTCAGTTATGAAAGCGGAGATATCATCCGTGTAGGAGTTTGTGCCTGCCATTACTTCTGACACAGGCGAGGTGTCCCAACTGTTGCCATAATTTCGGAAAATCGCATATTTTTGAACACCTCCTGACCAATCCTCATAATCGCTCCAATAGATTGTGTTTGTTAGGTCATCGTTGCTCTTTGCTTGGAGCAGGATCGTTTTGCCGTAATTATCCGAAAGATGGCGTTCGTTGCAAATATCAACTGCTGATACCTTGTAAAAATAACTGCGCAGTGAAGTATCCACCGAATCAAAAACAGAAATTAATGGAGAACCCGTTGACGGGGCTGTAGCAATGGTATCGTAAGGCCCCGCCAAGGCGATAGAGCGCATGATTTTATAGGCCGTAACATCGGCTGCAGTATCCACATGACAATCCACCCGCACCTTCATGTCTCCTTCAACCGTAGCCGTTCGGACATATAAAAAACGAGGCAGCTGTATAACATAGGCCACCAATGTTGCGAGCTGTGAACTGGATGTTTCGCTGCCGGTGTTGGACACGGCTCGAACCGTGTACACATAGGTAGAGCTAACATTTATTGGGGAGTGAAAGAAGGTGGTGCCTGTTGTGCTACCTACAAAAAACTCAGGACCACCATTTTCGCTTGCATAAATAGAATATAACTGAACACCTGATGACCAATTTATGTATGCATTCCAACTGAGCTGCGCCCCTTGCAGGCAGGTATTGAGTCCGGCATTAAGTCGTATGGTACGATGCACTAAGCCGAAGGGACTGTTGTTGCTGCAAGAATCGTAGGCCACCACTCTAAAGGAATCGATTTTGGCAGATGTAAAAGTGGTCGTATAAAAGGTGTTTGTGCGTCCAAACACGGTGTCGAGATAGGAATTCGTGAGCCCTACCGAATGATAGATGATGTATCCTCGCGTATCCAAATCGGGACTCACTTCCCAACCGATGTGCATTCGATTTGTTAAAGGATCTACAGTTACGCTATCCACTATTGGTATACTGGGTGGGGTGTTATCAAAAAAAACATCACTATCCACTGAAGACACACTTGTGCATGGCATCGAATCGTTCAGTTCGATTCGATAAAACACCGTATCCTGACACTTGAAAATTGGGTCGAGATAGCTTGTGCTTATGGTAGAATCTATCAATGTCCATGTGCCTGAATTGACTTTTCGGAAGATGTGATACAAGCCATCCGAGCTTGGCAAAGCGGGGTTATGCAAGGCATTCCAACTCAATGCGGCAGCACCAGTGCCCGGGTTGCTGACATTTAATTGTATTGCATGTAAAGTATCCGTTGGATACGATTCAACCTTCCCGTAACATCCTGAGCGCGTTCGAATAAAATAGTATCGCGGCTGAATACTTGCGTTGGCCCCAACATGTGTCCAGGAGTTTGTTGCCAGGTTCGTTACACTGCTGTCCAATCGCGTAAAAGGACCGGCAGAACTAGTTGCTGAATAGATCATGTAATCGCCGAAAGTACCTGCGGGATCTGCGCCTGGTATCCAAGAAAGCTGCACATCGCCATTGGGTAAAACAGAAGCGCAACGCAGGTCTGGGCTCTCCGCCAAAGGGAGTCCCAACACATTAATCGTAAACGTGCTTATACTTAAGGCAGGCGCCGGGCAATAATCGTCTTTCGCAATAACAACGAAAGTATATCGATTGTTGGTGACTGGATTTAAGCATGGCCCAACTCCCTGATTTCCGTAATTGAGATGGTTGCATGATGTTTCCCAATGAAAATAAAGTGAGTCGTGCAGTTGTGTAACGGGAAAAGGCGCTGGCGACAAGGTTGCACAAGGCGGATTAAGGCAACCACCGGCTGGGTTCGTGAAATTAGGATCAAACTGCTGACCTGTTGCGGAGAAGGATAGATATTGATGAAAGGCACCGCTTGGATCCCATCCCGAATCAATCGCGAGCAGTTTAAAATCGAGCACAGTACCAGCAATGACGGTAGTGTCGTATGCAGTTGCGTTAGCGAATGGCGGGTAAAAAAGTGGCGGCTCGTTCGATCCACACGGAATAAGGATGACTTGAATGTCGCGAAAAACTTCGGCCACCAATTGGCCGCATTTAAAGGCGCTTACTTTGATAACCGTAACAAAGTTGCCCGTGGTGAACGAAGTAAAGGACACTTGTCCAGACAAAGGATCCAATACCGCAGGCACATTTGCCGGGTTCAATACAGGACCAGGAAATGGACTTGAAACCGAATAGCCAGATGCGGTGTTGATTGGAAAAGGTTGAGCCAAGGGATAGGACGCCCCGGTATAATCTGTCAAAGGTTGTGACCATGAAAATGACAAGGAATCTAACTCATCGTCGGAAGCGTTGTGGTTGTATTGAAAAGGATAGCCTGCGCATATTGCGATGGCTGGTCTTTCGGCAAAGGCAGGCGATGAATCGAAGCAGGGATTAGTGTTCTGGCCGTTATACGGATACATGATTGCGCGCAGCGTAATGCCGCGCGTAGCAGGGTTGTTCAGATTTTGTATGGCTGCATTGCGACAGCAATTTTTACCCCACGAAAAAACCCATCCTGCAGCAGGAGGCACGCCACTTATTGTGATGGGATTGGACTCAAAAACAAACTCAAAGGTTGCACCTGGCTGCGGCAAAGCGGGCGGCGGCATCACTGTGGAACAGGATATTGCAGGCCCTTGAATGTTGCATCGCGGTGAAATCTCGACCGAATCAACGATGTGCATCGGGATAGTGCTTAGCGTTGGATGATTTGTCACATCCAAATCAAACACAATATTAGAGGCCTGCACAGGGTAAAATCCGTTACAGTCCTTATATATTTTCATCTGAAAAACATACTGGCCACTCGACAAGCACTTCCATGTTATCTCCCCTCCCATCAGGTGCGTAGCCCATGAATTGGAAAAGAAAAAAAGTAATAACACAAAAAAAAGCGCGCTTTTAAGCTTCATACAGCTAGGGTAATATACAAAAATAGCGAATTTCTTGTCCTAAACGAAATTCCCAGCGTAATGGTATTGGCAGCACATTTTCATTAGCGCGTTCTACCAAAGAATGGGAATAAGAATGCCTTCATGAGCATGCTGCAGAAGTCGGAAAAACAGGCAGACAGGGACAGCTTCTTGCTAAAAAAGACGTATCGATATATGTTGACGGTCTATAACATCATACGCCATCAAGCTGAAGGCGGCTTGCGCAAGCACTTTCCAAGTTTGAATGGAAAGATTGGAATTAATACATCGAATTAACTACCAGCTGTAACTTGGAAGAAGCTACCATCGGCATAATACTTAAGGGCCAATTGTTGCAATTCTTCAGGACGAATGCTTTTTAGTTTTTTGAAATAAGTCTCGTAGTAGTCGTACCCTTGATTGTACTTCAAAATAGCAGCAAAGCGGTCGGCAAGGGCAAATGGCCCATCAATTCCGCGAAGAAAAGATCCCGACAAATAATTTCTAACCAATTGCAATTCTTCTTCAGGCACCAACTCTTCGCGCAGCAGCTTGATCTCATTAAAAATTTCCTGCATGGCATCTTTACCCACAGAGACACCTACTTCGGTTGCGATGTTCATCGATGCACCTTGCAGATGGGAGGAAATGGACGAGTGAATGCCATACGTGTAGCCTTTGTCTTCACGGATATTGGACATCAATCGAGAGCCAAAGTAACCACCTAAAACGGTATTTAAAATCAAGAGCCCTTGATAGTCGGGATGCGTACGGTTTGGAACAATTTTACCCACACGCAATGCTGCTTGCACAGCCTTGTCCTTTTTTACAAGGTGCTCGTGTTCGCTAGCTGGGTGCGCAATACGCTGTGGCACCTCATCAGTGATTGTTTTAGCTAGGCTAATTTTACCAAAGACGGAGTTAATCGTTTTTATAACTTCATCATCCACCTGGCCAGATACAATCATTTTCGCATCCGCAAGACGGTACTGTTTTTTATAAAAATTCATCAGGTCAGCACTTGTCAATTGATCGTAGTCTTTTGCTGTATTGACTTGACCGTAAGGATGCTGCTCGCCAAATAGCACCTGCTGCATTTTATGACTGGCAAGCACTTCCACCCGATCCAGGTTCTGAATCAACTTTTCTTTGTTGTTTTGTTTGAACACTGCCAACTCATGCTCAGGGAAGATGGAGTCGGTAAGCAACTCGTGCATGAGAGGCAAGATGCTCGCCAAGTGTTTCACTTGCGCATAAAGAGTCACTTCTGCAAAGTCAAGGTCGCTTTTCTTTTGAATATAGGCGCCGTAGAAATCGATTGCATCGGCAATCTGAGAGGAATCGTGTTTAGAAGTTCCGTCATCCAACATCGAATTGGTTGCATAGGCCACAAGCGCTTTGGTCTGATACCATTTTCCAGCCGGAAAAAGAATATCGAGACGCACCACAGGCTGAACGCCGCCGCGAATGCTGAATAGCGGGATTCCATTATCAAGTGTGTGCGGCTCGGCACGCAGCATATTTACTTCGTTTATCTCTCCGAACTCCGGAGCTGTCACGCGGTCAAGTTTTTGGCTCATCTTATTTTTTTTCAGCTAGGTAATAAAGGGTGGATGAATTCTCCTTGCGGAAGATTTGGGCAGAGCGATCGCGGATCATCTCGGCAGTAACGCGCTGGTATTGCTCAAGCTCTTCATTTGCCATATTGGCGTCGCCCATCAATTCAGCGAAACAAAGATTCATAGCGACATTCAGCACATTCATTTCAGCGAACATCAAGTTGGAGGAGATTTTGTTTTTTACTTTCTCCAACTCTTCATCGGAGATGAGCTCGGTGGTCATCTTCGCAATTTCTGCATCCAGCGCGGCCTCGGCCACTTCCATGGAAACACCTTCGCTCAACTTGCCTTCGGCGATAACTAATCCTTTGTCTTGATCGCCAGTAAGATAAATATCTACCTCGCTAAAGAGCTGTTTATTTTTCACCAACTCCTTATAAATGCGTGAGGAGAAACCATCTGAAAGCACATCTGTCAACAGATCTTCTGTATAATACGCATCATCGATTCGACCAGCGGAATGATAACATTTTACGATGCAATCGTAAGGCACCGGCTTATACACCGTTTGCACGCGTGCTTCTGTTTGAGCAGGCTCAACAGGCAGATTGCGTTTATAATCTTCACCGCGTTGTATTCCTCCGAACCACTTTTCAGTTAATGCTTTCACCTGATCGTGAGTAACATTACCTGCTACACAAAGGATTGCGTTGTTCGGATTATAAAACTTTTTAAAGAAGTTTTTTACATCCGTCATGCTTGCATTCGCAACATGATCAATGCTTTTTCCGATGGTTGCCCATTGGTAGGGATGCACTTTATAAGCCAATGGACGCAGCAGCAGCCAGAGATCGCCGTAGGGTTGACTTAAGTAACGCTCATTGAACTCCTCAATAACTACATTGCGTTGCACATCCAAACTCTTTTGAGAGAATGCGAGGTTGTTCATACGGTCAGACTCAAGCCAAAAAGCCGTCTCGAGATTTGCCGCGGGCAGCGTCATGTAGTAGTTGGTGATGTCGTTGGAAGTGAAGGCATTGTTATCCCCACTAGCCATTTGAAGCGGTTCGTCGAAACTTGGGATATTTTCGGATCCACCGAACATAAGGTGTTCGAAAAGATGTGCAAAGCCGGTGCGATCCGAACTCTCGTCGCGAGCACCCACATCGTAGAGTAGATTAAAAACGGCAAGCGGAGTGGTGGTATCCTGATGGACGATCACGCGTAAACCGTTGTCGAGCGTGAATTTGGTGAAATTTATCATTGTAAAATGCTATTGATATCGTTTATAAAAGTAGTCCTTTTAATTCACTCTGTGCCTGATTAAACTCTTTCACCAGGTCGTTTACAATTTCGTCAACGGTTAAGATGCTATTAAAAAGGGCGGCGATCTGACCTATTTCGAGTTCCCCTTCGTCGAGGTCGCCTTCGAACATGCCTTTTTTAGCACGCGCACGCCCCAGTATTTCTTGCAATTCCGCAGCCGATGCACCACGACTCTCCGCCTCTTCCACTTGCTTAAAGAATGCATTTTTAACTAGGCGCACAGGCACTAGTTTCTTTAATGCCAATTGGGTATCGCCTTCCTTTAAATCAATAATTTTTTGCTTGAAAGCCTCGTGCATAGACGATTCTACAGAGGCAGCGAATCGACTGCCCACTTGAACACCTTCGGCACCAAGTGCGAAAGCAGCGAGCATGGTCCTCCCTGTTCCTATCCCACCAGCAGCAATGAGTGGAATATCGAGCACTTGACGAACCATCGGTATCAGGCATAATGTTGTCGTCTCATCACGACCGTTGTGCCCACCCGCTTCGAAGCCTTCGGCAACCACAGCGTCAACCTTCGCATCTTGCGCCTTGCGTGCAAATGCAGCACTAGAAACGACATGCGCCACTTTTATTCCATGCTCCTTTAAATGTGACGTCCATGTTTTTGGGTTACCAGCAGAAGTAAATACGATGGGCACTTTCTCTTCGACAATGATTTGCATTAACTCTTCCACCTGTGGATAAATCAGTGCCACATTAACACCAAAAGGCCTGTCGGTAGCCAACTTGCATTGGCGAATATGCGCGCGAAGCACCTCTGGATACATGGATGCGGAGCCTATTAATCCGAGACAACCTGCATTGGAGGCAGCTGCGGCTAGTCTCCAGCCACTGGTCCAGATCATGCCTGCTTGGATGATCGGATACTTGATACCGAAAAGTTTGGTGACGGTGTTTTCCACGCTACTTATTTTATGTACTGAAAAATCTTCGACAGCGGTTTGAAGAGTAGCGTCCAAGGATAAGGACGTAAACCATTGATGGTCCATGCTTGGCGATCCTCTCTATTCGCTTTGTATTTTGCCATTAAATTACTGTTTCCAAATCCGCCAGTACGCATTTTTACCAAAACACTAGGGATGTAGGCTATGCGGATGGCATGCTTGTGTATAATGCGCAGCATCAACTCATAGTCTGCTGCATAACGCAAGGTTGTATTAAAAACACCAAAGCGTTCATAGACATCACGCTTAACAAAAAAGGCGGGATGAGGAGGCATCCATCCGTTTAGAAAACCTCCCTTTTTGTATACACCTGAATGCCATTTTCGAACCACTTGCTCGGTGTTTTCTTTATCCACATAAACCAAGTCGCCATAAACCGCCTCCGCATTTTTTTGTTCAAAGCATGCGGCAACTTTTGATAGGGTGTTTTTATCGGCATAGAAATCATCCGAATTAAGAATGGCCACAACATCACCAGTTGCGAAGGAGATTCCCTTGTTAATAGCATGATACAAACCCTCGTCTGGCTCCGAAAGAAACAACTTTAGTTTTTTGCGATACCGTTCAGCAATTGCAGCCGTTGTATCTGTTGATGCCCCATCGACAATAATATACTCCACATCTCCATGGTCTTGATCTAAAACAGATACTATCGTTTGCTCGATGGTATTTGCGCTGTTAAAACAAACGGTGATAACGGATATTTTCATGGGCATTCAACAGGTAATTCTCTTACTGGATCTGGCGCGCCTTTACTTTGTCTGCCGGATTTCCAGCATACACAAAAAAGGCCTCGAGATCTTTAGTGGCATTGGATTTAGCAGTAAGCACAGCATGCTCACCACAAGTAACACCCGGGCATACCAAGCCTTGCGCCCCTATCCAAGCACCATTGCTGATAACAATAGGCTTTGTTATAAGATCAAAGGTAGATTTGCTATAATCGTGGTTTCCCGTTAGCAAAAAAGCACCTTGTGATATACATACATGGGATCCGATAGTTACTTGAGCTAGATTGTCAATCCAAACCTGCTCTCCAATCCATACATGATTGCCAATAGCTAATTTCCAAGGGTATTTGATATTGACACCCGGCTTGATGATAAGACCAACTCCAACTTTAGCGCCAAAAGCACGCAAGAGGAATCTTTTCATTCCATAAAACGGGAAGAGATAGGAACGAAAAACCAGGGCGTTAACATAGAACCACAGCAACCTTGACAAGGACGAACCACCGGGCTGAAAATGCCGGTTATCGAAACGACTCAAATCGGTTGTATTACTATTTTCCAAAGTATTCAATTAGAAAACAAAGGTAGTAAGAAAGCGGAGTTTCGAAAAGCCTAATTAGACGCAATTTTACTGCTTTTACAAACAAAACAAAGGCCAAATTGAGGCGGAGAATAGACATCAAATTATTCGTATTTTTACAACCTTGCCGTGTTTATTTCCAAATTCAAGGCACACTATACATGATAACGCATCACACTTTTCGCAACTATAGCCTGCAGGCCTTTATGGCCTTGCTGTTGTTGTTAAGTGTGCATGCGTTAAAAGCACAAAAGTCGGCTGAGGATTTCTATCAGAACGGGCAGAAAAAGATGCGATCCATTGATTTCAGCGGGGCGGTTGGCGACTTTAGCAAGGCCATCGAATTAAAGCCCAATTACGCGGAAGCCTATTTCAAGCGAGGTTCAGCGAAAGACGGCTTGGAAGATTACCGCGGGGCTATACAGGATTATAACAAAGCGTTGGAGTTGCGGCCAAAATGGAGCGAGGTTTACTTCAACCGCGGTACGGCCAAATATTTTCTAAAAGATTTCGATGGGGGTTGTGAGGATTTCTCTGAAGCTGGCAAGCTAGGTGACACCACCGCTTATTCATTCATGCGTCAATACTGCAAATCCGACTATTTAAAGAAAGAGGCCGATGAGTTTTATAAAGATGGCTTGAACAAATACAACACAGGAAACTACGAGGCCGCCATCGTCGAGTTCGGGCATACTATTTCAGTGAATGCAAACTATACCGACGCCTATTTCTCGCGTGCCAAATGCAAATCGAAGTTAAAGGATTTTCGAGGAGCTATTCGCGATTACTCGAAGGCAATCGACCTGCGGCCTGATTACACAAAAGCGTATTTCAATCGCGCTTTTGCACGGAGCGAAATGGAAGACTATGAGAATGCCATATACGATTACACAAAAGCCATAAAGCTTGACCCAAATTATACGTCTGCATACTTTAATCGAGGAAACGCAAAATTTAAACTGGGCGAAAAAGACAGCGCCTGTGAAGACTTTAGCAAGGCAGGCGAACTAGGCGATGCAGATGCGTACAAAATCATCAAGCAGTATTGCAAATAAAAGCGCTAACGCAAAATTAAAAGCTTACTGGCTCCTCTTCTAATTCGGGTGGTTCTTTGTTAAACTCAATGTTCAAAGGATATAAGTTTGAGTCCTCCGCTAACCGCATTAGCTCCTTGTCGCTAACTAACAGCAAGGCGTGTAATTTAAATTGCAGTACGGATTGAATGATGTCTGTTTTAACAGCTTGAGCACCCGGTATTCGTTTAACTTTAGCTGTTAATGAATCATAACACGAACGACACGGCGAAGCTTCCACTTGAAGTCGAATATACACCATGATATAACTCGGATCGTCTTTGCTTTCGGTATCTTGCCCGAAGGCTGAGCCAAAAGCAAAAAAAGCAAAGAGAAATAATAGGATTAGTAAGCGATATCGCATCATGTTGCAAATATCGAATGCTATGCGACCAAGAAATATGATTTAGCGCACTTCCTATTATTCACGTCCTTTTGAAAAAATAGAAATACCTTTGAAATAGATATGACGATTTATCTAATGTTAATTACAGGCGCATTTTCCATACTCGGCTTCAGCCGCGCAAGGATAATCGCTCGCTTCGATTTCAACCCATCCCGCATAGTTCATAAGCGAGAGGTCTACCGACTGCTAAGCAGCGGCTTCCTGCATGCCGATTGGCTGCACTTGGCCCTGAATATGTTCGTGCTCTTTAACTTTGGTCCCTTGGTGGAATCACACTATACTGACATTGCCGGAGAAAAGGGGCCTTACCTGTTTTTGATCATGTATTGCACAGCCATCGTGGCCTCTATACTTCCAACCCTCAACAAACACAAAAACAACAGCTATTACCACGGCCTTGGCGCATCGGGGGCTGTATCTGCTGTGCTCTTTTCGTCTGTCTTATTTAGGCCGATGGATAAGCTCTGTTTTATTTTCGGTCTATGCCTGCCTGGTATTTTAATGGGTGCTGGCTACCTACTCTATTCGTATTACGCGGCTCGCAAATCGCAAGACCATATCAACCACGATGCGCATTTTTGGGGTGCCTTGTATGGCATTCTCTTTAGTTTAGCCATTCATCCAGCCATTGGCCTCAACTTTTTAAATCAAATACAAGCCGCAGGGTGGAGTGGTTTTTTACCTGGGCATTAACATATATCTGACAAGATGAACAAAGCCGTATTTCTAGATCGCGATGGCGTCATAAACAGAGAGTTGGGCGACTACGTCAAGAACCCAGCGAGCTTTCTGCTTAATGATGGTGTTGGCGAAACGCTTCGCAAATGGGCAGAAGATGGATATCTACTCATTGTCATCACTAATCAAGGCGGAATTGCAAAAGGACTCTACAGCGAAAAAACCTTGCATGCCATACACGAGAAGATGCTGCAACTTCTGGCGCAAGATGATGTTACCTTGACTGCCATCTATCATTGCCCGCATCATCCATCTACCGGTGAATGCTTATGCCGCAAACCCGACTCCTTACTTCTTGAGAAGGCACTTGCCCGTTTTCATATTGACCCGGCAAAATCATTTTTCATCGGCGACAAGGAACGCGACATCCTTGCAGGATTAAAAGCAGGGGTAAAAGGCATTCGCATTGAGCCCAATGCACCACTCTCTGATATTAACCTTTACAACGCATAATGACACATCACTATGTGTGTATTAATGGTAACGTAATTCCTGCAGAGGAAGCCGTTTTTAATATTCAAAACAGGTCCATAAAATATGGCGATGGACTGTTTGAAACGATGTTTTATCGCAAAGGAAGAGCGATCCTCTTAGAAAAACATGTGCATCGGCTTCTTAAAGGGATGGCGCTATTGAAAATACAAACGGACGAACGCTTAACGCTAACACATATCGCGGCGTCTATTGACACGCTGTGTCAAAAAAACCAACTAAGCACCGCCAGAATTCGCTTGCAGGTGGTGCGTCAAGGCGAGGGTTATTATCACCCAAAAGCAAACACCTTTAGCTATATACTTGAAGCTGAAACCTTGCAGCAGATTGATTATCCACTAAATCAACCTGCATTGAACGTGGATATCTATCCGCAACCTATAAAAACATGCACAGCTTTATCCAACATCAAAAGCTGCTCCGCTGTTGGTTATGTGCTTGCATCCCTTCATGCAAGCGAATTGGGAGTTGATGACTGCTTGGTATTAAACTCCGAAAATCGCATTTGTGAAAGCACGCACTCCAATATTTTTTTAATTCATGAAGGACGAATTAGCACACCCCCACTCAGCGAAGGATGTGTAGCCGGCATCATGCGAGAGCAGCTGATACAAATCATGAACGAAGAGAGCGTTGATAGTACTGAGCGATCTATTAACCTAGAAGACCTGTTATCAGCAGAAGAAGTTTTTTTGACCAATGCCCTACGGGGTATAACAAGCGTAGGCTCTTTCAGGGGCATTAACTACGCTCGAAAACAAGCTGACGCTTGGCAACAGAAACTACAAAGCAGCTTGATTTAATTGACTGCGCTATGCTCGATGTAACGCACATAAAACCGAACCATTTCCAAGTAATTTTTCTTGGTGATGCGTTCGTCTTGGCCATGAATACGAGCAAGATCCTCGGGGCCTAAGCGAATAGGCAGAAAGCGAAAAACCTGCTTGCTTAGCGAAGAGAAATGATACGCATCCGTTGCCGCTAACACCTGATAAGGTGCAACCAGCGCTTCTGGAAAAACTTCGCGGATGGTTTTGTTTAATAGAAGAAATGCTGCTGAGTTCGTATCCGAAACAGGTGAAGCTTCTTTAACACGCCCTTTCACTTTACATTGAATACGGGCATCGTTTACAACCTGCTTGACATGCTCCATGACGCTGTAGGAATCATCACCTTGCAGCAACCTGAAATTAATTAATGCGCTTGCTTCCGATGGCAACACATTGTCTTTTGAACCTGACTTTAGTACAGTTACCGCTGTGGTGGTGCGGATAGCAGCGTTGGTGCTATTCTTTTTTGACATTTTAGACAGCACCGCATTTTTAAGAAGCCATAGATTCGCAAAAGCCACGCGGGATCCAAAATCCATTTCAGGTGCGAGGTAACTAAACATCTGCGCGAGAGGACCTTGCAAACGCGCTGGAAAAGGCTCGGCCTCCAAGCGACTTACAGCAGCGGCGATAATACCCGCAGCACTTTGCGGTGGAGGCATCGACGAATGTCCGCCTTCGGTATGAACACTAAGCTCAATGGTCATATACCCTTTCTCTGCTATGCCAACCAAGGCCACGGGCGCTTTCACACCAGGCACCACATCCTGAACGATGGTGCCGCCTTCATCCAAGACCGATTCAAACTCCATCTTTTTGCTTTTAAACCACAGCGCCTCCTGTATTGCACCTTCTGAACCTCCCGTTTCTTCGTCAAAGCCAAAGGCTAAATACACGCTTCTTTTCGGTTTCCGATTTGTGCTTAACAGGTATTCAATGGCTTCAAGCAAACCCATTACACTGGATTTATCATCCAACGTACCACGACCATAAATGTATGTGCCATCCGTTGCTCCGGCAAATGGAGGATGCTCCCAACTAGCTGAATCAATAGCAGGCACAACATCTTGATGCGCCATTAACAGCACTGGTAAAAGCTCAGGGTTGCTTCCGAACCAGCGATAAACCAAGGCATGCTCATTCACCGTGAAGCAATCGAGTTGCTTGTGCACAAGAGGAAATCGGATCGCTAAAAAATGTTTAAAGCGATCAAGTTCTTGATTCCGATTTACCATTGAATCTTGTTCCGAAATGGTTCTAAAGCACAAGGCCTCAGAGAAGCGACCAAAAAGGGCGCTGTCGTTAAGGGCGATTGGCTCAACGGGTTTAACTACCAATTGCTTTGAAGTAAGCGAACTTGTTCGAAGTAAAACAACTCCAATCAACACAAGTACTAAAGCAACAGTGATGAGGAGAACGCGTTTCATTTAAACGAATTTACAAAACCCCGCCAGCAGCGAGCAGTGCGGACATTTCAGTTTGCATTCGAATAGCTTCTGCACGGGCTTTTGCCGCGAAATCCAAGCCATTACTTGCGAATAAAATACTACGCGATGCATTAACCAAAAGGCCACAGTCTTTGTTCATGCCGTATTTTGCAACTTCGGACAAGCTACCACCCTGTGCGCCAACACCCGGAACCAACAAAAAATGATTGGGGATTTGTTTGCGAATTGCTTGAAGCATACTCGCTTTTGTAGCTCCCACCACATACATCAGATTATCCTCGGTGCCCCATTGCATACTAGTTTCAATGACTCTTTCATAGAGCATTTGACCTTCGGTATCCTTCAACTGAAAATCGGATGCACCGCCGTTCGAGGTTAATGCGAGCAGAATAGTCCAGTGATTTGCATATTCTAGAAAGGGCGTGACAGAATCTTTACCCATGTATGGATTGACGGTTATCGCGTCGCAACCATAAAACTCAAAAAAAGATTTGGCATATAATGAGGCCGTATTACCTATGTCGCCACGCTTAGCATCTGCGATTGTTAAGATTCCTTTCGGAATGCATTCCAAGGTCTTTTTAAAACTCTCCAAACCGGAAGGACCCTGTGCCTCAAAGAAAGCGAGATTGGGTTTGTAGGCAACGCAAAGATCGTGTGTTGCCTCAATGATTTGACGATTGAACTCGAATATTGGATCAGGCAATGCCTTCACGTGTTCAGGAATCTTGCTCCAATCGGGATCAAGTCCAATGCAAAGGAAAGAACGCTTGTCGCGAATAGTATTAATGAGATCGTGTCTGTTCATGCGACGTAGCTTAAACGGTCGTTCCTTCTTTGAGACGCTCTGCATTCTCGGCTAATTGCAGAGCATCTAGAAACTCTTGTATATCACCATCCACAAAAAGAGGTAAGTTGTGCGTGGATAGTCCGATGCGGTGATCGGTTACGCGGCTTTGCGCATAGTTATAAGTGCGGATTTTTGCAGAACGATCGCCCGAAGAAACCATCGTTTTTCGTTTTTTGGCAATCGCCTCCATGCGTTTATTATATTCTACTTCGTATATCCTTGAACGCAACACTTTCAAGCACTTGTCGTAGTTTTTTATCTGCGAACGCTCGTCTTGACACTGCGCCACGATACCCGTTGGTAAGTGGGTTAATCGCACGGCAGAATAGGTTGTGTTTACCGACTGACCACCCTTACCACCCGAACAGAATGTGTCTTTGCGAATATCTTCATTACGCACCACAACATCGACCTCATCAACCTCAGGAAGAACCGCTACACTGGCTGCCGAAGTATGCACACGCCCCATTGTTTCAGTTAGCGGTACACGCTGCACGCGATGCACTCCTGATTCGTATTTCATCACGCCATAGGCATTGTCTGCAATTACATTGAAGATAACTTCCTTGTAGCCACCAGCAGTGCCTTCCGTAAAATCAACCAACTCGGTTTTCCATTTATTGCGCTCGCAGTAGCGCATGTACATGCGGTATAAATCGCCCGCGAAAATACCCGCTTCATCACCACCTGTACCCGCACGAATTTCCATAATTGCGTTCTTGGAATCCTCCGGATCAGCAGGAACAAGCATCAAGCGGATATCATCCTCCATTTTAATGCGTCTTGCTTCCAACTCATCAAGCTCCATCTTCGCCATGTTTCGAAACTCCTCATCCTTTTCATTCATCAAAACCTCGCGTGAGCTTTCGATGTTGCTGAGTACATTGCGATAGTCTTCCATAGCCTCAACGATGGGCGTAAGATCTTTATACTCTTTGCTTAAACCCGCAAAGCGTTTCATATCAGACATCACCGTTGGACTTCCTAATTCTTGTTCCACCTCATCGCGTCGAACTTTGATGGCTTCTAATTTCTCTATTAACATATTCTTGGATTATACAATTATCAATATTCATAGACACCTGTTGTGTCTGTTATGGTTAACTTACGCGTAGCTGAAGCCTCCACACGACCAACAATACGGGCATCAATGTTGAAGCTGCGTGCTATCTCGATCATGGCATTTGCGGCATCGGCATCGGTATAAATCTCCATCCGATGTCCCATGTTAAATACTTTATACATCTCCTTCATCGGTGTACCTGATTCCTCTTGGATCATACGAAAAAGAGGAGGCATCTCGAACAGGTTATCTTTAATTACATGCACCATGTCGACAAAATGCAAAACCTTGGTTTGACCGCCACCGCTGCAATGCACCATGCCATGTATCGTGCTTCGGAGCTGATCAAATATCGCTTTCATAAGCGGCGCATACGTTCGTGTTGGCGAGAGCACCAAGCGAGCAGCATGTATATTATGCGCCTCTTTCACTGGGCTAGTTAAGTCTTTACTCCCAGCGTAACTCAGTTCGGCAGGCATAAGCGGATCAAAGGTCTCCGGGTACTCGAGTGCAACTTTTTTATTAAAAACATCATGACGGGCAGAGGTAAGTCCGTTGCTTCCCATGCCGCCGTTATATTCAGTTTCATACGTACTTTGGCCAAAGGAAGCGAAGCCCACAATAACGTCGCCCGCGGCAATGCGGTCGTTTGAAATCACATCGCTCCGCTTCATCCTACACA
The DNA here is from genome assembly GCA_947448795.1 of Bacteroidota bacterium. Lineage (GTDB taxonomy): Bacteria > Bacteroidota > Bacteroidia > AKYH767-A > JAHEYN01 > CANFOZ01. The sequence goes on from CANFOZ010000003.1 coordinate 61,355, forward strand.
CAACCGTGGAGTCAACGATAAGCGTGCGCACTAGATCGCCCACATCAGCCGTCTCCCCTCCTGTAGAGTGAATACTTATACCATGTTCCCGCATCATGGCTAAAACCTCTTCGGTACCTTGAATCAAGAGGGAGATGACGCTTCCCGGAATCAAATTTTTGTTTCGTCCAATGGTAGATGAAAGCAGGATGTTTTCGGTAGCGCCAACACAAAGCAAATCATCTGTATTCATAACTATTGCATCCTGTGCAATACCTTTCCAAACAGCATCGTCGCCAGTTTCTTTCCAATACGCATAAGCCAAAGATGATTTTGTTCCAGCGCCATCGGCATGCATGACCACGCAATACGCAGGATCACCCCCTAAATGGTCGGGAACGATTTTACAGAAAGCAGCAGGGAATAAACCCTTATCCAACTTGGAAATAGCTGCATGTACATCTTCTTTGGAAGACGATACACCTCTCTGTTCGTATCTAGAATTGGAGCTCATGAATTGGTATTTTTTTAGAATGCGACAAGGCTAAAAAAAAAGCATCCCGGTGCCAATGGCAACGCGGGACGCTTTCTTTGAATCGCTTCGCTACTTCGCAGCAGGCGTGTTGTTGTTTTTTATGATCAGTTTTTTGTAATTGGTGATAGGCTCTTCTTTGATGTTGTTCAGCTTCTTCAGATCCAACATCTTGATGCTATACAACTTGGCTATTTTGCCATACGAATCACCTTTAACAACCGTATGGTATACATTCTCATCAACCACACGCAGAACAGTACCATCTTTCGGTTTCTTGCCTGTTGCAGCAGGATTCATTGCACGCAGGTCATCTTCAGTGATGTTCGCATTTTTTGCTATTGTTGCATAGGTATCGCCTTTAACAGAAGTATAGAACTTCTCAGCTACTGGAGCTGGCGCCTCTACTTTTGCTGTGGTATCAACCTTCTCTTCCACTTTAACCGGTGCATCTGGAACATACGATGTTGATGTAGCGGTATCCTGAGGAGCAGTGGTGAGTGCTTTTGTCAAGGAGTCGGCTTTCGCTTGCTCTTCGGGAGTAAGCGTGGCACCTACCGGCGCTTGGGTTGAATCAGGTGCGCTACCCGGAACGTAGTCGTCGCGCAATACTTTCAATTCGGTACGACGATTAAGTTGGTGAGCAGCTTCTTGCTCATCTTTCGACTTCAGCGCATTAATAAACTCATCGTTCATAGTAGACCCTTTCAAGAACACAAACTCTTTGCCGTTCACGATTACCTTCTCATCAAGCTGGAGTAAACGAGATACTCGCTCGCCATAACCGCGTTTTGCCATACGGCCAACCTCGATGCCTTTTGTAGCAAGGTAGTCAACGCATGACTGAGCACGCGCGAGAGACAGGCGATCATTGTGGGCATCATCACCCCTTGTATCAGTGTGTGATCCAAGCTCTATGACAAGTGTCGGGTTGTCCTTCAAAGTCTCAACAAGTCCATCAAGAGCCACATTGGATTCAGGACGAAGGGTTGCTTGATCCAAATCGTAGAAGATGTTCGGAAGAACGATTTCTTTACGCGTCGTTTTAAGAGCGAAATCGCGGAAAAAATCTTTAGAATCATCAACACCAACGGTTGTTTCTTCAGCTTTCGCACCGAGGTATTCCTTTTTTGAAGCATTCAATTTGTAAGCGCTATTCAGTGCTAAAGAGAATTTGTAGGTTCCCGCTTTATCAGTAGTAAAACTAATAGATGAACCGTCCGTAACATTAACAAGCTCCACTTTAGCTTCTTCTAAAGGCTTCTTGGTATCCACATCGATTACCTGACCTTGAAGGGTAAAAATAACCGGAGGAACTATAAATGAATAGATATCGTCTTTTCCTTTTCCACCATCGCGGTTGGATGTGAAATAGCCACGTTTTTCAACATCTTCCCAAATAACTGCATAATCATCATTTGGGGAATTCATAGGCGCTTTCATATTCTTCACATCGCCCCATTTATTATCTTGGAGTTTGGCAGAAAAAATATCCAGTCCACCCATGTTGCCTTCGGCCTGATGACCGGTAGAGGAGAAGTACAATGTACCATCTGCATGGATAAATGGGAATAATTCATCGGAAGGTGTATTCACAGCGGCACCAGCATTAACCGGCTCTTTCCATGTCTTTTCTTTTTTATCCATTTCGCTAAACCAAATATCACGGCCACCTAATCCGCCATCGCGATCAGAAACAAACCAAAGGGTTGCTCCATCCGCCGACAAGCAAGGCTGACCGTAAGTTGCGCTATCAGCACAAAAAGTCATCATCACTGGATCAGCCCATGTTTGACTTGTTCCTTGACCGGTTCTTTTGGTTTGATAGATTTTACACATCACCACCTTGCCTTTACCTTGCTCGCATCGCGTAAAAAACAAATCTGTGTATTTTCTGTCCATACTAGAACCACCTTCTTTTGATTCGGTGTTTACTGGTGCAGAAAGACCTACAGGGTTATTCCACTTGCCTTTTTTGTCAGAAGTTATCTCAAAAAGATCGGTGTTTTTTTCACCCGCCCAAGAAGCATCGTATTCCTTACCTGTGGCTTCTTCGCGAGAAGATGTGAAAATCATCCCTCTGTAATTCTTTCCAGAGTAACTAGGCGCCAAATCGGCGTATTTTGAATTGACAGCAGCAAAATTGTCAACCTTATAACGACTTGGCTTGTCTTTCCATTTCTGAGCCTGTTCGCAGGATTTTGCACCCTCCTCACCACGAGGATCAGAAGGATTTTCTGTTTTAAATTTATTAAATTGAACGATTGCGTCTGCATAAAGACCATTCGCCTTTAATGCTTCTGCATAGTACAAGTAAACCAAGGGGTTCTTGTAATTTGCTTTAATCGTCTTTTGGAACCATGCCTCTGCGTTCTTGGTATCTGCAATACTGCGATAGCAATCACCTATTTTAAACAGAATCTCTGTTTTGGCTGCCTTGTTCTTTTCTTTTGTGTAGGCCTTTTTGTATAAATCGATCCCCTCGTAAAAGTTCTTCGATTCAAAGAGACGGTCAGCTTTCTCTGTGTAAACATTCTGCGCAGAGCTGCCTAGAACAACAAAAAACAGCAGGCCAAAAACCAATAAAAAATTTTTCATATCGCGGTTTGGTGTAAGGGATTTCAAATGGTTAAAGCAAAGGAAAAAATTATTTTGATAACATCAAAAATAAAGGAACGAAGATACTTAATTTCTATGAATACTAAACGACGCATCCAGAAACAATCAAATTGCGCGTTTTCTTGTGTTTTTATTAAAAATCATCTATAAACCAAGAATTGCAAACTCCGTTCGGCGGTTTTTTGCTCTGTTTTCAGCGGAATCGTTCAAAACCAAGGGACGCGTTTCGCCATATCCTTTGAAGGAAATCTGCGTTTTAGGCACACCAAGCGATAGCGCTAAGTCATAAACCGTGAAAGCGCGATCTGCGGAAAGTGCCAAGTTTTTTTGATCATCTCCGACATCGTCGGTATGCCCGCGAATCTCCACTTTAATCCTTGGATTGTCCTTTAAATACGCTGCAAATTCGCGAATCACTACCACAGACTCTTCTGCTAGGTCGGCCGAATTGGTTTTGTAATAGATGTTGTTGATAGGTATGATGGCGCCCAGCTCAGCCTTTGTTAGCGGAACATTTACTTTAACAGGCTCCTTGGTGGTAGAATCTTTTGTCGAAAAATACTGAGAAGAAAAGGCATAGCCCTCACTTTTTAAGGTCATAACCATATCCTCCTTGAAATTAACCACCCCAACAAAAGAACCGCTTACTGAATCCACAGCGACCTTGCTCACTTCGTTGGTTTTGGTATTCTTTATCTCCATGCTAGCATGAATAACGGCGGTATCCGATTCACTCTTTTTAAGTGTGCCTTTTACAAACAGCACTTTGCCAGGTCGCGCGCCCTCATAAAGCGGAAACGAATAAACATCCCAACCACCCTTGCCTTTCATCTTATCAGAAGCAAAGTAGCCAGTCTTGCCGTCGGTACTAACAAAAAAACCCAAATCTTGTTTCTCTGAATTGATCGGATAGCCAATGTTTTTAGGGCTTACCCACTTCCCTAATGAATCTTTACGGGTGTAAAAAATATCAAAACCGCCTAGGCCGGGCAAACCGTTTGAGCTAAAATACAAAGTCTGATCGTCGGGATGTATAAAGGGAGACTTTTCATCATACTTGGTGTTGATTGTTTTATCCATCACTACAGGTTGATTCCATTTGCCCGAATCGTTTTTCGTGGTCATATAGATGTCCGAACCATTCGCCTCCACTCGATCACTAGCAAAATACAAGGTGTGGCCATCACGCGAAATACAAGGCTGCGAATCCCACGCCTTAGGAGAGTTTATCTCTGGCCCTAAATTCTTGATTTCGCCCCAACGGCCGTTCTTTTTCTCGCATGAATAGATGTCGCAATTGACATAGCCACTTCCCGGTTTACAGATGGTGAAATACAAGACCGAATTGTCAAGCGTAACACTTGCTCCACCTTCGTTAAAACTGCTGTTAAAGGGATTGCTCATGGCCTCTCCAGCAGAAAATCGCTTGGAAAGAGAATCTAACAAGCTGTAGGTAAATTCTTCTACACGCGTGGCGTATAAATCACCGCGTCGAACCTTATCATAGCTTCGTGTAAAAAAACACAGTTCGTTATCCGCGGTAATGATTGGCAGGTATTCGTCCTTTTCGCTACTTACCCCTTCAAGCGGCTTCGGATCGAAAGGGACAGGATCCTTAAGCAGCTTTGAAACACGTATTAGACTATCGCAATAAACAACCTGATCAGCTGTGGCTTTGTCAAACTTCTTAACGTCTTTAAGATATGGAACAGCAAGGTCGTATTGCTGCTTATCGAAGTAGTAGGTTCCTAAATCAAAGTACGCATCCACAGAATAATCCGGACAAATTTCAATCAGTTTTTTGTAGGCTTCGATAGCGCCGGTATAATCTTGCTTGCGTTTAGCACGGCGCGCTAAAAAAAGATAGGCCTCGGGAAACGAACTCTCCTCCACTATCGCTTCATCCACAAGCTCCTTACATTTGTTCCAATCGGTCTCTTTTTTTGCAGCATCTAAAAGCGCGAGGGCTTTTTTATTGCTGGTTTTACCACAGGTGCGTTCCTCATCCTGCGCCCAGGAAGTTTGCAAACAAAAGAGAAGCAAAATAAGTATGAAAAGGGAGCGCAAGGTGTTTATTTAAATAGACCTTTTAATTTTTTCTCTGCTTCTTTTTTAGCCTTGTCAGCGGCTTCTTTTTTAGCTTTTTCAGCCTCTGCCTTAACTTTATCTTCAGCCTCTTTCTTCACGCGCTCGGCTTCCGCTTTAGCCTTGGCCTCTGCATCCTGCTTAGCCTTATTCACTTGCGACTCTAGTTCTTGTTTCTTTTTATCTAATTCAGCTTTGGCTTTGTCTTCTGCCTCTTTCTTCTTCTTATCTAACTCATCCTTGGCTTTATCCTTTAAGTCGCTAACAACATTCGATGCTGCTCCATTCAGTCCGGTGATGATTTTCGGCTCAGTCATGGTGCCTCCTATTTTCACATCCACTTTCACCACATCGCCGACGCTAAAGTTGGCGCCTTTGCTGTTGGCTTGGGCAAGCAACCCGTTCACAACACTGTTCGCTTGGGTACCAAACTCGGCACGCGGGATCTCAAACTTCATCGTGTAGTCAATGCTTTGATCAAATCCATTGCTTCCAGCAATATTCACCTTGCTTTCTCCCATCTTAACATCAAATGGCTTCACGCGCACGCGGCCGTCTGCAAACTCGAAGCTTAAGTTTGAACTCCCCACTACCAAGCGTTCGAGTTTCTTGATTTTTAAAGCCTCTCCTACCTTTACCATCGGGGCAAAACCGTTCACTACAATATCCTTCGTGATCATGGCACCAGCCCCATTCATGGTATTCAAAATGGGCTGCATATGTTCGTCCAAAGTACCATTAACATTGAACTTAGTGCTGTACTGTCCCACTGTCTTCTCAACGATGGGCGCCATTTTTTTCACGGAGTTAAAATACTTTGCCGTTTGTTGCACATCCATATCCGCCACATCCAAATCAAAGCGTATGGAAGGTCTACGTGGACTTTTTGTTGAGTAGGTTCCATTGGCAGTAATAGTACCGCCAAGCATGCGCATGGCTACACCATTCATGCTCACCGATTCGTTGCCTACTACGATAGCCCCTTTCATCGCAGTGATAGCCAAGTCTTCGTATAGCATACGATCGATGTTTGCATTCAGGTTGAATTGCATGTTTTTAGGCACCTCGAAGACGGTCATTTTAGCCGTATCGGGCGCGGCAGACACAGTTGTCGGCGTTGCGGAAGACGGAGTCATGAACTCATTTACGTCGATAAGTCGTGACGAGAAATTGAGGTTGCCCTTCAAGGTTTCATCTTTAAGTGCATAGGCCAAAAAGTTGTCTAATGAACCGGTCATCTGCATATCGCTGCGTCCCATGCGTGCATCGAAAGCACCGAGCGTTACATGTTGCGGGTTGAAGGTTAAAGCCATGGTTCGAATATTCACGCCTTTAGGCATATCGGGTGAAGCGTAACTTACATTAGCCATCGTCATCGTTCCTTTGGCTTGAAACTCTTCATAGCGCTCTTTCTCGATAGACGACATACGCCCTTTAGCTGACAGGTCGGCTGTGAAAAGTCCGCTGAGACTAGTGCCTTTATCCATCGGCACCAGCTTAGCAACATTGGCTAGGTTGATGCGGCCTTTCATGGAGGCATCCAACTGCGCATCAGAAACTGGTGTTTTAACCACAAGGCGCATATCGAAAGGATCGCCCGCCAATTCAAGATGCATGCGAGCAAGATTTATTAGGGTATGATCAGGAATACCATCGGGGTTACTCACTTTCAGATCAACCTGCACATTTTTAAGCGCTGCAGGCAGGGCTGGGTATTGAAAATTACCATTGTTAATGAGCATATTAAGCGTAAAACCTGGCATCTGTTTGTCGTTGTAACGTCCTTTAACCGAGCCGTCTAAAGCGAGCGAGCCGCTTGTTTTAACACTTGCAAAATCAGCGGTGTAAGCACCGGGCACCAAAGACATAAAGTTTTTAAATTCCGACTTGCCCACATTCCATGTTAGGTCCATATCGATATCATCCGCAGGCATAGCAACCCAACCATTGGCTCCAACAACAAGCTCATTAATGGTGAGTGTGTTGTTTTTAAATGTGTATTTGGAATGAACCATATCCATATCTAAATCGGCCAAAAGTGTTGCTTTGGTTTTGCTTAGGTATTTTACTCCTCCATAAGAAACACTAAGTTGCTTTATGTCGGTCACTGTACTCATGAGGAAATTATCTTGTGTAAAGTCGCCAGTCAATTGGTGATCCACGCCTGCCATCGTTGTAGCAACTCCGAGCGAGGCGTCGTCGTAAACGATAAAACCATTAAGCATCTCAAACTTCTTAAGCTTAATTTTAAATTTCGAAGGCTCATCGGGTGCAGCTGGATTGGTATCTGCCGACGCCTTTGCGATATCCCAATTCGCTTTGCCATTTTTTAAAACAAGGGCATGGATGCGCGGGTCTTGCAAGGTGATAGCGCGAATACCAATCTGCTCCCCTTTTATTACACTCATTACATCAAGCGTTACTGCAAACGTTGAGGTAGAAAGGAGTGTATCGCCGCGAAAGTCATCAACACCTGCTACACTGAGATCATGGATACTTAGCGTAAAATTTGGAAAGCTTTTGATTAAGGTGATATCGAACTCGCCGAAATTCAAGGTAGCGTTGAGGTTTTTATTTGCCTCGTCCTTTACTAACTGAACAATTTTGTCCTTGTAAATTATCGGCAAAACAACAGCCGCAACTACGATGAGTGCGAACAAACCAAGTAGCGATAAACCAATTTTCTTTAGCATGATGACAGATTTTGTATTGCGCAAAATTAGGAAAGATTTGGCATGAACTATAGAATATAACTAATGCCCGCACAATCAAAGCAATTAAAACGGATTCCGCTACATTTGTAGTATATGAAACAGGGATTTATCAATGTCACAAAAAAACATCCCGTTGCACTGATATTTAGTACAGCGCTTTTCTTCCGGTGGTTGTGGAGTACCTTTTTTATCTTCTTAAATTATCCTGCTGGAGCATTCACCTTCGATTCGCAAGGTTATTGGCAATTGGCGGAGAACCTGGTCCTGCACGATTCTTTTGGCCGGTTTTTCGACAGGGCCTGGTACGACGAATTCTTTCGAACCCCTTTATACCCTGCCTTCTTAGCATTCTTTAAAATTTTATCTGCGCCGCTTTGGATTGCCCTCTTCACCCAAGGACTCTTGTCGGCTCTCACCTGCGTCGTCGTTTATCAGTTGGCTCTTGAGATTGGGCTGAGTAAGAAAACGGCTGTTATAGCCGGACTAATGGCAGCCCTAGATTTAACCTCTATTCTGTTTTGCAACTTTGTTCTCACAGAGTCGCTGTTTACGCTACTCATCACAGCTGGCTTGTTGGTTTTTAGTATGGGGATAAAGCGCAAGCATTCGCTGTATTTCTTCTGGTGCGGCTCCCTCCTCGGGCTGGCTATTTTATGCCGACCAGCAGGTAGTTTCCTTTTTGTTATCCTGCTCCTTTATTTAGCATTCTCCAATTCAACCAGGGCTAAAAAAATGATGCATGGCTTTCTTTTGATTGGGTCCTTACTACTCATCTTAAGTCCTTGGCTAGTGCGCAACTACCAACTCAGCGGCCGCGTGCTGATTAGCACCTCCATACAGGAGCTCTTTTTTTTATGTCCAACGGCACACGTGTATGGCGCTATCTACCACCAAAGCATTGCGCAATCGCGGCTAGCCTTGTGGCAGGAGATGCACAAAGAATTGGGCGATAGCTCGATAAACAATCCTTTGCTTAGAATTGATGTCGAAAAAAAAATCAGCCTGCGGATGATCGAAAGTCATCCCGTGGCCTTCGCGATGGATTATTTGAAAGGATTTATTTACTTCGCTATCAAGCCATCTGGCGCCTATTGGGACCAGCAAACCCGAAGGCAAAAGGGCAGCAATAGCAAGTTTGTCGAAAACAAATTTCAATTCACCAAGTACACCAACCTAGCGAAAGTGATGACCACGCTGCAACTGCTCGAGCTGATTATAAAATGGTCACTTGTTTGCCTCGGGATTTGGCATCTATGGAAGCAGAAGCGCTATCGCGTGATGGTATTTCTTACCGCTATTTTAGTCTACTTCGCCCTGATGATTCCTGGAAGCTCGGCCGAAGGGCGTTTTCGCATACCAGCCCTAGCAGCGATTTCGCTATTAGGCGCTTATGGCCTTTCTCACATGATGCAAAGATTAAGCACGGGCAAAACGCAGGATAAGCTCGACCAAACGAGCTGAATAGCCCATCTCGTTGTCGTACCATCCAACTACTTTAACCATATTGCCAAGTACGGATGTAAGTTGTGAATCGAAGACACAAGAATGTGGATTCCCAATCACATCAACTGATACGATAGGATCATCGGTATATTGAATGATTCCTTTCATTCCAAAATCAGCGGCTTCACGAAAAGCTTTATTAACCTGCTCGATTGTCGGTGTTTTTTTAAGCACACAGGTTAGATCGGTGAGCGAACCATTGATAACGGGAACACGAATTCCAGCACCACCAAGCTTACCATTCAATTTGGGAAATATTTCCGTAACGGCTTTTGCTGCACCAGTGCTTGTAGGTATTATTGAAACTGAGGCGGCGCGAGCCCTGCGCAGATCTTTATGTGGCGAATCGTGTAAGTTCTGATCACCGGTATAAGCATGAACAGTAGTGATATACGCACTCTCAATTCCCCATAACTCATCGAGAATTTTTATCATCGGCGCCACATTGTTGGTGGTGCACGATGCATTGGAAATGACCGTATCATCCCCTTCGATGATCTCGTCATTAACACCAAGCACAACTGTCTTTATTTTTCCTTTAGGCGGTGCCGATAAAATAACTCGTTTAGCCCCAGCCTTAAGGTGTTTTGAAGCACCTTCCAAATCAAGAAAATGACCAGTACATTCAACCACCACATCAACCTTGAATACACCCCAAGGTACATTTTCGGGATCCTTCTCCTCAAACATCCGAATACTCTGGCCCTTCACGGTAATCTTGTTTTTACCCGAAGTAACAATGCTTTTAAAAACACCATGGACAGAATCGTATTTGAGCAGATGAGCCAATGTAGCTGAGTCAGCCAAATCATTAATGGCCACAACCTCAATATCGGTGCGCCCATGCAGATTTCTAAAAAGAGTTCGTCCAATGCGTCCGAAGCCGTTGATACCTACTTTAATTTTTTCCATGGGTTGAAGTTACAACAGGAATTGAAACAAGTTGTGTTTTTTCGATAAAAAAAAATCCCCGGCCTTTCGACCGAGGATTAAATTATCTGTGCTAAAGTTATTTCGTTACAACAAAACGCGTGCTTACCGATACACCTTCACCTTTAAGCGATACAAGGTATGTTCCAGAAACAAGGTCATGCGCATCAAGTTCGATGGTGTTGGCCCCTTTCAAGCCGTTCACTACCTGTGTTTTCACCAATTTCCCTTGGATGGAATAAATAGCAATACTTAATTTCTTGTTGTTGTCGAGATTGAAGGTCAATTTAGCCGCATCGCTTGTTGGATTCGGATACACATTGAGACCTGATTTTGCTGTCGCTTTAGACACAAGATCCTCGTTCTTTACCGAAGCAGGCACATAGAATGAATTACAGCTGAACAGACCGCGACCGTGGGTAGCAGCATAAAGAACGCCGGTATTAGTAGCCCACCATGGTGCTTTTGTTTGCTGACGCACCATAAACGTTGGCACACGTGCCATTCCGTTGTTTTGCTCATTCCAAGTGAGGCCTTTGTCTTCTGATGCCCAGATACCCATCTCCGTACCAACGATGATACGATCAGGGTTAGTCAGGTCGATTACGGCACTATATAC